>NZ_JBFBCC010000010.1:0-67845 GCF_040682955.1 Amycolatopsis sp. NPDC051045
GAGGCCGACATATCCCGGTAAGGACCCGGAGTCAGTCAGGCGTCGGGTCAGACCCCGCCGGGAGGTGCTCCCCAACATCATCTCTGTCAGGCGTCGGCGTTCTTCTTGATCCGGTCGGCGAACTGCTGGGCCGTCGCCGCGCGCTTGACCTTGCCCGACGGGGTCTTCGGGAGGCTGCCCGCCGGCAGCACCACCACCGCGTACGGCCGCATGTCGACGGCGTCGCGGACCCGGGCCGACACCTGCTTCATCAAGTTCTTCTCGGCCTCGGCGTCACCCGCCAGCTTCGACTCCAGGACCACCGCGAACCGCTCGCGACGGCTGCCCGCGTCCAGCCGGACCGCCACCGCGTTGCCCGCGCGCACCCCTTCGACCGAGGTGGCCGCGCGCTCGATGTCGGTCGGGTACAGGTTGCGGCCGCCCATGATGATGACGTCCTTGCGGCGGCCGCAGATGACGATCTGGCCGTCCACCAGGTACCCGAGGTCGCCGGTGCCGAGCCAGCCGTCCGCGTCCTGCGTCGCGACCGGCCCCTCCATGGTCAGGTAGCCGGGCGTCACGGCCTCGCCGCGCAGCCGGATCTCGCCGACCTCGCGCTCGCCGACCCGCTCGCCCGCCTCGTTGACGATCTCCGCTTCCAGCCCGTCCAGCGGGCGGCCGAGCAGCGCGAACGACCGGACGCTGTCGGTGCCGCGCCGCGGGTCGCCCTCGGGGACCGGCACCGCGCGGTTTTCCGCCTCCAGCGCGTCGGCCTCGACGACGTCCAGGGTGAGGCCGGTGAACAGCGGCGCGAACGACACCGCCAGCGTCGCTTCCGCCATGCCGTAGGCCGGGAAGACGCACTCCGCCGGCATCTTGAACCGGGCACCGGCGTCCACAAAGGTCTGGACGGCGGTCTCGTCGATGGGCTCGGCGCCGTTCAGCGCGATGCGCAGCTTCGAGAGGTCGTACGCGTCGCCGGAGTCGACGCGGGCCATCCGGCGCCCGACGATCGCGTACGCGAAGTTCGGCGCCGCCGTCGTGGTGCCGTGGTACTTCGTGATCAGCTCCGGCCAGATCAGCGGCCCCGAGAGGAACTCGACCGGCGTGATCTTGACCAGCTCGACGCCGAAGGTCATCGGCACGGTCAGGAAGCCGACCATCCCCATGTCGTGGAACGTCGGCAGCCACGAGACCATCACGTCGACGTCGAAGTCGAACTCCGCGCGCTCGACCATGGCCTTGACGTTGGAGTACAGGTTCCCGTAGGTGATCCGCACGGCCTTCGGGTCGGCGGTCGAGCCGCTCGTCAGCTGCAGCAGCGCGGTGTCGCCCTCGTCGGTCGCGACGACGTCCGCCAGCGGTTCGGCGGCAGCCAGCTCGGTGATGAGCTTGAACCCGATGCCCTTCTGCTCCAGCACCGGCGCGAGCTGGTCGAACGGCTCGCCCAGCAGCACGAGGTCGGAACCGATCATCCCGAGCACCCGCACGGTGTCCTCGGCCCACTCGGCGAGATCGGTGCGCGGGGTCGGCTGGTGCAGCATGGTGACGCTGCCGCCGGCCAGCCACACGGCCTGCACGGTCGGCGCGATCAGCACCGGCGCCGCGGCCAGCACCGCGACGGCACCCCCGCGCTCGAACCCGCCGGCGACCAGACCACCGGCGATCCGCCGCGCTTCGGTGTGCACCTCGGCCCAGGTCCGCCGGACCGGCTCCTTCGGCTCCCCGGTGACCATGCCGCGCTGCTGTCCCCGCTTCGTCGCGGTGGCGACGAGCGTGTCCACGAACCTGCTCATGGCGCAAACATTACTGGGACCCCGGCACCCGCCGCGTGGCAACGCGGGAACAGCTGTCACTCCAGCAGTTCGGACGCCTCCAGCCACCGGCCCTCGACGTCCTCGATCTCACCCCGGACGCCCTTCAGCTCGGCGTTGAGCTCCATCAGCTTCGCCGGGTCCGTCGCGGCCGCCAAGAGCGACGCGTGGAGCTTCTCCTCCTTGGCGTGCAGCTGGTCGAGCTTGCGCTCCAGCCGGCCGAGCTCCTTCTGCGCCGCCCGCAGGTCCGCCGCCGACTTCTTCGCCTCGGTCTTGGCCGCCGTCGGGGCCGTCGCGGCCGCCGGTTCCTTCGCGAGCGCGCGGCGGTTCAGGTACTCCTCGATACCGCCCGGGAGGTGGGTGATCCGGCCGTCGCCGAAGAGCGCGACGATCGTGTCGCAGACGCGTTCGACCAGGTAGCGGTCGTGGGAGACGACGACCATCGTGCCCGGCCAGCCGTCGAGGAGGTCCTCCAGCTGCTGCAGGGTGTCGATGTCCAGGTCGTTCGTCGGCTCGTCGAGCAGCAGCACGTTCGGTTCGGCCATCAGCAGGCGGCACAGCTGCAGCCGGCGCCGCTCGCCGCCGGAGAGGTCCTCGACCGGCGTCCACTGCCGGGCCGCGGGGAAGCCGAGCTTCTCGCCGAGCTGCGAGGCCGTCATCTCCTGCTTGCCGAACACCACGCGCCCGGCCACCTGCTCGATCGCCTGCAGCACGCGCAGGTCGCCGGGCAGGTCGTCGAGCTCCTGGCGCAGGTGCGCGAGCGCGACCGTCTTGCCCTCGACGCGGCGGCCGGTCGTGCCCTCGACGTCGCCGCCGAGCAGCTTCAGCAGCGACGTCTTGCCGGAGCCGTTGACGCCGACCAGGCCGATCCGGTCGCCCGGGCCGATCCGCCAGGTGACGTGGTCGAGCAGCGTCCGCTCGCCCACCGCGTACGTCGTGTCTTCCAGCTCCAGCACGGACTTGCCGAGCCGCCGCTTCGCGAACGCCTGCAGTTCGACGGAGTCGCGTGGCGGCGGAACGTCGGCGATCAGCGCTTCGGCCGCTTCGATCCGGTAGCGCGGCTTCGACGACCGGGCCTGCGGGCCGCGGCGCAGCCACGCCAGCTCCTTGCGGGCCAGGTTCTGCCGCTTCTCCTCGGCCGTCGCCGACAGCCGCGCACGCTCGGCGCGCGCGAAGATCCAGTCGGCGTAACCGCCTTCGTACTGCTCGACGCGGCCGTTCGCGACCTCCCACGTCACGGTCGCGACGGTGTCGAGGAACCACCGGTCGTGGGTGACGACCACGACGGCGATCCGGCGCGCGAGCAGGTGGTCGGCGAGCCAGCGGACACCTTCGACGTCCAGGTGGTTGGTCGGCTCGTCCAGCACGACGAGGTCGAGCTCGCCGGTCAGCGCAGCGGCCAGCGCGACCCGGCGCCGCTCGCCACCGGAGAGGTTGGTGGTGGGCGTGTCGAGCCCGATCGCGGTGATCCCCAGCCCGTCCACAATGGACCTGACGCGGGCGTCGGCGGCCCATTCGTGCTCGGCGCCGTAGCGTTCGAGCACGAAGTCGCCGACCGTGCTGCCGTCCGGCAGTTCCGTGCGCTGGGTGACCACCGCCATCCGCAGGCCGCCAACGTGGCTGACCCGCCCGGAATCCGGCTCGGCGAGTCCGGAAAGGACTTCCAGCAGGGTGGTCTTGCCGCCACCATTGAGGCCGACGACGCCGATGCGCTGCCCGGCCGCGACGCCGAGGGAGACGCCGTCCAGCAGTGGCTTCACCCCGTAGGACTTGCTCACCGACTCGAGATTGACCAGGTTGGCCATCCGTTCAGCCGATCCTCTCTTTGGGAGACACTGCCACGATGACGAACCGCGTCGCCACGACCTGCGTCGTGTCGTCCACGGTGAATTCCGGATCTTCCAGCGCGGCGCGCATTTCGGCGCTCTGCCAGTACTCCGTGTGGTCGGCGCGCCATTCGGCGACGCTCGTGAAGCCCTCGCCCTCGTCGAGCGCGTGCTGCAGATCCACTTCGGACAGTGGCAGGACGCGGACCTCGGTGGTCTCGAGCACCGCGACCCCTTCGCCCGCCGAGTCGATCATCAGCTCGCGCTCGCCGACGACGGGCAGCTCTTCGCCGTGCTTCTCGTATTCGGCGACCAGGCCGGTGGTCGAAGTCTTGTCCCCGCGCAGGATCGCCGCGACCAGCTGGTCGCGCAGCGGGCCGGGGAACGCGAACTCGGCGCGCTTCACGCGTGCACCCGCGGCGTTGCCGGGCGCGGCGCGTCGTCCCCGCCGACGACGCGGGCGCCGGGGACCGGGCCGTGGGCCACGCGGACCGTCCGGCACACGCCGGCGCCCGACAGCTCCGCGGCGACCTCCACCGCCGACTGCGCGTCTTCGCAGAGGAACGCGCACGTCGGGCCGGAGCCGGACACCGTGCCCGCGAGCGCGCCCGCGTTGACGCCCGCCCGGAGCGTGCGGCGCAGGTCGGGCCGCAGCGAGACCGCCGCCGCCTGGAGGTCGTTGCCCAGCAGGAGGGCCAGCTGACGCGGGTCGCCCGAGGCCAGCGCCTCGACGACCGGCGTGTGCGAGCCGATCCGGGGCGGGTTGCCCGCCGCACGCAGGCGATCGAGCTCCTTGAACACCTTCGGCGTCGACAGCCCTTCGGCGTCGAAGGCCAGCACCCAGTGGAACGTGTGCCGCGACAGCACCGGGACGAGCTGCTCGCCGCGCCCGGTGCCCAGCGCGGTGCCGCCGTAGAGCGCGAACGGGACGTCGCTGCCCAGCCCGGCGGCGATCTCGGCCAGCTCGTCGCGGGTGACGTCGAGGTTCCACAGGCTCGCCAGCCCGACCAGCGTCGCCGCCGCGTCGGCGCTGCCGCCCGCCATGCCGCCGGCGACCGGGATGCCTTTGCGCAGCACCACCCGGACCTTCGGCTCACCGGTGCGGCCGACGTGCGCGGCCAGCGCCTCGACGGCCCGCCAGGCCAGGTTTTCGGGACCGGTCGGGACCGCACCCTCCCCCTCGCCGTAGACCTCGATGCCGGGCTCTTCGGTGACCGCGACGGTCACCTCGTCGGTCAGCGACAGCGCCTGGAACACGGTCACCAGCTCGTGGTAACCGTCTTCGCGCAGGTCGTCGACCGAAAGGTGGAGGTTGACCTTGGCCGGGACCCGGACGGTGACTGGGGGCGGAACTACGGCGAGCACCCGACCAGCCTACGTGTCCCCGCCGCCCCGCTCCCCGCCAGCCGTGAATGCCACCTCGAGGGACTCAGCGTCCCTCAAGGTGGCATTCACGGACGTTCGGGCCAGGTCAGGCGGCCGCGACACCCTGCGGGCCGCGGGCGGTGTAGGTGACGTGGCCACCGCGCTCGGCGACCCACGCCAGGGCGGCGTCGGCCCGCTCGCCGCGGACGCCGAGGCGGAACCGGCCGACCGGGGTGTCGCCGATGCGGGTCAGGCCGCCGCCGATGGTGGCGAACTCGACGTCGAAGCGGCCCGCGGCCTCGGGCAGCAGCGCGCCCACCGACGCGAAGCCGACCAGCACGACGTCGGCGGAGCGGTCGTAGCGCGCCACCTGCGAGCGGGTGGTCTCGATGGCCGGCAGCAGCGCCTGCGCGGTGCGGCTGGCCGGGTCGGAGATCAGGTCGAGCACCGTGCCGCGCTCGACGACCGTGCCGTCCTCCAGCACCGCGACGTCGTCGCAGATCCGGCGGACCACGCCCGCGTCCGGCGTCGTGACGACGACGGTGACGCCCAGCTCGGACCGGGCCCGGTCGAGGACGGCGAGCACCGCGCCGGCCTCCTCCGGGTCGATGCCGGCGGTCGGGTCGTCGGCGAGCAGCACGGCGGGGGCCGCCGCCAGCGCCTTCGCGACCGCGACGCGGCGGAGCTGACCGGCGGACAGCTCGCCGGGACGCTGCGTGGCGCGCTGGGTCAGGCCGACGAGGTCGAGCAGCGAGCCGACCCGGCTGCGGCGCTGCGGGCCGTCGACGCCGAGCTGCTCGAGCGGGGAAGCGATGTTGCCGGCGATGGTGCGCTCGGCGATCAGCTCCGGCTTCGTGGAGACGACCCCGAGCTGACGGCGGATTTCGCGGAGGCGACGGCCGTCGAGGGTGCCGGTGTTGAGGCCGTCGAGGCGGACGACGCCGCGGTCGGGGCGCTCCTGCAGCGCGATGCAACGGGCGAGGACGGACTTGCCGGACCCGGCGGGACCGACCACGCCGAACAGCGAGCCGGCCTGGACGTCGACGCTCACGTCCCGCAGGGCGAGGACCGAGTTTCCGTTGGCAGCAAAGGACTTGGACAGATTTTCGACGGTGATCACGAAAGCTCCAGAAAACAGGGCGCCGCCACACGTGGGCGCGCCCGGCCGCAAGCGAATGTCCGTCCGCTATGGACGGTGCGTGAAGAAGGGTGAGACGGCTCGGACTAGCTCAACGGGAGCGTCGACATGCGGTCACGGAGCGGCGGCCTTCGTCGACAACGCGACGCTTGGTCAGCAGCAGGGGGCGAGCTACCCTCTTCATCGAAAACGGCCTCCATCGGTCCTGGCGGTAGCACCTGCCCTGTGGAGGGTGGTTGCTGCGACTTCGGCGAGCCAGGTCTCTCAGTCGCTCGGGATGGACGTAATGAGTAAAACCGATCCCGAGGAGCGAAAGCAAGCCTGTCGGCCCAGATCACACGAGTGGCGGCGTCCGGATCGCGAGATCGCACGCCAAGAGGCGTATTTTCGCCGCTTCCACTGTGGAACCGACGCAGGAAGGCGGCGCGGGAGGCTAACGCGCGGCGGCGATCCGGGCGAAGTCGTGCACGTCCAGCTGCTCACCGCGGGTCCTGGGGTCGATCCCGGCGGCCGTCAGCAGCTCGCCGGCGCGCTCGGCCGAGCCCGCCCAGCCCGCGAGCGCGGCGCGGAGCGTCTTCCTGCGTTGTGAGAAGGCGGCGTCCACCAGCCCGAAGAGCAGTTCCCGGTCTTCGGACGCCGTCTCGTCGCCGCGTTCGAACGCGACGAGCGCGGAATCGACGTTCGGCACGGGCCAGAACACCGAGCGTGGCACGGCGGCGACCTTGCGTGCGCTGCCGTACCAGGCGAGCTTGACGCTCGGCACGCCGTAGATCCGGCTGCCGGGGCCGGCGGCCATCCGGTCGGCGACCTCGGTCTGCACCATGACGAGACCGGACTTCAGCGAGGGCACCTCGGCCAGCAGGTGCAGCACGACGGGGACGGCGACGTTGTACGGCAGGTTGGCGACGAGGGCGGTCGGCTCGCCCAGTTCCTCCCGGGTGACGCGCATGGCGTCGGCCCCGACGACGGTGAGGTTCCCCGCGGCCTCGGGCCCCCGCTCGGCGACGGTCTCGGGCAGCCGCTCGGCGAGCTTGGGATCGATCTCGACGGCCACCACCCGCGCACCGGTGGCGAGCAGCCCCAGGGTCAGCGACCCGAGCCCGGGGCCGACCTCGAGGACGACGTCGTCCGGCCCCACCTTGGCGAGCTCGACGATCCGGCGGACGGTGTTGGGGTCGTGCACGAAGTTCTGCCCGAGCTTCTTGGTCGGCCGCACGTCCAGCTCGGCCGCCAGCCCGCGGATCTCGGCAGGTCCCAACAGTTCAACCACCGGGCGAGCCTACTTGAACGCGTAACTCGCGTGATCAGCGGCGGAACTCACGTGATTGAAGACGTATCTCGCGTGACTGGGAGCGTCACGCGGAAAGGCCCCCGTCCACGGAGGACGGGGGCCTTTCCGGATGAAAGCGTCAGGCCTTCTTGCCGCAGACCGGCCAGGCGCCGTAGCCGCCGCGGGCGTCGCGGACCTTCTCCGCCACCGCGATCTGCTGTTCGCGCGAAGCCTGGTTCGGCAGCGCCGCGTACTGCGAGCCGCCGTAGGCGTTCCACGTCTGCTTGTCGAACTGCAGGCCGCCGTAGTAGCCGTTGCCGGTGTTGGTGGCCCAGTTGCCGCCCGACTCGCACTGCGCGATGCGGTCCCACGCGGAACCGTCGCCGATTTCCGGGTTCGGGGCCTTCTTCGACCCGACGTGCACGATCTTCGGCTTCGGCTGGGTGATGACCTGCTCGGAGACGGTCTCCCGCCCGACCTCTTTGCCGTTCTTCTGCGTGACCTTGTAGGTCACCATCTTCTCGCCGGGCGTGCCGGGGTCCTCGACCTTGGTCTTGCCCTTATCCAGGTCCGGGTCGTCGACGCGCTGCTCGGGCGGGGCGATGGTCTCCTTCTGCTCGACCGTCGAGACGCCGGTGCGGCTGATGTGCACCTCGGCGCCGTCGGTCAGCTTGACGTCCAGACCACCTTCGGCGGCGTCCTCCGGGCCCAGTGCGAGCTTGTACTCGCCCAGGAACTCCTTCGTGGTGACGGCCGTCGTCTTCACCTGCTTCGGCGCGTTGGCGCCGTCGAACAGCGTGATGTTCTTCAGGGTCTTGACCACGACGGTCGCGCCCTCGAGGGGCAGCTCACCGTCCTTCGGCATCGACATCCACGTGCCGGGCTTGTCCATGCCGGCCATGCCGAGCTGGCCGAGCGCGTCACCCAGGTGGGTCGCGCGGACCCAGGACGTGTGCTCCGCGCCGTCGACGATCAGCTTCAGCTGACGGCCGCGCTCCAGCTTGATGACCCCGCCGTCGCCGACCTCCGCCTGCGGGGACGGGGAGAGCGAGTCGTGCGCGCCGACGGACAGGCCCGCGTCCTCGAGCACCTCGCCGACGGTGTCGCCGAACGAGTGCACGGTCTGCTGGTGCCCGTCGACGTCGACGGTGACGCTCTTGTTCATCGCCAGCGCGGCCGCACCGCCACCGGCGACGCTGATCATGACGCTGAGGACGGCACCCTTGAGGAACCGGCGCTTCCAGACCTTGGTCGTCTCGCGGAGACCCTCGTCCAGCACGGCCTTGCGGGCGGCCGGGGAAGCGGTGCGATCCGCCTCGGTCTCGTCCGGGATGACGATCGGCGGCAGGTACGTCGTCTCGGCGTTGATGAGCCGGATCAGCTCGTCGACGTCGACGTCGATCGACGCCATCATCGCGTCGGCGTCCGGGCCTAGTGCGGCGAGGATGTCCTGCTGCGTGATGTTCGGGTCATCGGAGAAGTCGAGCTGGCCGTACGCAGTGTCTTCGAAATCGCGCTCGAGGACGGCCGCGGAGCGCGCTCCAGCCTGTCTGCTACCTGTCACCGGGTCGTTCCCTTTCCCAAGACATCGTTCGGGGCGACGTCTTTACGTCTGGGCCCGCAGCCGGCGCCATCGTCACGGTTCCAGGCCGTACCGCTCCTGGTTCCGCTTCCCCGACGTGCACTGACGTGACTGTGGGCGTAGCAGTCGGCAACTGCAGTGCGCAGTACCGACCGGCACGATCACGGGACAGTAACGGGTCCTGGCGGGTTGCGCAAACACCCCCCGGAGTGTCGTGATCCGGGTCACTCCTCAGGTGGAGGAGTCCGGAACCCTGATGTCGCAATGCGTTCAACCCGTTGTGACGCTGGGGAGTCGGTAGATCCGCTCGGCGGTGGTCCGGACCGATTCGGCGACTTCGTGGACAGCTTCGCCCCTGAGCGCCGCCAGGTGACGGACGGTGTAGGCGGCGCCGAACGGCTCGTTCGGCCGCCCACGGAACGGGTGGGGGGTCAGAAACGGCGCGTCGGTCTCGACGAGGTACTGCCCCGCCGGGCAGAGCCGAGCCGCCTCGTGGAGGCCTCTCGCGTTTTTGAACGTCACGGTGCCCGCGAAGGAAAGGACATACCCCGCGTCGACGCACTTGCGGGCCATTTCCGCGTCTCCGGAAAAACAATGGAAAATTACGGCATTCGGCGCACCCTCTTCGGCCAGGATGCGCAGCACGTCGTCGTGGGCTTCGCGGTCGTGGATCATCAGCGGCTTGCCCAGCCGCTTCGCGAGGCCGATGTGCCAGCGGAACGCCTCCTGCTGGGCGTCGTGCGGCGAGTAGTCCCAGTAGTAGTCGAGACCGGTCTCGCCGACGGCGACCACGCGGTCCCCGGCCGCCAGGCGCTCCACCTCGGCCTTCTCGGCCTCGCCGAACCCCTTGGTCCGGGTGGGGTGGATCGCGACGGCGGCGAACACGCGGGGGTCCCAGCCCGTGGCCTCGGCGGCCCAGCGGGCCGAAGCGAGGTCGTCCGCGACCGTGACGACGCGGGCGACGCCGGCGCGCTCGGCGCGGTCGACCATGGCCGTGACATCGGCCGCGGTGACCGCGCCGCACGCGTCGAGATGGGTGTGCGCGTCCACCACCGACACCGGGAGCCGGTCCGGGACCGGCGGCAGCTCGCGCTTCTCGTCACCCATGCATACCTCTTACTCCTTGACGATCGGTGCCCACTCCGGGCCGGTCTCGCCGAGCGCCGGGTCGAGCTTGGTGAACAGCGGCGACGGCTTGGCCAAGGGCTTGCCGACCTCGATCGGCTTCGACTCCCACTTCGCCTGCTCGGCCGTGTAGTCGCCGGTGAGGATCGGGTTGACCCGGCCGTCGATGTCGAGGTCGTCGACCTCCTTGAGCTCCGGCTGGGCGGCCCAGACGCCGGTGCCGCCGAGGGCCTCGTGGACCTTCTGCGCCGAGTGCGGCAGGAACGGCGTCAGCAGCGTGTTGGCGTCCGAGACCACCTGCAGCGCGGTGTGCAGCACGGTGTCGCGCCGCGTGGGGTCGTCCTTGAGCTTCCACGGCTCCTGGTCGGAGATGTACTTGTTCGCCGCGGTGACGACCTTCATCGCCTCGGCCGCCGCCAGCTTGAACCGGGACCGGGCCAGGTGCGCCCCCGCGGTGTCGAAGGCCTTGCGGGACAACGCCTTCAGGTCTTCGTCGGCCGCTGTCGGGGCCTCCGGGCGCGGGATGGCGCCGACGTTCTTGTGCGCCATCGAGATGGACCGGTTGACCAGGTTGCCCCACTCGTTGGCCAGCTCGAAGTTGGTCCGGCGGACGAACTCGTCCCAGGTGAAGTCGGTGTCCTGGGTCTCCGGGCCGGCGACCGAGATGAAGTACCGCAGCGTGTCCGGGCCGAAGTCGCGCAGGAAGTCCTCGACGTAGATGACGCGCCCGCGCGAGGTCGAGAACTTCGAGCCGCTCATGGTGAGGAACTCGCTGGAGACGATCTCGTCCGGCAGGTGCAGGCGGCCGTACTTGCCGGGCTCGCCGCCCTTGTCGCCTTCGCCGTTCTGCCCGAACAGCAGCGCCGGCCAGATCTGGGCGTGGAAGGTGATGTTGTCCTTGCCCATGAAGTAGTACGACCGGGCGTCGGCGTTGTTCCACCACTCCTGCCAGGCGTCCGAGTTGCCGGAGCGCCGGGCCCACTCGACGCTGGCCGAGAAGTACCCGATCACCGCGTCGAACCAGACGTAGAACCGCTTCAGCGGCTGGTCGCGCCAGCCGTCGAGGGGGATCTTGACGCCCCAGTCGAGGTCGCGGGTGATCGGCCGCGGCCGCATGTCGTCGATCAGGTTCTTGGTGAAGTTGAGGACGTTGGGGCGCCAGTCGTTCTTGGTGCCCAGCCAGTCGCCGAGGGTCTTGGTGAACGCCGGCAGGTCGAGGAAGTAGTGCTCGGTCTCGACGAACTTCGGCGTCTCGCCGTTGATCCGCGACTTCGGGTTGATCAGCTCCGCGGCGTCGAGCTGGTTGCCGCAGTTGTCGCACTGGTCGCCGCGCGCGCCGTCGTACCCGCAGATGGGGCAGGTGCCCTCGACGTAGCGGTCCGGCAGCGTGCGGCCCGTGGAGGGGCTGATCGCGCCGCGCGTGGTCTTCGGCACGACGTAGCCGTTGCGGTGCAGCGCCAGGAAGATCTGCTGCGTCACCTCGGCGTGGTTGCCGGTCGTGGTCCGGGTGAACAGGTCGTAGGAGAGGCCGAGGCCCTGCAGGTCGTTGCCGATCTGGCGGGTGTACTTGTCCGCCGTCTCCTGCGGGGTGGAGTTCTCCTTGTCCGCCTGGACGGTGATCGGGGTGCCGTGTTCGTCGGTCCCGGAGACCATGAGCACCCGGTTGCCGGCCATTCGCTGGTAGCGGGAGAAGACGTCGGACGGGACGCCGAATCCGGACACGTGGCCGATGTGGCGGGGGCCGTTGGCGTAGGGCCAGGCCACCGCGGTCAACACAGGGGTGCTCATACCTTATTAGCCTACGGAGGGCGTCACGCGCTTTGTCGAGAGGGAGGCCCGGTTGTCGGCGACACGGCTGCTCGTGCTCGGGGTGGTACGGATGTACGGCCGCGCGCACGGCTACCAGGTGCGGCGCGAGCTGCTGACCTGGTCGGCGGACAAGTGGGCCAACGTCCAGCCCGGGTCGATCTACCACGCGCTGAAGAAGATGACCGCCGAGGACCTGCTGGAGCAGGTCGACGTCGAGCCGGGCGAGGGCGGGCCCGACCGGGTGGCCTACCGCATCACGGCGGTGGGCGACCAGGAGTTCCACCTGCTGCTGGCGAAGGCGCTGTCCGAACCCACCTCCGCCGCGGCGGAGGTGGCCGCCGGCGTCTCGTTCCTGACCGCGCTGCCCCGGCAGCGCGCGATCAGCCTCCTCGAACACCGGCTCGTCATCCTCGAGTCCGAGGAGCGCAGCGCCAGCCTGATGATCAAGGACACCGCGCACTGGGAACAGGCCGAGCACGTCGCCGAGCTGTTCCGGCTGTGGTCGGCGCAGGCGAACGCCGGTCTGGAGTGGACCCGGTCGCTGATCTCGCGGCTGGAGTCAGGCGAGTACGAGATGGCCGACGACGCCGGCCGGGCCTTCGGCGATCCTCCCGCGTAATCAAATTTGACTAGTGAACGATGCATCGGGCAAGGTGTCGACCTCAACTAGTCAAGTTTGACTACAGCCTGAGAGGGGATCTCATGATCACGGCACGCGGTCTCGAGCGGCGGTTCCGCCGCAAGGGCCGCAATGGGGGCGAAGTACACGCGGTGAAGGGCGTCGACCTCGACGTCGAAGCGGGCGAGCTGGTCGGCTTCCTCGGACCCAACGGCGCCGGGAAGACGACCACGCTGCGCATGCTGACCACGCTGCTGAAGCCCACCGCGGGCACCGCGACCGTCGGCGGCCGCGACCTGCTGGCCGACCCGCTGGGGGTGCGCGAGCGCATCGGTTACGTCGCCCAGGGCGGCGGCAGCGCGCCGGAGAGCAAGGTCGCCGACGAGCTCGAGCTGCAGGGACGGCTCTACCGGATGAGCAAGGCCGACGCGATCGCGCGCGGCGCCGAACTCGCCGAGCAGCTCGACCTGACCGGCCTGGACCAGCGGCTGACCAAGACGCTCTCCGGCGGGCAGCGGCGGCGGCTCGACATCGCGCTCGGGCTGATCCACTCGCCGGGCCTGGTGTTCCTCGACGAGCCGTCGACCGGCCTCGACCCGCAGAGCCGCGCCAACCTGTGGGACCACATCCGCCGGCTGCGCGCCGAACAGGGCGTCACGGTCTTCCTCACGACCCATTACCTCGACGAGGCGGACGCGCTGTCGGACCGGTTGATCGTCATCGACGACGGCCGGATCGTCGCCGAAGGGACGCCGGACGCGCTGAAGGCGCGGGTCAACGGCGACCGCGTCGAGGTGGGGGTCGAGCCGGGCCAGGCCACGGACGCCGCCGAGATCGCCGGGCGGCTCGCGGGCGCGGAGGAGCTGTCCGTCTCCGACGGGGAGGTCCGGTTCCGGGTGCCGCGCGGCGACGTCGCGCTGCCGGAGCTGCTGCGCGCACTGGACGCCAAGGGCATCGCGATGCTCTCGGTGCAGGTCCACCGGCCGACGCTCGACGACGTCTTCCTGACGCTGACCGGGCGTTCGCTGCGGGAAGCGGAGGAGGCCGGCCGTGCTGCGTGACACCTGGCTGATCTTCCGCCGCGACATGACGGCGGCGCTGCGCAACCCGACCTGGGTGCTGATCGGGATCATGCAGCCGCTGCTGTACCTGTTCCTGTTCGGGCCGTTGATGGTGAAGGCCGTGCAGGCCCAAGGCATGTCCGAAGTGGACGGCTGGATGCTGCTCACCCCGGCGCTCATCGCCCAGCTGGCGCTGTTCGGCAGCTCGTTCGTCGGGTTCGGGCTGCTGGCCGACTACCGCTCCGGCGTCGTCGAGCGGTTCCGGGTGACGCCGGTCAGCCGGGCGGCGCTGCTGCTGGGCAAGGTGCTGGCCAACGCGCTGCAGGCCGTGGTCCAGGCCCTGCTGATCATCGCGCTGGCCTACCTGGCGTTCGACCTGGACGCCCCCGTCGGTGGCGTGCTGCTGAGCCTGGTCATCGTGTTCCTGCTGGCGGTGTCGCTGGCGTCGTGCTCCTACGCGCTGGCCCTGACGCTGAAGAGCGAGGAGACGTTCCCGGCCCTGCTCAACGCGGTGCTGATCCCGCTGCTGCTGCTCTCGGGGATCCTCCTGCCGATCACGTCCGGGGCCGCGCCGGAGTGGCTGTACCGGATTTCCCAGATCAACCCGTTCCGCCACGTGGTGGACGTCGAGCGGAACACCTTCCGCGGCGACTTCACGATGGACGCGCTGTTCACGGGCAGCGTCGTGGTGCTGCTGATGGCCGTGTTGTCGGTGTGGTGGGGCACCCGTACCTTCCAAAAAGAGAACGCCTGATCAACGGCGCGTTTGTCACTGCGGGTCCGCTCCCGGCGACGTATGGTGTGCTCTCCACCGACGTGCCGGGGGCGGATTGTGACGGAGCCGGAGAGCGAGCTCGGCATCTCGCTGTCGCACCGCGAACGCGTGGCCGACTGGCAGGCCGTGCGCGCCGCGCAGACCCGGTTCGTGTCGGTGACGATCAGCGAGAACGTCAACTGGAGCAGTTCCGCCGCGGAGCGCAACCTGGCCGGCGCGCAGGAGGCCGGGCTGCACGCCGGTGGCCGGCACTACGCCCGGCCCGGCGCGGTGCACGACCAGGCGGACTTCTTCGTGCGGACGGCGAGCAGGCTCGGCGCGTTCGCCCCCGGGTCGCTGGCGCCGGCCCTCGAAGTGGCGGCACCGAGCGTCGACGACCGGTTCGTCAAGGCGTGGATCAAGCACGTCCGGCACGCGGCGCGCATCGAGCGGGTGCTGGTCTACGCCGACCACGACGCCTGGGCGCACCGGCTGCACCCGGACCGCTGGGCCGACAGCGAGGTCGTGCTGTGGCTGATCCGGCACAACGGCATCCCCGGGCGGCCGGGCTGGTTCCACTCGCGGCTCGGGGTGCACCAGCACGCGTGCGCCCCGGACGTCCCCGGCATCGCCGGGCCGGTGGAGCAGAACGCCGTCGTGTACCCGTTCACATTGGGCGACCTTTTGCTGTAGGACCGGCGACAATGTCGCCATGCGCGTGACGAGCAGGCCACTCCGGACGGACCTGACGCCGTCGCGCGCACTGCTGGTGCTGGCCGCGCACGCGGCTTCTCGCGGCCGGCCGCCGCCCGCCATGCTGTCGGGTGACTGGTTTTCCTCGCGAGCGGTGATCGCGCCATCGCTTCACCTGGCCCCGGCCGCGCCTTCCTTCCCGCAGCCGGTGGAGGCCGCGCCCGGGGTGATCGGCGGCGGCTGGTTCGGCTACCTGTCCTACGACTCGGCGGACCCGTCGGGCCGGACCGGCGCCCTGCCCGCGACGGCGTGGGGCTGGGCCGATCACGTGCTGCGCTGGGACGCCTCGGGCGCCTGCCACCTGGAGTCCCTCGACGGCGGCGGCCCCTCGGTGTCCACAATGGAAAGCCTGCTGGCGGCCGGGGTTCCGGACCTTTCCTGGCGGGCCGGGCCACTGCGGCGTCCGCTGCCGTCGGAACACCGGGACGCGGTGAAGGCGTGCGTGCACGCGATCGAAGCGGGCGAACTGTTCCAGGCGAACATCTGCTGCCGGTTCACCGGGTCGTTCACCGGCTCGCCCGCGGCCCTGTTCGCGGCTGGTGTGTCCCGGCTGGCGCCGCGGCGCGCGGCGTTCCTGTCCGGCCCGTGGGGTGCGGTGGTTTCGTTCTCGCCGGAGCTGTTCCTGGCGCGCCACGGACGTGCGGTGCGGTCGACGCCGATCAAGGGGACGCTCCCCCGCCGCGGGCCGGAGGACGACGGGAACGCCCGGCTGCTGCGTCAGTCCGCCAAGGACGTCGCGGAGAACGTGATGATCACCGACCTGGTGCGCAACGACCTCGGCCGGGTGTGCGAGGTGGGGTCGGTGACGGTGCCGTCGCTGCTGGAGGTCCGGCCGGCGCCGGGGGTCTGGCACCTGGATTCCACGGTGACCGGGGTGCTGCGCCCGTCGGTTTCGGACGCTTCCCTTTTGGAGGCGACGTTCCCTCCGGGGTCGGTGACCGGCGCGCCGAAGATCCGGGCGCTGGAGCTGATCGCGTCACTGGAGAACTGCGGCCGGGGGGTGTACACGGGCGCGATCGGCCTGGTGTCGCCGGTGGCGGGCCTGGAGCTGAACGTCGCGATCCGGACGTTCGAGATCGCCGCCGGCGCGATCGCGCTCGGCGTCGGCGGCGGCATCACGGCGGACTCGGACCCGGAGGCGGAGTGGCAGGAGTGCCTCCACAAGGCGGCACCCCTGGAACACCTCCTGGCGAACCCGCTACTTGGCCGGGTCGAGCAGTAGCTTGCCGACCGTCCGGCGGGAACGCAGGGCCTCGTGCGCGCCCCGCGCGTCCGACAGCGCGTACTCGCCGCCCGGGATCGCCTTGAGCTTGCCGGCCAGCACGAGGTCGAACAGCTCGTTCAGCGCCGTGCCGAAGACGTTGCCCGGCAGGCGGAAGACGTGCGGCAGCCACATGCCGCTGATCGTGGTGCTGTGACCGAGGACGTTGCGCAGCTCGACCGGCTTCGGGTTCTCACGCCCGGCCATGCCGTAGAAGGCCAGCCGTCCGAACGGGGCGAGCGCGGCGATGCTCTGGTCGGTCGTCGTCCCGCCGACCATGTCGAGCACGATGTCGACGCGGCGGCCGTTGGCGTCGAGGAGGGCCTCGGTCATGTCCTCGGCGCGGGAGTCGATGGCGACGTCGGCACCCAGCTCGAGGGCGAGCGCGCGCTTCTCGTCGCTGCTCGCGGTGGCGATGACGCGGCCGGCCCCCCAGGCCTTGGCGAGCTGCACGGCGACGGTCCCCACCCCACCGGCGGCGGCGTGCACGACGACCGACTCGCCTTCGGCCAGGTGCGCGTTGCGCCGGAGCAGCACCCAGGCGGTCGTGCCCTGGACCAGCATGGACAGCGCGGTGAGGTCGTCGATGCCGTCGGGCACGGGGAAGGTCGTGGCTTCGGGCGCGACGGCCTTCTCGGCGTACCCGCCACCGCCGTTGAGCAGGGCGACGACGCGCCGGCCTTCTTGAGTGCGCCCCACGACCTCGCCACCGGGGACGAGCGGCAGCTTCGACGGCGCGAGGTAGCTGTTCTCGGCCTGGTGGGTGTCGGCGTAGTTGACGCCGATGCGCTCGACGTCGATGAGGACCTCCCCGGGCCCGGCCACCGGGTCGGGCAGCTCGACCGGCGTGAGCACCTCGGGTCCGCCGAACTCGGTCACCTGCACTGCGCGCATGTCGTGTTCCCTCTCGCTGTCCGCTGCTCGATGTGAGACATTCTGGCATATGTCTCACTCGGATGCGTTCGCCGTCGCCCGCGACTGGTTCCTCACCGGCCGCCGGGTGGACATGGGCGAACTGGCGCAGGAGCTGTCGATCAGCCGGGCGACGCTGCACCGCCGGATCGGCAGCCGCGACCGGCTCCTGGGCGAGATCCTGTGGTCGCTCTCGGAGGTCTCGATCGCCCGGCTGTGGCCGGCGTGCGCGGGCCGGGGCGCGGCGGGGATCGCGGACTTCGTGAGCGGCTACGTCCGGTTCGCGAACGACTCACCGCCGTTCCGCGACTTCCTGCGCCGCGAGCCGGAGCGAGCGCTGCGGCTGCTGACGACTCGCGCGAGTGTCTGCCAGAAGCGGACCACGGAGAAGCTGGCGGCGCTGCTGGACGCCGAGGTCGCCGCGGGACGGCTGGTGCCGCCGCTGCCGGTACCGGACCTGGCCTACCTGCTGGTGCGGATCGGCGAGTCGTTCGTGTACACGGACGTGATCACCGGTGACGCCCCGGACGCCGCGAAGGCGCACGCCGCGGTGACCGCGCTGCTCACTTGACCCGCGCGGTCAGCACCGCGTCGTAAAGCTCCTTTTTGGACACCCCGGCCGCCTCCGCGACCTCCGCCGCCACGCTCTTCAGCCGTTCGCCGGCGGCCACCCGGGCCGAGACCTCTTCGACCAGGTCCGCCACCGACACCGCCCGCGGCGGCGCGCCGGACAGCACCACCGTGATCTCCCCGCGCACGCCCTCCGAAGCCCACGAAGCCAGCTCCGAAAGATGCCCCCGCTTCACCTCTTCGTACGTCTTCGTCAGCTCCCGGCACACCGCAGCCTGCCGCGAACCACCCAGCACGGACACCGCGTCCGCCAGCAGCGATCCCAGCCGGTGCGGGGACTCGAAGAACACCGCCGTCCGCGGCTCGTCGCGCAACGCCGCCAGCCACTTGGACCGCTCGCCCGGCTTGCGTGGCGCGAACCCCTCGAAACAGAACCGGTCGCACGGCAAACCGGACAACGCGAGCGCCGTCGTCACCGCGGACGGCCCCGGCAGGCAGGTGACCGGCACCTCCTCCGCGACGCACGCCGCGACCAGGCGGAAGCCCGGGTCGGACACGCTCGGCATGCCGGCGTCGGTCACCAGCACCACCGTCTCGCCCGCGTGCAGCGCTTCGAGCAGCTTGGGCAGGCGCGCCGACTCGACGTCTTCGTAGAAGCTCACCACCCGGCCGCGCGGGGTGACGCCCAGCGCCGTCGCCAGCGACCGGAACCGGCGCGTGTCCTCGGCGGCGACCACATCCGCGTCCGCCAGGGCCGAAGCCAGGCGCGGCGAGGCGTCGCGGACGTCGCCGAGCGGGGTAGCGGCCAGGACCAGACGGCCCGTTGTCACCGGTGAGCTCACCCGGCCAGCCTAGGCTGATCAGCGGATCCGGACGACGCATGCCCCGCCTCGCCCGTAGGATCGCCCCGTGACCGCCGTGCTGACCCGTCCCGACGACGAAAGCGTCCGGCCGGACCCGGTCGAGGCGCTCCGGCCGCCCTCCGACCGCGAGCTGACCCTGCTCGGCCGCGGCATGCCGGCCGACCGGCTGCGCGGCTGGGTCGTCACCATCGTGCTGACCGTGATCGGCGGCATCGTCCGCCTGCAGAACCTCGGCGACCCGACCGACAAGGGCAGCCCGGTCTTCGACGAGAAGCACTACGTGCCGCAGGCCTGGCAGGTGCTGCGCAACGGCGGCTACGAGGACAACTACGGCTACGAACTGGTCGTCCACCCGCCGCTGGCGAAGCAGCTGATCGCGATCGGCGAGTGGCTGTTCGGCTACAACGGCTGGGGCTGGCGCATCATGCCCGCGCTGGCCGGCACGCTGATGGTGCTGCTGACCATCCGCATCGCCCGCCGCCTGACCCGCTCGACGCTGCTCGGCGGCATCGCCGGCATCCTGGTGATCAGCGACGGTGTACTCCACCTGCAGTCGCGCATGGGCATGCTCGACATCTTCATCGCGCTGTTCGTGCTCGCCGCGTTCGCCTGCCTGCTCGCCGACCGCGACCAGGTCCGCGAACGGCTCGCGACGGCGGTCCGCGAAGGCTGGGTCAACGAGTCGGTGTGGGGCCCCAAGCTCGGGTTCCGCTGGTGGCGGTTCGCGACCGGGCTGATGATCGGGCTCACCTTCGGCGTCAAGTGGTCGGCGCTGTACTACATCGTCGCGTTCGGGCTGCTCTGCGTCGGCTTCGACGTCGCGGCGCGGCGCGCGGCCGGCGTCGAACGGCCCTGGCTGGGCACCATCCGCCGGGACGTGCTGCCGGCGCTGTGGGCGATCCTGGTCATTCCGTTCCTGATGTACTTCGCCGCGTACTGGGCCTGGTTCGCCAGCGAAACCGCCACCGACCGGCACTACACCGAGATCAAGGACATCGACCCGGGCTTCTGGTCGTGGATGCCGCCGGCGCTGCGTTCGCTCGGCGACTACATGGGCAACGTCCTGCACTTCCACGAAACGCTGGTCACGCCCAAGGACAACCCGCACCCGTGGGAGTCGAAGCCGTGGACGTGGCCGATGGGGCTGCGCCCGATGCTGTACAGCTACAACGGCGAGGTCACCGGCTGCGGCGAGGCCCGCTGCATCAGTGCGACGATGCTGGTCGGCACCCCGGCGATGTGGTGGCTGGCCATCCCGATGCTCGGCTGGGCGGCGTGGCGCTCGATCTTCCGCGCGGACTGGCGCTACGCGGCCGTGCTGGTCGGCTACCTCGGCGGGTACGTCTTCTGGTTCACCAACATCGACCGCCAGATGTACTTCTTCTACGCGACCCCGCTGGCGGCGTTCCTGGCGCTCGGGCTGACGTTGTGCCTCGGCCAGATCCTCGGCAGCGCCCGGCGCGGCTTCGAGAGACGCGGCACGGGCCTGCTCGTCGTGTCGCTGTACGTCGGGCTGGTGGTGGCGAACTTCGCCTGGCTGTGGCCGATCCTGAACGGCATCGCGATCACGAACGGCCAGTGGGAAGCCGAGCGCTGGCTGCCCTCCTGGCGGTAAGCGGAGTCAGCCCGCGAAGTACGCACCCGGCGTGACGCCGACGGCCCGCCGGAAGGCCGCGACGAACGCGCTCGCCGAGCTGTACCCGACGCGGTAGGCCACCGTCTCCAGCGGCGCGCCCTGGGCCAGCAGCGGCAGCGACGCACGCAGCCGTACCTGCGTGCGCCACGTCCCGAACGGCATCCGGCACTCGCGGACGAAGATCCGCGCCAGCGTGCGATCCGCGGCACCGACGTCACGGCCGAACTCCGCGAGGGTCCGGGGGTCCGCCGGGTTCGCGAGCACCGCCGCCGCCACGTCGTGGGCGCGCGGATCGACGGGTGAGGGCACCACGATCGGCACCACGTCCAGCGGTTCGAGCAGGTCGAAGGCCACGGCTTCGGCGCGCAGCCGGGCCGGTGGCGCGACGCTGTCACCGGTCAGGTACTCCAGCAGCTCCCGCAGCAACGGCCGGACGGCGACCATCCGCGGCCGCGGCCACGACACCGGGGACCGCGCCGGGTCGGCGTAGATGCCGCGCAGCGCCGCCCGCCCGAGCGCGCCCGTGCGGTGCCGGACGCCGGCCGGCACCCAGAGGGCGCGCGTCGGCGGCAGCACCCAGGCCGCGTCCCCCGCCTTGACCGCGACGACCCCGCGGGCCGACCAGACCAGCTGGTGCGCCGGGTGCTCGTGCCACGGGAACCACGTGCCGGCGGGCAGGTCGAACGCGCCGAGCAGCATGGCCCCGGATTGGCCGTTTGGCGACATCGGTTGACAGCGTATCGGCTACCGGTCACCGGAGCGGCTCCCTAGCGTCGAAGCCATGCCGATGAACCTGATCCACCGCAAGATCTGCAGCTCCGCCAAGTGGGCGGACACCGTCGAAGAACGCCTGAAGCCGTGGCTGGCCCGGCACGACCTCGGCGACGACGTCCTCGAGATCGGCCCCGGCTTCGGCGCCACCACGAAGGTGCTGCTCGACGTCGTGCCGAAGCTGACCGTCCTGGAGATCGATCCGGCGTCGACCGAGCTGCTGCGGGCGAAGTTCGGCGACCGCGCCGACGTCCACGAGGGCAGCGGCGCGGAAATGCCGTTCGACGCCGGGCGCTTCTCCGCCGTCGTCTGCTTCACGATGCTGCACCACGTCCCGACACCTGTGCTGCAGGACGCGATCTTCGCCGAAGCCGCCCGCGTGCTGCGTCCGGGCGGGAAGTTCTGCGGCACCGACAGCCAGCTCAGCTTCCGCTTCCGGCTGCTGCACATCGGCGACACGATGAACGTGATCGACGCCGTCAGCCTGCCCGGCCGCCTCGCCGAGGCCGGCTTCGAGCAGGTGAAGGTGAAGGCGCGGCCGAAGGAGCGGGTGGACTTCTCGGCCGTCAAGCCCGGCTAGCGGTGGTGCTGGCGGGGCACCACCCGGGTCACCGGGCCGTCCGCGGACTTGCCCGCCCGCGACAGCCAGCCCTCGACCTCGCGGCGCACCGCGGTCAGCGTCGGCCGCCGGCGCGGCTCGGGGTCCAGGGACGCCGCCAGCAGCCGGGCGTGCGCGCTGCGCTGCGGCAGCCGGGAGACCGGTTCGGCGCGGGCCGCGGCCATCAGCGCGGCCATCGGCGTCTCGCGAGTGCCGCGCGGCGGCTGGCCGGACAGCGCGTAGCTGATCGTTGCGGCCAGCTGCCAGGCGTCCGACGCCGGCGACGCCGTCGCCCCCATCGCCTGCTCCGGGGCGACGAAGTCGGGCGTGCCGATCATCATCCCGGTGGCCGTCATCTTGGAGTCGCCCTGACTGCGGGCGATGCCGAAGTCGATCAGGTGGGCCAAGCCGCTCGGGTCGAGGACGATGTTCGACGGCTTGATGTCGCGGTGCAGGACGCCCTTCTCGTGCGCCGCGGCGAGCGCGCCCGCCATCGTCGCCCACAGCCGGCCCGCGGCGACGTCGTCGAGCGGGCCCTGCCCGTCGACGAGCTCGGCCAGCGGACGGCCTTCGAGGAACTCCATCACCAGCGCCAGGCCGTCCGGCTCCTCGGCCAGGTCGTACACCTTGACGCAGTTCGGGTGGCTGACCACGGCCAGCGCGCGGGCCTCGCGCTGCATGCGCTCGGCCGTGTCGCGGTCCGGCGCGTGCGCGATCTTCAGCGCGACCGTGCGGTTCAGCTGGGTGTCGACGGCCTGCCAGACCGTGCCGAACCCGCCCGCGCCGAGCTGCTTGACCCGGCGGTAGCGGCTGCCGCCGGCGTTGCGGGAGCCGGGCGGCGGCGGGATCGGGCCCGGCGCCGCGGCCAGCGCGCCCATCGGCGGGGACGGCGGCTCGGGCGCGGAGGCCAGCGCGGTCTTCGGGTACGGCCGGTTGATCGGCGGCGGCGGCGGAGGCGGCGGGGTGGGGCGCGGCTGGACCTGCGACGGCGGCGGCCCCTGCGGCTCCTGGCGGCGTGGCGGCTCGTCCGACCGGTCCGACCGGTTGATCACCGACCACGGCGGCGGCCCGACCATCGCCACCGGGATCAGGCCCAGCACGCTGAACGGCAGGAAGCCGAGGAAGAAGTGCAGCGCGGTGTTCGCCTCCATGCCGACGCTGAACACCAGCATCGCGGCGAACGGAATCCAGAAGAACCGCGACGGCCACTTCGGGCCGCGGCGGAAGGCCGTGCGGCCCTGCAGCATGACGAAGAACAGCGAGCCGGCGCCCAGCACGACGAAGGCCAGCAGGTACACGAAGTACGGGAGGTCACTGCCGTTCTTGGCGAACAGCACGTCGTAGACCGTCTGGCCGCCGCCCAGGTACTTCCTCTGGCTGCCCACCCAGCAGCCGCCGTCACTGCCGAGCGAGTCCAGTTCCGTCCGGCTCAGGCCGGTCTCGTCGCCGCGAAACGCCGCCCGGTAGACCCCCGACACGCCGTTCGACAGCAGCCACGGCAGCACCAGCGCGCTGAACAGGCCGATCGCGCCGAAGACACCCAGCGTCGTCGCGTCGTAGCGGTTGCCGGTGCCCTTCCGGATGATCGACACGGCGACCGCGCCGATCGGCGGAAGCAGCGCGACGAGCGCGCCGGCCGCACTCGTGGCCCAGACCCATTCGCCGGGGCAGAAACCCGGGCCGAACAAGGAATGGGCTAGCGAGAGCAACGCGCTCGCGAGTCCGTTCACCGCCGGGCTCCCCTCACTGTCCGTGTTCACTTCGTACCGTCACGCGGCATTTCCCCGCGGTCCAGCTTAGGACGCTCCCGGGGCCGCCGAGGTTGCCGGGTCTCCCCGGCCGGGTATCCGGCACGGCCGCGGTCACCGGGCCATGATGGGGATCAGGCGGGATGTTCGACGTGAAGGAGCGGGGCATGGGCGCGTACTCCGAAGCCTACCGGCGCAGCCTGGCCGAACCGGACGCGTTCTGGCTGGCCGCGGCCGAGTCGATCAGCTGGACGAAGGCCCCGCGGCGGGCCTTGGACGACTCGAACGCGCCCTTCTACCGCTGGTTCCCGGACGCCGAGCTGAACACCTCCTACAACGCACTGGACCGCCACGTCGAGGCCGGACGCGGCGGCCAGGCCGCGCTGATCTGGGACTCTCCCGTGACCGGACGGCAACGCACCTACACCTACGAGGAGCTGCGGGACACGGTTGCGCGCTTCGCCGGAGCGCTGAGCTCGCTGGGGGTCACGAAGGGCGACCGGGTGATCGTCTACCTGCCGATGGTGCCGGAGGCCGCGATCGCGATGCTGGCCTGCGCGCGGATCGGCGCCGTGCACTCGGTGGTCTTCGGCGGTTTCGCGCCGAAGGAACTGGCCGCGCGGATCGAGGACGCGAAGCCGAAGGTGATCCTCGCGGCCTCCTGCGGCATCGAGCCGACGCGGGTGGTCGAGTACCAGCCGATTATCGAAGCCGCGCTCGCGCTGACCGAGCACCAGCCGGACCACGTCGTCGTGCTGCAGCGCGAGCAGGCGCCGGCCGTGCTGAGCGGGCGCGACCTCGACTGGCGGGAGCTCGCGGTGGGCGCGGACCCCGCCGACCCGGTGCCGGTCGCGGCCACCGATCCGCTGTACATCCTCTACACGTCCGGGACGACCGGGAAGCCGAAGGGCGTTGTCCGCGACACCGGCGGCCACGCCGTCGCGCTCGCCTATTCGATGGAGGCGGTCTACGACGTCCACGCCGGCGACGTCTGGTGGACCGCGTCCGACGTCGGCTGGGTCGTCGGGCACTCCTACATCGTGTACGCGCCGCTGCTGGTCGGCGCGACGACGGTCATGTACGAGGGCAAGCCCGTCGGCACGCCTGACGCGGGCGCGTTCTGGCGCGTCATCGCCGAGCACGGCGTCCGAGCGCTGTTCACCGCGCCGACCGCGCTGCGGGCCGTCAAGAAGGTCGACCCGGACGCCCGTGAGCTGGAGAAGTACGAGCTCAAACAGTTCCGGACGCTGTTCATGGCCGGCGAGCGGCTCGACCCGGAGACCTACCACTGGGCGCACGAGAAGCTCGGCGTGCCGGTGGTCGACCACTGGTGGCAGACCGAGACCGGCTGGCCGATCGCGGCCAACCCGCGCGGCCTGGAGCCGATGGACGTCAAGGCCGGGTCGGCGACCAAGCCGGTCCCCGGCTGGGACGTCCGGATCCTCGGCCAGGAGGGCGAGGATCTGCCGGCCGGGCGCGAAGGCGCCATCACGGTGAAGCTGCCGCTGCCGCCGGGATCGCTGCCGACGCTCTGGGGCGACGACGAGCGGTACCGCGAGGCCTACCTCTCCCGCTACGAGGGCCACTACCTGACCGGCGACTCCGGCTACTTCGACGAAGACGGCTACCTGTTCGTCATGGGCCGGACCGACGACGTCATCAACGTCGCCGGGCACCGGCTGTCCACCGGGTCGATGGAGGCCGTGCTCGCCGCGCACCCGGCGGTCGCCGAGTGCGCCGTGATCGGCGTGGCCGACCAGCTCAAGGGCCAGCTGCCACGCGGGTTCGTGGTGCTGAAGGCGGGCGCGGACGTCGCCGCGGAGGAGCTGCGCGACGAGCTCGTGGCCATGGTCCGCCGGGACATCGGCCCGGTCGCCGCGTTCCGCGACGTGTCCATTGTGGACGCACTGCCGAAGACGCGGTCGGGCAAGATCCTCCGCAAGACGATGCGCGCGATCGCGGACGGCCGCGACGAGGCGGTGCCCTCCACGATCGAGGACCCGAGCGTGCTGGACGCCATCCGCTCCGCCCTGCGCAACTGAAGGCGAGCCTTCGTTAAGTATTGTGCCGAATGCTCGGGCTGGTCTATACCTTTGAGGAAGTCCCCGACCGGAGGTGCCCGATGCGCTTGTCCAGAGCCGTCCTGACCGCGGCTGTCGTGAGTCTCACGGCGGTCGGCCTGCCCGCCTCCGCGGCCGCCGCGACGGCCACTCCCGAACGGAGCGTGACCGACGTCGTCCCGGCGCCCGTCTCGGCGAAGGCCGATCCTCGCGGCGACTTCAAGCTGACGCCGTTCACCGTGATCAGCGCCGACCGCGGCGCGGGCCAGGTGGCGGACTACCTGCGCGGCCTGCTCCGCCCGGCCACCGGCTACCCGCTGCCGGTCGTGCCGCACGCTCATGTCCTGCCCGCGATCTCGCTGAAGCTGGGCCACGATCCCCGCCTCGGCACCGAGGGTTACGAGCTGAAGGTCGCACGCGACGGCGTCACCCTGCGCGCCAACACCGCCGACGGGCTCTTCGAAGGCGTGCAGTCGCTGCGGCAGCTGCTGCCGTCGGCGATCGAGGCGAAGCGCGTGCAGCACCGGACGTGGACCGTCGCCGGCGGCACCATCCTCGACTACCCGCGGTTCGCCGAGCGCGGCGCGATGCTCGACGTCGCCCGGCACTTCTTCCGGCCGGACCAGGTCAAGCTGTACATCGACCAGATCGCCCAGTACAAGGTCAACACGCTGCACCTGCACCTGGCCGACGACCAGGGCTGGCGCATCGAAATCAAGAGCTGGCCGAAGCTGGCGACGGTCGGCGGCAAGACCGCGGTCGATGGCGATCCGGGCGGCTACTACACGCAGAAGCAGTACAAGGACATCGTCGCGTACGCGGCTTCGCGGCACATCACGGTGATCCCGGAGATCGACATGCCGGGCCACACGAACGCGGCGCAGTCGACGTACGCGGAACTGAACTGCGACGGGAAGGCCGTCCCGGTGCGTACGGACACCGAGGTCGGCTACAGCTCGCTGTGCATCTCCTCGCCGATCACGTACAAGTTCGTCGAGGACGTCGTCCGCGAGCTGGCGGCGATCACGCCCGGCCCGTACCTGCACATCGGGGGCGACGAAGCGCACTCGACGCCGCCCGCGGACTACCTGACCTTCGAGCGGAAGGTGCAGCCGATCGTCGCCGAGTACGGCAAAAAGGTCACCGGCTGGCACGAGATCGCCAAGTCGAACCCGCCGGTGTCGGCGGTCCCGCAGTACTGGGACTTCGGTGGTGCCGCACCGGACGTCGCGGCCGCGGCGGCGCGCGGCAACAAGATCCTCATGTCGCCGGCGAACTACGCGTACCTGGACATGAAGTACAACGAGTCGACGCCGCTGGGCCAGGACTGGGCGGCGCTGGTCGAGGTGCGCGACGCGTACGACTGGGACCCGGCGACGCTCGTCGAGGGCGTCGGCGAGAACCAGGTGGCAGGCGTCGAGGCTCCGCTGTGGACCGAGACGATCCGGACCTCCGACGACATCGAATACATGGCGTTCCCCCGGCTGCTGGGGATCGCGGAGATCGGCTGGTCACCCAGGGCGTCGCACAACTGGGACGCCTACCGGGCGCGGCTGGCGAAGCAGGCCCCGCGCTGGACCGCGCAGGACATCGACTTCTACCGCTCCCCGCAGGTCGACTGGAAGTAGTCCTGATCCGTGCAGGCCGCCTGGCGGTTCCGCCAGGCGGCCTTCACGGCTTTTCGGCGGCGCCGGCGCGGATCGCGTCGACCAGCATGCGGACGAGCTGCTCGCCGCCGACCTCCCACTTCTCCTTCGCCAGGTGACCGCTGAGCTCCAGGCCGGCGATCCCGTGCGCGCTCGACATCAGCAGGGCGCCGTAGCGCCGGGCGTCGGCTTCGCCGACCAGGTCGGCGACCAGGGCGAGGTACTGGTTCTCCAAGCGGCTCGCGGCCGCGGCGGCCTCCGGGTCGCCGGCGACCGGGGTGCTGAACATCAGCGCGTACCGGTGCGGTTGCCGCCGGCCGAGCTCGATGAGCGCCAACAGGCCGCACTCGAGCCGTCCGCCCGCGGTGGCCTCCGGGTCGGCCCGCACCCGCTCCACTTCGTCCGCCACCGAGTTCCAGGCGTTCACGGCGAGCTCGGTCAGCAGGTGCGCCTTGTCCTCGAAGTGCCCGTAGGGCGCGCCCCGCGAGACTCCCGCACGGGCGCCCACCGCGCGGAGCGTCACCGCGTCCGGCCCTCCTTCGTCGAGCAGCTCGGACGCGGCCCGCACCAGGGCGCTCCGGGTCGCTGCTGCCGCTTCGGCTCGCGTCACCATGCCGCCGATCGTAGTTGACAGTGTCACATGAGCTCGCCACACTGGTTGATATGACACTGTCACATGAACTCGGGCTCGTGGTCGTCACCGGTGCCTCGACGGGTCTGGGCGCCGCAACAGCCCGTCAGCTCGCCTCGCGCGGCCACCACGTCCTCGCCGGCGTCCGCCGGGAAAGCGACGGAGACGCGATCCGGGCCGGCGGCATCGAGCCGGTGATCCTCGACATCACGCGCCCCGAGCACGTCCAGGCCCTCGCCGACCGCATCGCCGGCGACCCGGGCCGCCGCCCGCTGCGCGTCCTCGTCAACAACGCGGGCATCTCGGTCAACGCGCCGGTCGAAACCCTCCCGCTGGCCGAGTGGCGGCGGCTGTTCGACGTCAACCTGTTCGGGCAGGTCGCCGTCACCCAGGCACTGCTGCCGTTCCTCCACCGGAGCCGGGGCCGGATCGTGAACATCAGCTCGGTCGGCGGGAAGATCGCCATGGCGACGTACGGTCCTTACGCCGGAACGAAATTCGCCCTCGAAGCGGTCAGCGACGCGCTCCGCCGTGAACTCGCCCCGCACGGGGTGCAGGTCGTCGTGGTCGAGCCCGGTGCCGTGAAAACCGAGATGGGCCGACGAGGCGCCGCCACCGCCCACGACCTCGCCGGGAAGATGAACGCCGGCCACCGGGAGCGGTACGGCGACCTGGTCGACGCCGTCGTCACCCATTCGTTGAAGTTCACCGGACGCGGCATGCCGGCGGACGAAGCCGGCGCCATCGTCGCCGAGGCGGCCACCGCACGCCGGCCCCGCACGCGCTACACCGTCGGGCGCGACGCGGCCTTCCTGACCCGCCTCACGCGGATCCTTCCCGATCGCCTGCTCGACCGGATCGCCGCGGCGACGCTGCGGCCGTACCGGACCCCGGCGCACCGCTGACGGAAGCCAGGCGCGCCCGGATCGCCCGCCTGGCCAGCGCGTACGCCCGGGTCCCCCCGTTGAGGACGGCGTCCGCGTTGGCCGCGCGGCCCAGGGCGTGCAGCTCGAACGCCAGCAGCTCGGCGTCCGCGTCGACGTGGCCGAGCGTGACCGCTTCCTCCGCCGTCTCGCGGATGAAGGCGGCGAACGAGCCGCTCGCCGCCGCCACCGCGTCGTGCACCCGGCCCGGGCGCGCGTCGAACTCCGCGCCGACGTTGAAGAAGAAGCACCCGCCGGGGAAAACACGCTTTTCCGAGTAGGCCAGCCAGTTCTCGCAGACCGCCCGCAGCCGCGGCAGCCCCGGTGCCGCCTCCCGCGACGGGGTCACGACGTGCGAACGGAAGATCTCCAGAGCGGCGTCGATCGTCGCGAGCTGCAGCTCCTCCTTGGAGCCGAACAGCGCGAACACCCCGCTCTTGCTCAGCTCCAGCTCGGTGGCCAGCCTGCCGAGGGACAGCCCCGCCAGGCCGTCGACCGACGCGACGTCCACCGCCCGGCGCAGCACCAGGCGCCGGCTCGCGTCGCCGCGGGCGATCCGGCCGTCAACCGGCACGCCGCGCCCGCCATCGGTCCACAGTGGACTGGGCACCGTCCCGGTAGGACGCCGAAAGCGCGGGCGTGGCCAGCAAACGGTCGGCGAGGTCCAAAGCCGCTTCGACCCGGTCCGGCGGCAGCTGCCCGTAGTTGGCGAACGAGATCAGGTTCACCTCGGTGATCGTCGGTCCGTCCGCGCGCTCGGCCGCCTCGATCGGGCCGGCCGTCGGCACCGTGCCGGGCCGCAGCACACGCAGGTACCAGCCGCTGCGCCCCGAGTCGATCATCGCCGGCACGACGTCCTTGCGGCCGGTCTTCATGGCCAGCTTGAAGCACGGCTGCCGCGGCTGCGAGACCTGCACCAGCGCGTCACCCCAGGCCCAGACGTCCCCGATCCGGACGTCGTCCTCGGTGATCCCGGTCAGCGAGACGTTTTCGCCGAAGCCGCCGGGCTCGGCCTCGAGGCCGTCGGCCGCCCAGGCCGGGTAGTGCTCGGCCGGGTAGACGTAAACCGCTTTGTCGACCCCGCCGTGCACGGTGAGGTCGGCCTGCCGGTCACCGGCGAGATTCAGCTCGGTCAGGGTCAGCTCCGGCGCCGTGACCAGCGCTTTCGTGATCCCGCTCAGCACCGGCCGCTCGCGGCGGTAGCCCAGCACGCTCGGTTCTCCCACGTAGACGCCCTCGACGTTCATGGGCCGAACGTAGCACGATCGTTCGTATAGTTCAGCGCCTTTAGGCTGGCGGTCATGGAACTGCTCGGCAAGGCCCGCGCCCACGTCGACTCCGGCGCCCTCTTCGCCGAACTGGCCGGGCTGGTCGCCTACCGCACGGTCAGCGACACCCCCGAAGGCCGCGGCGCGATCCAGGCCTACCTCGACGAGGTCCTGACGCCCGCGTTGACCGCCCTCGGCTGCGAAGTCACCCAGCACGCCAATCCCGATCCGGCGGGCGGCCCGTTCCTCGTCGGCGTCCGCGTCGAATCGGCCGAGCTGCCGACGCTGCTCTGCTACGGCCACGCCGACGTCGTCGGGGAAGCCGGGCCGTGGGGCGAAGGCCGGGATCCGTGGACGCTGACCGCGGACGGCGACCGCTGGTACGGCCGCGGCACCGCCGACAACAAGGGCCAGCACCTCGTCAACCTCACGGCGTTGCGGCTCGTGCTGGCCGAACGCGGATCGCTCGGCTTCAACCTGAAGTTCCTGTTCGAGACCGGCGAGGAGATCGGCTCACCGGGGCTGACCGAGTTCGCCGCCCGGGAACCGGAGCTGCTGCGTGCCGACGTCCTGATCGCGTCCGACGGACCGCGCCTCGACGCCGCGACACCGACGCTGTTCCTCGGCGCGCGCGGCGGCGTCCGGATCGACCTGGACGTCGACCTGCGCCCGGGCTCGCACCACTCCGGCAACTGGGGCGGCATCCTGCGCAACCCGGCCACGACGCTGGCCGGCGCGATCGCGAGCCTGGTCGACGGCCACGGCCGCATCCGGGTGCCGGAGCTGCTCCCGCCCGAGCTGCCGGAGTCCGTGCGCGCGGCGCTGGCCGGCGTCGTCGTCGGGAACACCCCCGGCGACCCGGTGCTCGACGAGACCTGGGGCGACCGGCGGCTGACTCCGGCCGAACGGCTCTACGGCTGGAACACCCTCGAAGTACTGGCGCTCGACGCGGGCGACACCGACCGCCCGGTCAACGCGATCCCCGGCCGGGCCCGCGCGGTGCTGCAGCTGCGGTACGTCGCGGGCACCGACGTCGGCGGGATCGCCGACGTCATCGGGAAACACCTTGCCGCCCAAGGGTTTCCGATGGTCCGCGTGACCACGGAAGCCGGCTTCCCGGCCAGCCGCACGCCGGTCGGCAACCCCTGGGTGAGCTGGGCTTTGGCCGCGTTGAACGACGTCGCGGACCGGCCGGTCGCGCTGCTGCCCAACTTCGGCGGCGGCCTGCCGAACCACGTGTTCACCGACGTCCTCGGGCTGGCGACGTTGTGGCTGCCGCACTCCTATCCGGGCTGCCGGCAGCACGCACCGGACGAGCACCTGCTTGCCCCGGTCGCCCGGGAAGGGCTGGTGCTCGCCACGGCGCTGTTCGACGCGCTCGGTTCCGCGCTCCCGGCGGACCTGCCCGGTGGCGCCTGAGCGCTCAGGGCTCGAGGTCGGCCACCCCCCGGCCGGTCGCGATGTCGAACGGCACGGACGCCTGGTCGTGGACGATCACCCAGCCGTCGCCGGCGTTCCGGAAGACGAACGTGGCCCGGACCCACATGCCGTCCGCCACCACCCCGTTCTTCAAGGTGCCGCTGACCCGGCCGAAGCCGTGCCCGACGGCGAGGTCACCGCTCACGGCGATGGTCAGGTCGCGCAGCTCGTAATCCACCTTCTCGAAGAACGTGAACACCTTCGCCCAGTTCGTCAGCTTCGCTTCGACCCCGACGTGCTGCAGCGGCGGTTCGACGTCGAAGGACACGACGTCCGGCGCGTACACCCGCCGCAGCGCCTCGAGGTCCTTGGCCCGGAGCGCTTCGATGACGTCGTCGAGCCGGCTCCTGATCGCCGCTTCCGCGTCCCCGCGCCGGAGCGGGGCGAGCGCGGTGCTCCAGGCGACGACGTGGTCGAGGAGCGTGTCCAGGGCGGCGAGCTGGTAGTCCCCCGGCCGGAAGACCGTGTGGTTCTCGAACTCGGTCGCCAGGGGCAGCGTGACCTGCGGGGCCACGTCGGCCACCTGCAGTGCTCCGCAGACCAGCCGCAGCTGCTCGACCGAGCGGGCGCCGCCCACCCCGCCGTAGGAGACGAACCCCGCCGCCTTGGTGTTCCACTCCACGTGGACGTGGTCCATGGCGTTCTTGAGCACGCCGGGAACGGAGTGGTTGTACTCCGGCGTCACCAGCACGAACCCGTCGCACGACGCGACGACCGCGGCCCAGGCCCGGGTGCGTTCGTCGGCGTACCGGCCCGAAAAGCCCGGTGGCTCCTCGAGGTGGGGCAGCGGGTGGTCGCGCAGGTCGACCAGCTCGAACGCGGCGTCGGCGCGCCGGCCCGCACGCTCGTGGACCCACCGGGCCACCTGGTCTCCCACCCGGCCGGGACGGGTGCTGCCGAGCACGATGCCGATCTTGGTCATGGTTCTCCCCTGTTCGGTCGGTTGCTCCGGCCAGTACGACGAAGTGGTCCGCCGGAATGTCAGGCCTGACCATCGGGGACGCTGTGTCGTCGGAGGAGTCATGACAACGCCATCGGAACCGGTCGTCGCCGAACGACGTCACCTGGTCAACCTCGCCTACCGGCTGCTCGGCTCGCTGTCCGAGGCCGAGGACGCCGTCCAGGAGACCTACGCCCGCTGGTACGCCCTGACCCCGGCGCAGCAGGACGCGATCTCTTCGCCCGGCGCCTGGCTGACGACGGTGGCCGGCCGCATCTGCCTGGACGTGCTCGGCTCGGCGCGGGTGCGGCGCGAGCGGTACGTGGGTGAATGGCTGCCCGAGCCGCTGCCCGACCAGACCGACCCGGCCGACCGGATCACCCTGGACGAGTCGGTCAGCATGGCCTTCCTCGTCGCGCTCGAAGCGATGACCCCGGCGCAGCGGGTCGCGCTCGTGCTGCACGACGTCTTCGGTTACGCGTTCGCCGAAGTCGCCGGGATCACCGGCCGGACGCCGGCGGCGTGCCGAGAACTGGCCTCCGCGGCCCGCCGCCGGATCCGCGCCGCCCGGCCCGCGGCCCCGCCCGCCCGGCAGGCCGCACTGGTGCGGGACTTCAAGCAGGCCTGGGCGGCCGGGGACATCGACGCACTGATCGGGCTCCTCGACCCCGGCGCCACCTTGACCGCCGACGGCGGTGGCCGGGTCCGCGCCGCTTTGGCGCCGATCGAAGGCGGCGAAGTCGTCGCGCGGTACGTGGCCGACCTCGCCGGCCGGTCCCACGGCGAGCTGACGATCGAGGAGCGCGCGGTCAACGGCCGGCCCGGCCTGGTGCTCCGCCGCGGAGACGAGCTCGCCGCCGTGTACGCGTTCGCCGTCGCGGACGACCGGATCACGCACATCTGGGCCGTCCGGAACCCCGACAAGCTCCGTCCCTGGCTCGGGTGAGCCCGAAGTAGACACCGTCTACATCAGTTTGATAGACAGTGTCCACCAGGTGAACCACGGGTTACGGAGATCGGGATGAGCCACCACCGTTTCGTCGTCCTCGGCGACAGCTGCGCCGAAGGCCTCGACGACCCGTACCCGGATCAGCGCCACTACCGCGGCTGGGCCGACTTCGTCGCCGCGCGGCTGGCGGAGGACGAACCGGGCTTCCGCTACGCCAACCTCGCCGTCCGCGGACGGCGGCTCGACCAGATCGTGCCCGAGCAGGTGCCGGCCGCCGGCCGCTTGGACCCCGACCTGCTGGCCCTCTTCGGCGGCGGCAACGACGTCATGAGCCGCGGCTGGGACGCACGCACCGTCGCCCGCCGGGTCGACGCCGCCATCCGCGCCTGCACCGACATCTCGCCCGTGGTCGTCACTTTCACGCTCAGCGACGTCTCCCGCCGCATGCCCCTCGGCAGCCGGATGCGGCCGCGGATCGTCGCCCTCAACGAGGCCATCCGCGAAGCGGCCGTCAGCTACGGCGCGCTGCTCATCGACCTGTGGCCGGACCAGGCCGTCACCGATGCGCGCTACTTCGGCCCCGACCGGCTCCACCTGTCCGCCCACGGCCACCGCAGGCTCGCCGCCCACGTCCTCGCCCGGCTCGGCCTCGGCCACGATCCCGCCTGGCTCGCACCGCTGCCCGGCACCGCGGCTCCCGGCAGCCGGCGCGCCGACCTGCACTGGCTGCTCCGGGAGGTCCTGCCGGTCGCGGTGACGCGCACGCGCAACCGGCTGATCGGCCGCCAGCCCGGCGACGGCTTCTCCCCGAAGCGCCCGGACCTGCTCCCGATGACCCTGGACGCGGCGTGGGCACCCGGCAACGCCTGATCACGACGGCGTCGGAGCTGCTCGCCGAGGAAGGCGTCGGCGCGGTCACCCTGCGCGGCATCGCCAAGGCCGCCGGCGTTTCGCACGGTGCGCCGCTGCGGCACTTCACCGGCCGGGCCGAGCTCCTCTCCGCAGTGGCCACGCAGGGGTTCACGGAGCTGCTGGAACGCCGCACGCGCCTGCCGGAAGCGGGTCCACGAGAGCGGCTCACGGCGGCCTGCCACAGCTACGTCGACTTCGCGCTGCAGAACCCGGCGATGTTCGAGCTGATGTTCCGCCGCGACCTGATCGACCCGGACGAGCCGGCGCTCGCCGCCGTCAGCAGCGCGGTGTTCGACGAGTTCGCCGCGCTGGTCGCGGCGACCGGTGGCCACCGCGCGGACCCGCGGCTGGTCGCCGCGTCGCTGTGGGCGGCGCTGCACGGCCTGGCCCAGCTGTGGCTGTGGGGCGGCCTGGCCGGGGCGAGCTTCGCGCCGTCCCCCGAAGCGGCGCTGGCCGTCACCCTCGACGCCTACCTCGACACGCCGACCCGCTCCACGCGCCCGAACACCTGATCGAATACCCTCTCGGGCATGACCGAGTCAGACCCGCAGCTCGAGCGCATCCGCAAGCTGCTGGCCAAGGCCGAAGACCCGGCGGTCACCGAGGCGGAAGCCGAGGCGTACAACCAGAAGGCCGCCGAACTCGTCGCGCGGTACGGCATCGACCAGGCGATGCTCGCCGAGTCCGGTGCGAGTGCCGACGAGATCGGCACGCTGAAGATCCCGATGAACGACCCGTACAGCCGCGAGAAGGCGAGCCTGCTGACCTCGGTCGCATACCCACTGCGCTGCCGCACCCTGTTGCACCGCCTCGGCCAGAAGGTCGAAAGCGTCACGGTGTTCGGTTTCCAGTCCGACCTCGGCCGGGTGGAACTGCTGTTCACCAGCCTGCTGCTGCAGGCGAGCACGCAGCTGACCCGCGTCCGGCCGGGTGGTTTCTTCCCCGGCGAGTCACTGGCCGCGTACCGGCGCACGTGGTTGCACGGCTTCGCCCGCGCGGTGCACGAACGGCTTTCCCAGGCCGAACGGGACGCGGTCCGCACGGCGGCGCCCGGCGCGCGGTCGGCGGAGCTGGTGGTCCGCGACCGCGCGCAGCTGGTGCAGCACGCGTTCGACTCCGAATACGGCGACCTGCGCGCCGCCTCGCCCCGGCGGCTGTCCGGCAGCGGCTACCTCGACGGCCACGACGCCGGCACCAGGGCGAACCTCGACCCGTCCGCGCTGACCCGCCGCACGAAAGCCCTGCGCTGACCGCCCCGAGGTGATCTCAGGGATCACCCTGATGGCTCCGCGGCCCACCACCTGCTAACTTTCCTTTGCATGTGGACGACGCCGTGACCGAGCCGACCGGGGACCAGCTCCTGCGGCAGCTGGGCGCCCTCGGCAACCCGCACCGGCTGCGGATCGTCGCGGCCCTGCTCGCCGAGCGCACCTACGTCAGCAAGCTGGCCCGCGAGCTGCGGATCAGCCGCGCGCTGCTGCAGGTCCACCTGCGCAAGCTGGAAGCCGCGGGCCTGGTCACCGCCAGCTTCGAGATCGGCGAGGACGGCAAGACGCTGCGGTTCTACGAGCTCACCCCGTTCTCCGTCGTGCTGACGCCGCAAGCCATCGCGGCCGCCGTGCCGACGCTGACCACACCGGATTCCGTCCAAGGGAACGCGGACGGCAAGGAGGGACGCCCATGACTGTGCCGATCGTTGCCAATCCGACTACAGCCACGGCCGAATGGCTTCGTAGCCACGGTTACGTGCCGCGCGCGGGTCGGCCTACTTTGAGCCAGCTTGGCAACTGGCACCAGTGGCAGGAGATCATCGGCGTGACCGGGGTCTTCGTCCTGATCACCGTCGTGCTGTCGATCGCGATCGTGCAGCTGGCCTCGACCTGGCGCGCCAAGGCGAAACTGGCGCGGGAGCACGAATACCGCTCACTGGCCGAGCAAGCCGTCCGGACGCAGGAAGAAACCGAACGGCAGCTGCGGGACGTCCAGGACCGCCTGCGGTCCATCGAACGAGTGCTCAAGGAGGTCGACTGAGCTGTAACGACCGGGGCTCCGCCCCGAGCCGGGGGCTCCGCCACCCGGAACCCCCGAAACACAGCTGTAACAACCGGGGCTCCGCCCCGAGCCGGGGGCTCCGCCACCCGGAACCCCCGAAACGCAGCTGTAACAACCGGGGCTCCGCCCCGAGCCGGGGGCTCCGCCACCCGGAACCCCCGAAACGCAGCTGAGGCCCTGGGCCGCCGAGCGGCAACTCGGCGCCCCAGGAGGAAGAAGCAACCACCTCGCCCGAAGGCGAGTTCTCATCGGATCACTCCTTCACGGAAGGACTTTAGTTCATGCTGCCTGCAGGCACCCCGGCTCATCGGCGGGGGCCGGTGGTCGAACGCGTCACGAACTGGTCGCTGCGGCACCGCGCCGCCGCGATCCTCGGCTGGCTGGCGCTCGTCGCGCTGGCCTGGGCCGTCGACACGTTCGCCCCCGGCACCGACGCGCGGTCGAGCCCCGCCGGCGACGCCGGGACCGGCCAAGCCGTCCTCGACCGCCAGGCCACCCGCGAGCCCTTCTGGGAGAACGTCCTCGTCCAGCCCCTGTCCCGAGCGGCCACAACCGACCTCGTGACCACCTTGACGACGTCGGGCGCGGCGGCGGACATCCGTTCCCCGCTCGAGGATCCGGCCCAGGTGTCCGCCGATGGCCGGTCGGGGCTGGTCACCTTCCGCATCACCGGCACCGGCGCCGAAATCCGGTCGCGTCTGGCGACGGCGACCGCGGCGGTCGAGGCAGTCGCCGCCCGGCACGCGGACGTCCGGCTGGCCCAGGCAGGCGACCTCAGCGTGTCCGGCGCGGTCGACAAGAGCATCAAGGAGGACATCGGGCGCTCGGAAGCCCGCTCGCTCCCGATCACCGTGCTGATCCTGCTGGTCGTGTTCGGCTCGCTGGTCGCGGCCGCGGTCCCGGTCCTGCTGGCGGGCACCGCGGTGTTCGCCACGTTCGGCTTCCTGTCCGTTGTGGACAACTGGATCCCGGTCAACAGCGCGACTTCCGCGATCACGCTCCTGATCGGGATGGCGGTCGGCGTCGACTACTCGCTGTTCTTCCTGCGCCGGGTCCGGGAGGAACGCGCCCACGGCGTCGACGAGTCGATCCGGATCGCCGCGCGGACGTCGGGGCACGTGATCGTCGTGTCGGGGCTGACCGTCGTGCTGTGCGTGACCGGCCTGCTGTTCACCGGCCTCGACAACCTGCGCGGCTTGACCGTGGGCACGATCCTGGTCGTCGGCCTGGCCGTCCTGGCCGCGGTGACGGTGCTGCCCGCGACGCTTTCGGTGCTCGGCCACCGCGTCGACCGCGGCCGGATCCCGTGGCTGGGCCGGCGCCGGACGCGGTCGGCGTTCTGGGCGGCCGTGGCGAACACCGTCACCCGGCGGCCCGCGCTCTGGAGCGGGCTCGCCACCGCGCTGCTGGTGCTGCTCGCCCTGCCCGCGCTGGGAATGCGGCTGCAGGACCCGGCGCCGACCGAAAGCCTGCCGCGCAGCATCCCGGTGATCGACGCGGCCGTGCGCGTCCAGGAAGCGTTTCCCGGCGTCACGATGCCCGCGCACGTCGTGCTGTGGAACACCCGCGGCGGCCCGGTCGACACCCCGGCGCTGCGGCGGGCGATCGGCGAACTCACCGCGGAAGTACCGCAACCGGCCGTCGTCGTCCCGGTGGACCAGGCGCTCGTCGTCCGGATCCCGCTCGGCGGCACCGGCAACGACGAAGCGGCGAGCCGCACGCTCACGACGTTGCGCGAAAGCCTGCTGCCGCGAACAGCCGGGCGGATCGACGGAGTCGGGTACGCGGTGGCGGGCCGGACCGCCGAAGCCCACGACTTCACCACGCAGGTGCTCGCCCGCGCGCCGTACACCTTCGGGTTCATCCTGCTGCTCGCGTTCGTGCTGCTGCTCGTGGTGTTCCGGTCGGTCGCGGTACCGGTGGTGTCGATCCTGCTCAACCTGCTCTCGGCCGGCGCGGCCTACGGCGTGCTCACCCTCGTGTTCCAGGACGGCTTTCTGGCGCCGCTGCTGGGTTTCACGCCCTACGGCGGGGTGCTCGGCTGGCTGCCGGTGTTCCTGTTCGTGCTGTTGTTCGGGCTGAGCACCGACTACCACGTGTTCATCCTCAGCCGGATCCGCGAACGGCGGCGGCCGGGGGTGCCGGCCCGGCAGGCGATCGTCGAAGGCACCGCGAGCAGTTCCGGTGTGGTGACGAGCGCCGCGCTGATCATGACCGGGGTGTTCAGCGTCTTCCACAGCCTCGCCGCGATCGAGTACAAAATGCTCGGCCTCGGCATGGCGTTCGCGATCCTGCTCGACGCGACGATCGTCCGGGGCGTGCTGCTGCCCGCCGCACTGGCGCTGTTCGGTGATCGTCTTTGGCCGGCGCAAGCGGTAGCAACGCTTAAAGGTCCGTCCAGTACTTTTCACTTGTCCTGACGGATCTTCTCCAGCACTGTTGATCTCATGAACGGTGGACGGGGCGCCCTGGCGCGCATGGTGGTTCTGGCCCTGCTGTGGGGGTCGGGCTTCCTGTGGATCAAACTGGCCCTGACCGGGCTGAGCCCCGTCCACCTCACCCTCGTCCGCTGCGCCCTCGGTGCGCTGACGCTGCTCGGCCTGGCGTTCGCGGCCCGGCAGCGGCTCCCGCGGGGCCGCGCGACCTGGGCCCGGCTGATCGTCGCCGCGTTCTTCTGCAACGCGCTGCCGTTCGCTCTGTTCAGCTTCGGGGAACGCACGGTCGACTCCGGGGTCGCCGGTGTCATGAACGCGACCACCCCGCTGTGGTCGCTCCTGATCGGCGTCGCACTCGGCACGGAACGGCGGCTCAACCCCGCGCGGCTGCTCGGGCTGGTCCTCGGCTTCGCCGGGATCCTGGTGATCTTCGCGCCGTGGCAGCAGTCAGGACTGCTGAGCGCGGGCGCACTGGCCCTGCTCGGCGCCGGCCTCAGCTACGCGATCGCGTTCGCTTACATGGCAAGGAAACTGCCCCCGGACGGCGCTCCGCTTGCACTCTCGGCCGCGCAGCTGATGACCGCCACCGCGCTGACCGCCCTCGCGCTGCCGGTCGCGTCCACGGCGCCGCACCTGACGCTCACCGCCGTCGTCGCGGTGGCGATCCTCGGCGTCTTCGGGACCGGGATCACGTTCTACCTCAACTACCGGCTGCTCACCGACGAAGGCCCGACCGCCGCCGCGACCGTCGGCTACCTGCTGCCCGTGGTGTCGGTCGCGCTCGGCGCGCTGTTCCTCGGCGAACCGCTGACCCCGCGGGTCGTCGGCGGCATGGCGGTCGTGCTGGTCGCGGTCGGCCTGACCCGGTGGCAGCCTCAGGTGCCGGCGAACTGCGCGGCGAGCTCGGCCGGCGGCCTGGCGACCCCGAAGTAGTCGCCCGTCGCCAGCTCGGCACCGGCCGTGCGCCACCAGTTCGCCTGGTCCTCGGTGTGGATCCCGTCGACGACGAGCCTCGCACCGACCTCCCGGACCAGCGGCACCAGGGCACCGAGGAACGTCGAGTCCGACCACGCCTGCCACTCCGCGAGCCGGCGGTCGACCCGCACGATGTCCACCGGCAGGTCCTCGATCGCCCGCAGGTCGTCGGGCCCCAGCCCGAACTCGTCGAGCATGACGTGGACGCCGAGGTCGGCCAGCGCGGTGACGTTCTCCATGACGCCGGACACCGGGAGCGCCCCGGCCGGGACGCCGAGCATCAGCTGTTCGGGCGGCAGGCCGGTGTCTCGCAGCAGCCGCGTCACGCGCGTGCCGAGCGCGTCGTCCGCCACCTGGTGCCCGGTCAGGCCGGCGACCATCGGGAGGCCGAAGCCCGCGCGCTGCCGCCACCATTCGCCCTGCCGGCCCGCCGCGCGCAGCAGCCAGTCCCCGAGCGGCAGCATGAGCCCGGTCGACTCGGCGAGTTCGACGCAGCACTCGTGCGAAAGCGCCGTGTCGTCCGGCCGGTCCCAGTGCAGGCGGGCCTCGACACCGGCGACTTCGCCGTCCGCCAGCCGCGCCACCGGCCGGTACCGCACGCCGATCTCGCCGTGTTCCCAGGCCCCGGCCATGCCGACGGCCCGCGCCTGCGTCTGCCGGTCGTGGGCGTCGGCCTCCCGGTCGAACATCTGCCACTGGCCGCGCCGCCGTTCCTTGGCGCGCCGCAGCGTCTGGTCCGCCTGACGCAGCAGTTCCAGCGGTTCGATGCCCTTCGCCGGCCGGTGCACCACCCCGGCGCTGGCCGAGAGCGCGAGCCCGTGCCCGTCGACGAAGAACGGCTCGGCGAGCTCGTCGTTGATCGCGCGCACGATGGTGCCGATGTCGGGCGTCGACGCCGTGTTCTCGACCAGGATGCCGAACTCGTCGCTGTGGAAGCGCGCGATCATGGCGTTCTCGCGGGCCATCACCACCTTCAGCCGCTGCGCGAAGTGCACCAGCAGCTGCTCGCCGACCCGGCGGCCGAGGCTGTTGCAGACCATGCCGAAGGCGTCGAGGTCGACGTGCAGCAGCGTGACGCCGTACACCGGGTCGGCGCGCCGCAGGGCCGTCTCCAGGTGGGTGCCGAAGTACTGGCGGTTCGGCAGCCCGGTGAGCACGTCGTGCAGGGCCTGGCGGCTCAGCTCGCTCTGCAGCAGCATCAGCTCGGTGCCGTCCTCGATCACGACGACGAAGTGGGCGGGCCGGTCTTCGGCGTCGCGCAGCAGCGACGCGGTGAGCGAGATGCGGACGACGTCGCCGTCCTTGCGCAGCAGCCGCTGTGACTGCCGGATCCGCTCCTTGCCGCCGTCCAGCAGCGCCGTCATCGCGGCACGGAGGCCTTCGACGGATCCGGGGTCGACGACGTCGTACAGCACCGAGCCGGACAGCTCGCCGGACGGGTGCCCGAGCATTTCGGCCAGCGCCGCGTTAGCCCGCACGATCCGGCCGTCGAGAGCGGTGACCGCGATGCCGCTCGCCGACGACGTCACCACCTCTTCGAAGCGCGCTTCGCTCTGCCGGAGGTTCCACTGGGCGTCCCGCACCGCCTTGAGCAGGGACAGGTGCATGATCTCCTGCTGGTCGAGGACACTGCGCTCGTGCGCGAGCAGGAAGCCGCAGGACAGCGCGCCCAGCGCCGCGACGACCCGCTCGGCGGCGCCGTTTACAGCCTGGAGTTCGGGCAGCGCGGGCAGGCCCTTCCCGAGAACGTCGAGCGTGCACCGCAGCCCGGGCTCGCCGACGTAGCCGAGCGCGACCAGCCGCGCGCCGATCCGCTCGGCCGCGGTCGTGTCCGGGGACAGGCAGGACAGGGACTCGCAGAGCGTGTCGAGCAAACCGCGGAGCTCCACGTCGAGCTCCTCCCGGCTCAGCGACACGACGGTCACCCCGCTGAGCAGGTAGGCCCATTTCCGGGCGAGCACGGTCCGCCCGCGATCCGCGTCGGGTGCGGCGGGCCGGTCCGGCTGGGCGTCGATCATCGGCATTCGGGGGTCCGCATCAGTTCTTGCGGCCGATTCCGGCGTAAACGAGCATGTTCATGGCGGCATCGGCGATGTCCGCCGGCCCCGACGGGCGCCATTCGCCGCAGCCGACCAAACCGGGATCGATCATTTCGAAGCCGGCGAAAAGGGCGGACACCTCGGCGTGCGTCCGCAGAGTCACCTGATCGGGGCTCCGGCTTTCCTTGATCACATCGGTCGCTTCTTCCAGCTTTTCGCCCTGGTGGTCACCGGTGACGTGGGTGAGCGCCAGGAAACTGCCGGGCGCCAGCGCCGCACGATAACGCCCGACGAGCTCGAGCGGCGCCGAGTCGTCCGGGATCCAGTGCAGCATCAGCAGCATCAGCAGGCCCACCGGCTCGTCGAGGTCGAGCAACCCGCGCACCTGCGGCGAATCGAGGATCTCCTCCGGATCCCGCATGTCGGCGTGCACGACGGCCGCGCGGTCGTTGCCCGCGAGCATCAGTTCGCTGTGGGCGACCGCCACCGGATCGCGATCGACGTACACCACCCGGCAGTCCGGGTCCTGGGCCTGCGCGACCTCGTGGACGTTCGCCACCGTCGGGATGCCGGAGCCGATGTCGAGGAACTGCCGGATGCCCTGGCCGGCCAGGTACCGCACCGCCCGCCCGAGAAACGCGCGATTCACGCGCGCGGAGTCGCGCAGACCGGGCATCACGCGTTCGATCTCCGCACCGACCGCGCGATCGACGGCGAAGTTGTGTCCGCCGCCGAGCATGAAGTCGTAAGTGCGAGCAATGCTCGGCACGGAAATATCGACACCCGGCGGAATCCATTCCGGTGATCGTGTCACGAGGAACACCTTCTCAGTGAGGCTTGTTCAGCCGACGACCGCCACTTGACTCTGTCGGACCGGAAAGAGCTTAGCGATTCCCCGTGGTTCGGCTACTGGGCCATCAGCGTGAGCCCGTACCACCCGATCGGGCACTGTCCCGTTCGCCCGGACGCGCCTACTGTGGGCCGTCTCCTTGCGAAATCCACACAATGGCGCAAACGAGGAGTCCGCATGAGCGTTCCGGTCGCACCGGGCCGGTGGCCTTTTCTCGGGCACACACCGGCCCTGCTGCGGCAACGCTGCGCATTCACCGACACATTGCCCGGGCACGGCGAGATCGTGAAACTCTATCTCGGCCCGGCACCCGTCTACTTCGTCGCGAGTCCGCGATTGGTGCACGAAGTGCTGGTCACGGAGGGTCCGAAGTTCCGCAAGGGCGCCATGTTCGACAAGTTCCGGCCGTTCGTCGGCAATGGCTTGGTGCTTTCGAACGGAGACTTCCACCTGCGGCAGCGGCGGCTCATGCAGCCGGCGTTCCACCGCGACCGCCTGGCCGCCTACGCGGGGATCATGCAACGCGCGGCGGCGGATCTGAGCGGCACGTGGCGAGCCGGTGAAGTGCGGAAGATCGACGAGGACATGCAAGGGCTCGCGGTGACGATCGTCGGCGACGCCCTGTTTTCCACCGAGCTGGGAAAAGAAGCGATCGCCGAAGCCCGCCGGTCGATTTACGTGATCATCCAGCAGGGAATGATTCGCGCGTTGTCGCCGAAGTTCGTCGAAAAGCTCCCGGTGCCCGGGAACCGGAGGTTCGACGAGGCCATCGCCCGGATGCAGGCGATCGTCATCGAGGTGATCCGCGACTGGCGGCGCGAAAGCACCGACCGCGGTGACCTGCTTTCGACGTTGCTGCTGGCCGGCATGACCGACGAGCAGGCCAGGGACGAGGTGCTCACCCTGCTCACCGCCGGCATCGAGACGACCGCGCTGGCGCTGGCCTGGACGTTCCACGAGCTCGGCCGGAACCCCGAGATCGAGGCGCGGGTGCACGCGGAAGTCGACGAGGTGCTGGACGGCCGTCCGGTCACGGTCGACGACCTCGCCCGGCTGACCTACGTCCGCCAGGTGGTCGACGAGGTGCTGCGGCAGTACCCGCTCTGGATGCTGATGCGCCGGACCCTCACCGAGGTCGACCTCGGTGGCGTGCGGTTGCCGGAAGGCGCCGAGGTGATCGTCAGCCCGCACGCGCTCCACCACGATCCCGCGTCGTTCGGCGACCCAAACCGGTTCGATCCCGGCCGCTGGGCGCCGGAGCGGGCCGCCGCGGTGCCGAAGGGCGCGTTCGTCCCGTTCGGGGCGGGCACCCGGCAGTGCATCGGAAACCGCTTCGCCCAGAACGAAATCGTCATCACGGTGGCCACGGTGGCCGCGCGGTGGCGGCTGGTCCCCGTGCCGGGCCGGCCGGTGCGCGTGAAGTTCACCTCCGCCGCCTACCCCGACAGCCTGCCGATGACGGCAGTCCCCCGTTAGCTGGAGGTCCTTCTCCGTGTCACGTCTTCGTCTTTGTGCTGCCGTTTTTCTGTTAATGGCAGCGCTCTTCACGCCCGCTCCGGCCGCCGCGGCCACGACTTGCGAGGACCTGGCCGTCCCGGTCACGGTGGCCCTGCTCCCGCAGACGGTGCACGGCCGCCTGTGCGCCCCGCCCGGGGCGTCGAAGGTCGTGGTCCTGATCCCCGGCGGCACGTACAACGCGTCCTATTGGGACATCGGCTACACACCGGAGATCCGCTCGTTCCGCCTGGCGATGAACCAGGCCGGCGTCGCGACGCTGGCCCTGGACCGCCTCGGCACGGGCGGGAGTTCGAAGCCGCTGAGCACGTTGCTGAGCGCGTCCGCCCAAGCGGTGGCGGCCCACCAGGTGATCCAGGCGATCCGCCCCCGCTTCGCGAAGGTGGTCGTCGGCGGCCACTCGATCGGCGCGGCCATGGCGATGATCGAGGCGGGCCGCTACCGCGACGTCGACGGCGTGCTGGTCACGGGCATGACGCACCGGATGAACCTGGTGACGGTGATCCCGGTGCTGGCCAACATGATCCCGGCCCCGCTGGACCCGGCCCTGTCCGCCCGCGGCCTCGACGCGGGGTACCTGACCACGGGTGCGGGAACCCGCTACACGGCCTTCCACACCCCGGGTCCGCTCGACGCGGGCGCGATCGCGTACGACGAGTCCACAAAGGACGTGTTCGCGGCCACGGAAGCGGTCGACAGCCTGACGCTGACGACGGTGATCACCCCGGCGTCCCAGCAGATCACGGCCCCGGTGCTGCTGGTGGTGGGCAACGACCCCCACTTCTGCGGCACGCTGGGCAGCGACTGCTCGTCCCCGGAAGCGTTGCGCGCGTCGGAAACCCCGTTCTTCGGAACGCCGTCATTGCGAACGTACATCCTCAACGGCTACGGCCACGCCATCAACTACGCCCCGAACGCCCCGACGTACTTCTCCGTCGTGAGCAACTGGCTGAAAACGATGTCGTGACAGGACTCTAGTGGGTCTCCATGGCCGCCCCCTCGCCTCGTCGCGGCGCTTCCCGCACGTCAACGGTGGCAGCCGGGGCCGGGTGGCTCCATCGCTCGTGGAGCGAGCCGGCCGAGGCCGCCAGGGCGTCGGAGGATGATGGGAGGATGCCTTCAGACGAGTCAGGGAAGCCCTCCCGGCTTCGGGTCGACGCCGAGACGACGCTGATCCTCCGGGAGGCCTTCCACAAGATCGACGCGAACTACCGCAACGACCACTACGGCCTCTACGACTACGCCCGCGCGGTGATGAGCAAGATCGTGCCGCTGGACCACTTCTACATCGGTTTCTTCCACGGCGCCAACCGGGTCCGCTACCCCTACGGCTACGACAGCGGTATGTACTCCGATCCGGCTTCGCACATCTACGGTCCGCACGGCCAGGCCGCCTGGCTCTTGAAGCACCGCCAGACCTATCGGATGCAGTACGACAACGGTGCCGCGCTCAACGCCGGAGTCGCGTCCGGGGACACCAGCCGGGCGTCCGCCGACGCGGTCACCGCCCCGCTGTTCCGCCGCGACCGCACCGGCGAGCCGACGGTGTTCGGCATCATGTCGATGCAGAGCTACCGGCCGGACACGTTCGACGACAACTCCGTGCGGGCCTTCGAGTGGCTGGCCGACCTGGTCGCCCGCGTGCTGACGAAGGAGGCCGAAGACCTCGACGCACTCCGCCGGCTGCCGGCCGGCGTCGGCGACTCACCGCAGCTGGTGACGGCCGATCACATCGTCGAATTCCTTTCCTCGCGCGTGGCGGACGTACGGCAGCGGGCCCAGCACGCACTGGCCACACCCGATCCGGACTCGATGCGCGAAGTCCTGCAGCGGATCGTCACCGACTGCCAGCAGCTCCAGTCCGATCTCGTGGAACTCACCCTCAACATCGACAACGGCCCGGAGGAACGGTTCAGGTCCCTCACCGCCGCCGAACAGGGCATCGCGGTCCTCCTCGGCAGCGACCTGCCGAACGATCAGATCGCGCGCGAGCTGGACATCAGCCTGCACACGGTGAAGACCCACGTCCGCAACATCCTGGCGAAGTACCGGATGAGCGGGCGGGCCGCGGTGGCCGACGACGTCAGAAAGCACCTGGCGCGGTGACCGGCCCGGTCACCGCCGCATCCTCGGATCTTGCGACGGATCGTCGTACATCGGCGGGCACCCGTGTTCGACGGCTTCGGGACGAAGCTCGTAGTGCCAGGGTTCGTTGCGGTAGATCCGGCAAAGCCCGTACCGGGCGCCGTGCTCGGAAAGCCACGCCCGCGCCTCGGCGGGCCCGACGTCGACCGCCTGCCCCCGCACGTGAGCGGACGTCTCCGGCGTGGTCACCCACCGGGCCGCTTCCCGTTCGGAGCCGTACTTCGCCACCGCCTCGCGGCGCAGTCGTTCCTGGTACGCCCAGGAACGCCAGCCACCGTTGACGACGAACTCGACGCCGTCGGCCGCGGCGTCCGTCGCGGCCCGGCGCAGGGCGACGAGCAGCTCGGGATCGAGGTTGGCCACGGCCGGAGCTCCGTCGAAGACCGACAGGCCGTGCGGGACGGCGCCGTGTTCCTTGCCGAGGACGCGCCGGGACGTGCTGTGGCTGGAGGTCATACCGGCAGTCAAGGCAGCGCGGTGTTGCCGGCACGTACGTCGTTTCCGATATGCAGCCGATATGCACCAGCTCGTAGCATCGGAACGGTGCGTGTCTTGATCGTCGAGGACGAGCCCTACCTGGCCGACGCCATCCGCGATGGCCTGCGGCTGGAAGCGATCGCGGCGGACACCGCCGGCGACGGCGACACCGCGCTGGCACTGCTGAGCGTCAACACCTACGACATCGCCGTCCTCGACCGCGACATCCCCGGCCCGTCCGGCGACGAGATCGCCCGGCGCATCGTCGCCTCCGGCAGCGGCATGCCGATCCTCATGCTCACCGCGGCCGACCGGCTCGACGACAAGGCCACCGGGTTCGGGCTCGGCGCCGACGACTACCTCACCAAGCCGTTCGAACTCCGGGAGCTCGTGCTCCGGCTCCGGGCCCTGGACCGCAGGCGCGCCCACAACCGGCCACCCGTGCACGAGATCGCCGGCCTGCGGCTGGATCCGTTCCGCCGCGAGGTCTACCGCGACGGCCGGTACGTGGCGCTGACGAGGAAGCAGTTCGCCGTGCTCGAAGTCCTCGTCGCGGCCGAAGGCGGGGTGATCAGCGCCGAAGAGCTGCTGGAGCGGGCCTGGGACGAGAACGCGGATCCGTTCACCAACGCCGTGCGCATCACGGTTTCGGTGCTGCGCAAGCGCCTCGGCGAACCCGGGATCATCGCGACCGTGCCCGGCGTCGGCTACCGCATCGACACCGGGGGCGAGGACCGTGGATAGGGAACCCGGGTTGAGCGCCCGCCTCAAACTCACCCTCAGCTACGCCGGCTTCGTCACGCTCGCGGGCACCTTGCTGCTGGTGGCCGTGCTGGCCTTCTACCTGTACTTCCTGCCCAACGGCTGGCTCACCACCGACGGCAACTTCTGGATCAACCGCCGGGTCCTGGTCCGCGCCTTCGCTCCGTTCATGGCCGTCGTGCTGGTCTTCCTGGTCGTCTTCGGGCTCCTGGGCGGCTGGGTGCTGGCCGGCCGGATGCTCGCCCCGCTGACGCACATCACCGACGCCACCCGCATCGCCGCGAACGGCTCGCTCTCCCACCGCATCCGGCTGCCGGGCCGCACCGACGAGTTCCGCGAACTCGCCGACGCGTTCGACACCATGCTCGCGCGGCTCGAAGCGCACGTCGCCGAGCAGCGGAGGTTCGCCGCCAACGCCTCGCACGAACTGCGCACGCCGCTCGCGATCACGCAGAGCCTGCTCGACGTCGCCCGCAACGACCCGGAGCGCGCCACCGGCGAACTCGACGAACGCCTGCGCGTCGTCAACGCCCGCGCGATCGAACTCACCGAAGCCCTGCTGCTGCTCAGCCGCGCCGAACAACGGTCCTTCAGCCGGGACCACGTCGACCTGTCCCTGATCGCGGAAGAAGCCGCCGAAGCGCTCCTGCCTCTCGCCGAGAAGCAGGGTGTGATCCTCGAGACGTCCGGCGACGCCGCCCCCACCACCGGCTCCCCCGCGCTCCTGCTGCAGCTGACGACGAACCTCGTGCACAACGCGATCGTCCACAACCTCGCCGATCGGGGCACGGTGTGGGTCACGACCGGCGTTCAGCCCGGGACCGTGGTGCTCACCGTCGAAAACACCGGCGAAATCCTCGCTCAGCCCTTGGTTTCCACGCTTGCCGAACCGTTTCAGCGCGGCACCGAGCGCATCCGCACCCACCACGCGGGTGTCGGTCTCGGCCTGGCCATCGTCAAAAGCATCACCCACGCCCACGACGGAACCCTCACCCTCACGCCCCGGCCCGCCGGCGGCCTCCGCGTCACCGTCCGGCTGCCCGCCACCTCCGTCCTTCGGCGACCGCGTTGAGCACGTGCCGGGCCAGGACGACGTCCGCGTCAGGTGCGCCGGCCGCCGACGCACGAGCCGACATCGCCGCGATCCGCCCGGGGTCGGTGAGCACCGGGAGCAGGGCGGTCCCGACCCAGGCCGGGTCGAGGCCGGCGTCGTCGACGAGCAGTGCCCCGCCGGCCGCGACGACCGGCTCGGCGTTCAGCCGCTGCTCACCGCCGCGCAGCGGCAGCGGCACGTACGCGGCCGGCAGGCCGACAGCGGCCAGTTCGGCGCACGTCATCGCCCCCGAGCGGCAGATCGCGAAGTCGGCCGCGGCGTAGGCGTACTGCATCTCGTCGACGTAGGGCACGACGACGTAGGGCAGGTCGCCGTCCGGGACCTCGACCGCGTGCTGCGGCCCGGTGATGTGCAGCACCTGCACACCGGCCGCCCGCAACGCCGCGGCCGCGCCGGACACCGCGGCGTTGATCGTCCGGGCGCCCTGCGAACCGCCGGTGACCATCAGGACCGGCGCGTCGGGGCGCAGGCCGAACTGCTCCCGGGCGGCGTCGCGCAGCGCGGCCCGGTCGAGCCCGGTGATGGCCGGCCGCAGCGGGATTCCGATGGCGGTGGCGTGCGCCAGCCGGACACCCGGTGCGGCGGTGAACACGCGGGTCGTCATCCGGGCCGCCACGCGGTTGGCCACGCCGGGCCGGGCGTTCGCCTCGTGGACGACGATCGGCAGGCCCCGCCGGCGGGCGGCGAGGTACGCGGGCATGGCGACGTACCCGCCGAAGCCCACCACGACCTCGGCCCGCACGCGGTCGAGCACGGCCCCGGCCGCCAGCACCGACTCGCGCAGCCTGCCCGGCGTCCGCAGCAGAGCGCCACCCGGCTTGCGCGGCAGCGGCACCGGCGGGATGAGTTCGAGCGGGTAGCCGCGGGCCGGGACGAGCGTGGTGTCCAGGCCGTGGACGGTGCCGAGGGCGGTGATCTCGGCGGTGGGGTCCAGCCGGCGCAGCGCGTCGGCGAGGTTCATCGCGGGCTCGATGTGCCCCGCCGAATGGCCACCGGCGACCACCACGCGGCTACGCGATGGGGAAGTCAAAGTAGGTGTCCGGGTAGGGCTCGTCCGTCAGGCTGTAGTGCCACCACTCGCGGTCGTACGAGTCGAAACCGCAGTCCTCCATGACGGACCGGAGGTGGCGGCGGTTCGCGGCATCGACCGGCGAGATACCCCGTGCGCCGTGGTGCGAGATGGGATCCATCAGATCGTGGCCGCCACCCATCGAAGCGAGTTCACCGGTGGCCAGGTCGTAGAGGGTCAGGTCGACGGCGCTGCCCCGGCTGTGGCCCGAGTTGGCCGCGACGTAGCCCTTGGCGAACATCGCGGCCCGGTCGATGTTCGGGTAGTGCCACAACTTCGTCCGGCCGTCCTCCGGCTGGTCCACCCAGCGCAGGAAGCAGTCCACGGCGCGCTGGGGGCGGTAACCGTCCCAAAGGAGCAAGCCGAACCCGAGGGCCGCGGCCTTCTCTTGGACCTCCGCCAGGGCGGCGCACAGGGTCTTCGTGCCGACGATCCGGTTGACGACGTACCCGTCCACCGGCTTGCCGGTGAAGTTGTCCCAGGTGGCGTATTTGGCGTCCCAGCGGATGCCCGGCACCACTTCGTCCACGAAGGCGAAGTCGTCGTTCATCGGGCGTTTCCGGTCAGCGCCAAGGAAACGATCCGGTCGATCAGTTCGCCGAGCGGCACCCCGGCGGCGGCCATCATCCTCGGGTAGCGGCTGTACGAGGTCAGTCCGGGCAAGGTGTTGACCTCGTTGAGGACCACTGTTCCGTCCTCCTTGAGGAACATGTCCACCCGGGCCAGCCCCCGGCACCCCAGGGCGCGGTAGATGGCCTTCGCCGTCTCCTGCACGCGCCCGCGTGAGTCGGCCGAAATGTCGGCGGGAACGATCGGCGTCGAGTTCTCGGAACCGCTTTCCGGTTCGTCTTCCTGGTGGATCCGGAAGAACCCGTGCGAAAGAGCGATCCGGTCCACCTCGCCGGCGAACAGCTCCGGATCGTTCCCCAGGACGGCGCACCCGACCTCACTGCCGGCGACGGCCTGTTCGATCAGCACCTTCGAGTCGTACTGCGCAGCCGTTTCGATGGCAGCCGGCAGTTCTTCTCGGCGGGACACCTTGCTGACCCCGAAGGACGAACCCGAGCGAGCCGGTTTCACGAAGACGGGATAGCTGAACCGGTCGGGATCGACATCCTCGTTCGCCCTGACGGTCCAGAACTCCGGCGTGGCGATGCCCGCGCTCCCGGCGACGACGTAAGCGAGGGATTTGTCCATGCACAGGGCAGAACTTTGGACGTCACAGCCTGCGTAGGGGATGCCGGAGAGCTCCAGCAAGCCCTGCATCGCCCCGTCTTCGCCGAGCTTGCCGTGCAGCACGGGCAGCACCAGGTCCAGGGCGATCGTTTCGTACTTCCCGTCCTCCAGGACCAGCAAGCCGGGAATGCCCCTGTCCGGCGACAGAACGACCGGGCGGCCGGTTTCCCAGTTCCCGTCGGGGCCGTCACAGAGCTTCCAGGCACCGCTCCTCGTGATCCCGACCCAGTACGGTTCGTACTTCCCGGCATCGAGGTGGTTTTCTATTTCTCGCGCGGATTTCACGGAGACGGGGTGCTCTTCGGAACATCCCCCGAAGACGATCCCGATCTTGATCCTAGGCATACCGCTCCCCGCTCTGGAATTTCAGGCAATTGACGATGGAGTTTTCGACGGTGTCCCGCAGCGCGCGGTCCGTGTAGTAGGCGGTGTGCGGACTGATGAGCACATTCGGAAGTTTCTGCAACCGCACCAAAAGTTCGCTCTCGACGGACCTGTCCCGGCAGTCGGCGTAGAAGATGCCTTCCTCGCCTTCGAGGACGTCGAGCGCGGCACCGCCCAGCCTGCCGCTTTCCAAGGCGGAGACGAGAGCATCGGTGTCGAGGAGGGGACCGCGTCCGGTATTGACGACGAAGGCTCCGCGCTTCATCCGCTCGATCCGCCGACCATCCAAGAGATGATGCGTGCCCGCGTCGAGCGGCGTATGGAGCGTGACGATGTCGCTCACCTGAAGCAGTTCGTCAAGAGAGACGTAGTCGACATCAGCATGGGGACGACTGTCGTAGGCCACCACGCGAGAGCCGAAGCCGCGCAGCCTGCCGACGACGGCGGCGCCGATGCGTCCCGTACCGATCACACCGACGGTCAGGTCGCGCAGCTCTTTCCCGCGCACATCGTTCAGCCGATAGTCGTGCTCACTCACGCGAAGGAGGACGGACTGGGCATCTCGGACCATCATCAACATCAGCATCAGCGCGTAGTCGGCAACACTGTCCGGCGAATAGGCGACATTTCCAACAGAAATGCCAACACTTTCCGCGTATTCGACATCGATGTGGTCGTATCCGACGCTCCGAGTGGAGACATACCTTACACCACCCCGGCTGAGCGCAAGAAGAGCGGAGCGGCCGACCGGAGTTTTGTGGCCAACACTGACGCACCGGTTGCCGACCGCCAGTTCAACATTGCCCTCGGATACCGCCGCGTCCGCAATGATCGGCGTTACCCCAAACCGAGGAGCCATCTCCCGAAAAAGAAGAGCCTCATCCTGCTCACACCCATAGACGGTGATCCCCACACTCAAGCGGCGGGCCCCTGTCAGTACTGGTTCGCTGTGGGCCATGCCCCCATTCAAGACAGAGCAGCGTTACCACCACGTATGCACTTTTCAATACACCAAGGATAAGTTACCAACCAGTAACAGACGCCGCTGCGCCGCGACGAAGGAGCGTTGTTGCAACCCAACGGAATGCTCACTCGCCAAAGCGACCCAGACGGGGGTCCGGGGGCGCGCCCCGGGCGGGGCGTGGGGGTTGCACCCCCACAAGACACTGAAGCTCCACGCAAAAAGGCCCGCGCCCTCCGCGGGCACGGGCCACCAAAGCGTGGAGCTGAGGGGAATCGAACCCCTGACCTTCTCGATGCGAACGAGACGCGCTACCAACTGCGCTACAGCCCCTTGGTTGTGCTCGTAGAGCTTAGCAGTGCCCTACGAGCACCTCGCGCAGGGGGGTCACTCCCCGACCGCGCGTCGGTAGGGGCCAGTCCCGGGCTCGTCGAGCTCTTCGAACGCCGGGTCCTCGTCGTCGAGGTCGACGACGACCGCGCTGCGGCGGACGCGGGAGGTCGGGGACGGGCGGCGCTCGACCACCTCGCGGCGGGCCGTCTCGACGACGTCGACGTCCTCGGCCTCCGCGTGGTCCTCGTCCTCGATCGAAGCCGGAGGAGGAGCCGGAACGGAAGGCGAGGCCGACGGGCGGCGAGGTGCACGGGTGCTGTTGAAGCGGGCGAGCCGGCGCTGCCGGATCTCTTCCTCGATGCGCACCTGGCGACGCAGGTACACGAGGTACCCGACGAGCACGACGTCGATCACACCGTGACCCCACCAGGCCATCGGAAAGACGAAGCCGGCGACACCGGCGGTGATCACCGCGATCACGAGCAGGATGACGACGACGCGCTGCCGGAAGCCGTACTTCGCGCGGGCCGCCATCTCGGCGGCTTCGGGGTCGAAGCCGCCTCGGCCGGGCCGGTAGCCGGGCCGGTCGCGTTCGGCCCGGCGGTCGCGGGCCGGCTGGGGCAGCGGCTCCGGGTCGGGTTCCGGTTCGTCCTCGTCGTCGAGTTCGAGCTCGGCCTCCAGCTCGGCGAGGTCGTCCTCCACCGAAGGCCGGGTCTTCCCGGGATCGTCGGACATGGCGAATTCCTCCCGGTCCTCGTTGCGTCCACTGCGCACGACCCTGGCCGCGAGCGCCGAGTCGGCCGTTCTCGCGACCTGCTGCCGCCGTCGCGCGACCATGGGCACGAGTACGACGAGCCATGCCGCGGCGAGCGCGACGATGATCACGGAGCTGGGCATCTCCCGTCACCTCCCCCGATCCTTCCACCAGAAATCACGTTAGTCACAGGAGTAACAGATCGGGCGGAGACTCGCCGGGTTCGATCACGGAAAAGCCTCACCGGATTAGGTGAAACTCACAGCATGTGGTAACGCAGCTACTGACCCGGGTGGGTAATCACGTTCAGGCGTACTGGGCGCGGCCCGCGGCGACGAGGCGCGAGACCAGGCCGGACCCGGTCTCCTCGCGCGTGACGGCGTAGCAGTAGTGGTCCCGCCAGGCGCCCGCGACGTCGAGGTATCGCTCGAACAACCCCTCCCGCCGGTAGCCCGCCTTGGCGAGAACCCGCAGGCTGGCGGCATTTTCCGGTCGCACGGTCGCCTCGAGCCGGTGCAGCCCGGCCGGGCCGAAGGCGTGGTCGGTGACGAGCGCGACGGCGGCCGTCGCCACCCCGCCGCGGACCACCTCGGACGACACCCAGTAGCCGATCCAGGCCGACCGCAGCGACGCGCGGATGACGTTACCCACAGTGATCTGCCCCGCGAGGCGACCGTCCAGGGTGATCGTGAACGGCAGACACTGACCACGCCGAGCGAGCGACCGCAACGCCGCCCACTGCGACGGCCACGACCAGAAGGCGTTGCGTTCCGGCCACGGGCCGACGCCGGTGGGCTCCCACATTTCGAGGTGCGCGCGGTCCCGGAGCCGGATCCGGCTCCACTCGCCGGCGTCGCGCAGCCGGACCGGCCGGATCGCGATCTCGCCCGCGGGCACCCGCAGCGGGCCGAGCCGAGCCGGCCAGCCCGGGTGCCGGCTTTCGACCGGATAGGACACGCCCGACACGGCGTTCATCAGGCCCGTTGCGCCAGGAAGGTGACCTGGACCTGCTCGCCCGCGGCCACCTCGGTCAGTTCTTCCGGCACGTTGATCAGGCAGTTCGCTTCGGCCAGCGACGCGAGCAGGTGCGCCCCGGACTGGCCGAGCGGATGGACCAGGTACTCGCCGTTGGCCTCGTCACGCAGCAGCTGGCCGCGGAGGAAGCCGCGCCTGCCCTCGGTCGAGGTGATCGGCGACAGCAGCCGCGCGCCGACGATCCGCCGGTGCGGGTTGCGGGTCCCGCGCGCCGCCCGGATCAGCGGCCGCACCAGCACCTCGAACACCACCAGTGCGCTCATCGGGTTGCCCGGGATGAGGAACGTCGGCACCGAGTCGGGGCCGAGCCTGCCGAACCCCTGCACCGAGCCGGGGTGCATCGCCACCCGCGTCATGTCGATCCGGCCGAGGTCGGACAGCGCGGCGTGGACCTCGTCGCCGGTGGCGCCCCCGGCGCCGCCCGCGACCACGACGATCTCCGACATCAGCAGCCGGCCCTCGACGACCTCTCGCAGCCGTTTCGGCTCGCTCGGCACGATGCCGACCCGGCTGACCTCGGCGCCCGCGTCCCGGGCGGCGGCGGCCAGCGCGTAGGAGTTGACGTCGTAGACCTGCCCGACCGACGGCGTCCGGTCGACGTCGACGAGCTCGTCGCCGACGGACACGATCGACACCCGCGGCCGCGGGTAGACGAGGACCTTCGCCCGGCCGACCGCGGCCAGCAGGCCGACCTGCGCCGAGCCGATCGTGTCGCCGCGGCGTACCGCGACGTCCCCGATCTGGACGTCCTCGCCCGCCCGCCGCACGTACCCCGCCGACGGCACCGAGCGGTGCACCGTGACCTTGGCCTGGTGCCCGTCGGTGTAGGCGAGCGGCACGACCGCGTCGGCCAGCGTCGGCAGCGGCGCGCCGGTGTCGACCCGCACGGCCTGGCCGGGCTGGAGCCGCCGCGGCTGGCGCGACCCCGCCGCGATCTCCCCGACGACCGGCAGCTGCACCGGCTCCTGCCCGGCGGCGCGGACGTCGACGCTGCGCACCGCGTACCCGTCGATCGCGGCCTGGTCGAACCCGGGCAGCGCGTGCTCGGCGACCACCTCCTCGGCGCAGAGCAGCCCCTGGGCCTCGGAGATCGCCACGCGCACCGGCTGCGGCCGGACGGCGGCGTCCAAGGTCAGCGAGATCTGCGCGTCGACCGAGCGCAGCTCGGCCTCGTCCCCGGCCACTTCGGGCCGCGCCGCGTCGAGGGATTCCGTCATGGGCGCTCTGTCCCGATCCGTTCCGTCAGCCACGCCCGTAAAGATGGACCGTACTCGGGCGTTTCAAGCGCGAAATCGACCGCGGCGCGCAGGAAACCACCCGGATTCCCCAGGTCGTGACGTCCGCCGCGGTGGACGACGACGTGCACCGGGTGCCCCTCGGTGATCAGCAACGCGACCGCGTCGGTCAGCTGCAGCTCGCCACCGCTGCCCGGGGTGATCCGCTTGAGCGCGTCGAAGATCGCCCGGTCGAGCAGGTACCGCCCGGCCGCGGCGTAGGTCGACGGCGCGTCCTCCGGCTTCGGCTTCTCGACCATCCCGTGCACGCGCTTGACGTCTTCGTCGTCGGTGTCGGTGACGTCGAAGACGCCGTACGGGGAGATCTCGGCCTTGGGGATGTCGAACGCGCAGAGCACGCTGCCGCCGTACTGGGCGCGGACCGCGCTCATCCGCTCGAGCACGCCGGTGGGCAGCACCAGGTCGTCGGGGAGCAGCACGGCGACGGCCTCGTCGTCGGGGTTCAGGTTCGGCTCGGCCTGCGCGACGGCGTGGCCGAGGCCGAGCGCCTGCTCCTGGATCGCGGTTTCCACCGCGAGCAGCGCGGGACCGCGGCGGACCTTCTCGAGCAGCTCGGTCTTGCCCTTGGCCTCGAGGGTCTCCTCCAGCTCGGGCTGGGCCTCGAAGTACTTGACGACGGCTTCCTTGCCCGGCGAGGTCACGATGACCAGGCGCTGCGCGCCGGCGGCGGCGGCCTCGGCCGCGACCAGCTCGATCCCCGGGGTGTCCACCACCGGCAGGAGTTCCTTGGGCACGGCCTTCGTCGCCGGGAGGAACCGTGTTCCGAGGCCGGCGGCAGGCACGATGGCGGTTCTGAACGTCTGGGTGGTTGCGGCGCCCGTCATGGGCGCAGAGCCTAACGTGAGGTCATGCACGCGCTGGGCAATGAGCACCTGAGCAAGGCGGAGTGGCGTGACCGGGTTGCGCGCGCTCGGGCGGAGCAGGCAGCCGAATCCCACGCCCGGGAGGCTTCGGCGCTGGTCAGTGCGGTGTCGAAGGTCACAGCCCGGACCGTCTGCGCGTACCTGCCGTTCGGCACCGAACCGGGCACGACGGCGTTCGTCGACGCGCTGGTGGCGGGCGGGGCGCGGGTCCTGCTGCCGGTCATCCGGCCGGTGCCGGGTCCGCTCGACTGGGCCGAGTACACGGGCGAGGCCGACCTGGTGCCCAGCCGGTTCCGCGGCATCCGCGAGCCGGGCGGGAAACGCCTGGGTACCGACGCCGTGGGGGCGGCGGAGCTGGTGCTGGTGCCCGCGCTGGCCGTGGACCGCCGGGGCGTCCGGCTCGGGCGCGGTGCCGGCCACTACGATCGATCGCTGGTCTTCGCCGCGGCCGGCGCCACCCTGCTGGCCGTCGTCCGGGACGAAGAGCTGGTCGAACGGCTGCCCGGCGAGCCGCACGACGTGCGCATGACCGGGGCCTTGACGCCGGGTCGAGGCGTGGTCGAGCTGCCGGTGTGAGCAACCAGGAATTGCTTTCGAGGAATGTTTTACCGCACAATCGGGTTAGCACTCTGGTCGGATGAGTGCCAGCAAAGGAGCCGTCAGTGCCTACGTACCAGTACGCCTGCAAAGAATGCGACCACCGGTTCGAAGCCGTGCAGTCGTTCTCGGACCCCAGCCTGACCGTCTGCCCGCAGTGCTCGGGGGTGCTGCGCAAGGTGTTCAGCTCGGTCGGCGTCGTCTTCAAGGGCAGCGGGTTCTACCGCACCGACTCGCGTGAGTCGAGCAAGGCGAGCGCCGTGTCCCCGCCGGCGAAGACCGAGAGCAAGACGGAGACCAAGACGGAATCGAAGCCGAAGTCGGACACGAGCTCGGCATCCTCCTCCTCGGGTACGACGAAGACGGCCGCCGCGGCCTCCTGAGCCCGGAGTTGTCCACAGCACCCCGGTTGTCCACAGATGCCGGACGCGGCCCTTCCGGCGGCCCGTCCGGCTTCCCTAACGTCGATCTCGTGCCGCACACCGCTGCACCCGATCCGGCCGAGGGGGCCCCGTGGATGTCCTGTCGAAGCTTCGCCCACCTGATCTCACCCGGCTGCAGAGCCGGCGGACGCGGCTGATCCGCCGCTGGCTCGCCGTCGGCTTGCTGATGGTCGGCGTGCTCCTGCTCGTCTACCCCGGTTCCGCGCGAGGCGCTCCGACCGTCCTCGCGGCCCACGACCTTCCTTCCGGCGCGACGCTGCGCGCCGCCGACGTCCGGCTGGCCGACCTTCCCGGCGGAGCGCGGCCCGAGGGCGTGCTGAGCTCTCTCGACGCCGTCGACGGGCGGCTGCTGGCGGGTGCCGTCCGCGCCGGCGAGCCGTTGACCGACGTCCGGCTGGCCACGCCTGTCCTCGTCTCGGGTGATCCCGGAGTGGCGACCGTACCGGTCCGGCTGGCCGACGCGGCTGTGGCCGAATTGCTACAGCCCGGGCAACGCGTCGACGTCGTCGCGGCACCTGAGCCGGAAGCACCCGCGTCCGTGTTGGCCAGTGGCGCGACGGTGGTGACGATCGGACATCCGGACCCGGCGCAGCAGACGATCAGCCGCCCCGGCAAGGGGCCGCTCGTGCTGCTCCGGCTCCCGGAAGCGATCGCGACGAGGGTGGCGGCGATTTCACTGGAGCGTCCGGTAACGGTTACTCTCCGCTAGCCTGCGCCTGCCGAGACGGGCGAGGGCGTCCCCGTCCCGGTTCGTGAGGAGAACAAGGTGCTCAAAGGTTTCAAGGACTTCCTGATGCGCGGCAACGTCGTCGACCTCGCCGTGGCGGTGGTCATCGGCTCGGCGTTCACGGCGATCGTCACGGCGTTCACCAACGGCCTCATCAAGCCGCTGATCAGCACCATCGGCGGCACGAACGCCGCTCAGGGCCTCGGGTACCAGATCTTCGACAACAACAAAGCCACGTTCCTGGACTTCGGTGGCGTGATCAACGCGGCGATCAACTTCGCGCTGGTCGCGGCGGTGGTCTATTTCGTGATCGTGATGCCGGTCAAGAAGCTGCAGGAGCGCCGCAAGCGGGGCCAGGAGCCGGGCCCGTCGGAGCCGACCGACGTGGAGCTGCTCATCGAGATCCGCGACCTGCTGCGCGCCCAGACCCAGCGCGGCAACGACCGCGACTGACGCGGTCAGCGGTCGTGGTGCGGTGGCCGGTTCTCCCGGTACCAGTCGTCCGGGAGGCCGGTGCGCCGCCCGGGGTCGCGCTCGTCGGAGGTCGTCTCGGGCAGGACGTCCCCGAAGATCTCGTCCACCCGGCGGCGCTGCTCGCTGGTCTGGGGTTTCCGCTGTTCGCCCGGCATACCCCCAGTGTCCCACGATGCGTTCTTTGACAACTTCAGAGCGAACCTCAACGGCGGCAGCGGGCCCGCCATCTCGTCTCCCAAGGGCTCGAGCACACCTCAGGCCGGGGGTGACGGCATTCCGTCACCCCCGGCCCGGCGTCGGAAGGTCAGACCTCTTCGAGGCCCGAAAGCTCGTCGATCACGTGCGGCACGAGGGAGGTCAGCGTCGCCATCCCGTCCCGGACCGCGGAGCGCGAGCCGGCGAGGTTGACCACGAGCGTGCTGCCCGACACCCCGGCCAGCCCCCGGGAGATCCCGGCGTCGACCGCGCCGGCGGCCAGGCCGGACGCGCGGATCGCCTCGCTGATGCCCGGGATCGGGCGGTCGAGCACACCGGCGGTCGCGTCGGGGGTGCGGTCACGCGGCAGCACACCGGTGCCGCCGACGGTGATCACCAGGTCGGCGCCGCCGATCACGGCGGTGTTGAGCGCGTTGCGGATACCCGCGGTCTCGGCCTCGACGACCACGACACCGTCGACGATGAAGCCCGCTTCCTCGAGCAGTTCCGTGACCAGCGGGCCAGTGGTGTCCTCGTGCTCGCCGTGCGCCACGCGATCGTCCACGATGACCACGAGGGCTCGGCCCAGCCGTTGTGCACTCCGTTCCATGGCGCCCACCGTAGCCGGTTTCGGTGCCCCGGCGCCGGGAGGTGCCGGGTGAGTTCTGACGTTTCCGTGACATACCTGCGCGCGGCCGGGCACGCCGGTCCACGGCCCCCTAGCGTGGCCGGTGTGCGCGTACTGGTCACCGGCGGAGCCGGGTTCATCGGATCCCACATCGCCGATCTGCTGGCGGACGGCGGTGACGAGGTCGTCGTGCTCGACAACCTCCTCCCCACGGCCCACGGCTCCCGCACCCCACCGGCGTACACCGGCCGGCACCGGTTCCTGCGCGGCGACGTCACCGACGCCGAGATCGTCGCCGAACTGCTGGACGGCGTCGACGCGGTGTGCCACCAGGCGGCGGTGGTCGGGCACGGCATCGACCCGTCGGACGCGCCGTCGTACGCCCTGCACAACGACTACGGCACAGCGGTCGTGCTGGCGGGGATGCACGCGGCCGGGGTGCGGAAGCTGGTCCTGGCGTCGTCGATGGTCGTCTACGGCGAAGGCCGGTACGCGTGCCCGGACCACGGCGTGGTCCCGCCGTCGCCGCGCCGCGCGTCCGATGTGGACGCCGGCCGGTTCGAGCCGCGGTGCCCCACCTGCGGCGCCGAGCTGAGCTGGCGGCTCGTGCCCGAAGACGCGCCGCTGAACCCCCGCAGCACCTACGCGGCGACGAAGCTGGCGCAGGAACACCTGGCGGGCGCGTGGGCCCGGCAGACGGGCGGCAGCGTGTGGGCGATGCGCTACCACAACGTCTACGGCCCCCGGATGCCGCAAAACACCCCGTACGCCGGGGTGGCGTCGCTGTTCCGCTCGGCCCTGGTGCGCGGCGAGGCCCCACGGGTCCTGGAGGACGGCCGCCAGCAGCGCGACTTCGTCCACGTCCACGACGTCGCCAGGGCGAACGTCCTGGCTCTTCGGACGCCCGGCCCGGAGGGCGACATCACCCCGCTCAACGTCTGCTCCGGCACCCCGCACACGGTGGGCGAGCTGGCGGAGGAGCTGGCCAGGGCGTGCGACGGTCCAGCTCCGCAGACGGTCGGCGGCGCCCGGCCGGCCGACGTCCGGCACGTCGTAGCCGACCCCGCCCGCGCCCGGAAGCTACTCGGCTTCACCGCCGAGGTCGGGTTCGCGAAAGGCATCACGGACTTCGCCACGGCGGAGCTGCGAGAACCGGTTTCACCCTGACCGCCGGCCTCGCCAAGGCAACAGGGCAACCCGGCCCTCGCCTCCCTCGCCTCCCTCGGCATCGGAGGTGAGCGGTCGTGCGTCGCGGGAGTCTTCGCTTGCGCTCCGGGCGTCCCTTTGTCGCGCTGGCGACCAGCACCCAGTGCGCCGGTCTCTGCGCGGCTGGCCCGCTGCTCCGGCGCCCGCGCAATGCCGGCGCACCCGGGGGGCCTCGGCACGATCTATCCCGCCTAGGACATCGCCAGCGGCAGGCGGACCTCGAACCGGCACCCCGGCCCGTGGTTGTGCACCCCGATCCGGCCGCGGTGCGCCTCCACGAGCCCCTTGGCGATGGCCAGCCCGAGCCCGCCACCACTGGTCGTTCCGCCACGCTCGGGCGTCCGAGCTTGCGTCCCGCGAAAAGCGACGTCGAAGACCCGGCTGATCTCGTCGTCCGGGATGCCGCCGCAAGAGTCGTCGACGGCGAGCAGAGCCTCGTCGCCGTCGACGCCGATCTGCACCGCGACCGTCCCGTCGGGCGGGGTGTGCCGGATCGCGTTGGACACCAGGTTCCGCACGATCCGGGCCAGCTCCGGGTCGCTCCCGGTCACCACCGGCCAGGTCGACGCGTTGGCGAGCACCCGAACGCGCTTCCGCTGGGCGACCGGCGCCTGGGCGGCGACGGCGTCGCTCACGACGTCCCGCAGCGGCACCGCGGACATGGTGAGCTCCAGGGCGCCCGCGGTGATCCGCGAGAGCTCGAACAGGTCACCGACCATCGCGGACAGCCGTCTGGTCTCGCCGCCGATCCGCTGGGCGTAGTCGGCGACCTCGTCGCGTTCGGACACCACGCCGTCCGCCAGCGCTTCGGCCATCGCCTGGATGCCGGCCAGCGGGCTGCGCAGGTCGTGGCTGATCCAGGCGACCAGCTCGCGCCGCGACGCCTCGGCGGCGCGTTCCCGCTCGCGCGCCTCGCGTTCCCACACGCTGCGGCGCGCGATGGCCCGGCCGAGGATGATCGCCGCGGGCACGGTGACCAGCGCGACGAGCAGGCAGACCAGCAGCATCGTGGTCAGCGCCAGGGTGAACATGAACCCGCTGATGCCCAGGACGCCGACCAGGGTGGCGAGCACCGGGATCAGCACCAGCACCGTGAGCGTGGTCGTCAGCGAACCCCGGCGCAGGACGTACAGCGCTACGCCACCCAGCGCCGCGACCGGCAGCGAGAACAGCAGCGCGAACGGCAGGATGTGCCAGAGGTGCGTCAGCATCTCCGGGAAGGATTCGCCCGAGCCGATCACGGCTGCTCCCGGTCGTAGCGGTAGCCGACGCCCCACACGGTCGCCACCCGGGTCGGCTTGGCCGGGTCGCGTTCGATCTTCTCGCGCAGCCGTCGCACGTGGACGGTCACAGTGGACTGATCGCCGAAGTCCCAGCTCCACACCTTCTCGAGCAGGTCCGCGCGCGAATAAGCGACGCCCGGGTGGGCGAGGAAGAACGCCAGCAGGTCGAACTCCCGGGTGGTGAGCGGCAGTTCGCGGCCGCCGAGGGTCGCGGTGCGCGCCTTCATCTGCAGGCGCAGGCCGCCGTCCACGAGCTCGGCGGCGGCCGGCTCCGGGCGGGGCATCCGCGCGCGGCGCAGGACCGAAACCACGCGGAGGGCGAGTTCCTTGGGGCTGAAGGGTTTCGTCACGTAGTCGTCGGCGCCGAGCTGGAGCCCGGCGATGCGGTTCTCCTCTTCGCCGAGTGCGGTGAGCATGACGATCGGCACCTGGCTGACCTGGCGCAGCCGCTTGCACACCTCCAGGCCGTTGATCCCCGGCATCATGACGTCGAGGACGACCAGGTCGGGCTCGTGGGTGGCGAACTTGGCCAGGCCCTCGGCGCCGTCACCGGCCATGTCGACGGTGAACCCGGCCACCTCGAGGTAGCGGCGGACGACGTCGCGGACCGTCTCGTCGTCGTCGACCACGAGCACCCGCCCGGCCTGATCGCTCATCACGTCTCCCTCACCAGCCCGTCAGCAGCAGGTGGTTGACCGCCAGCGCCGTCGCCGCCTGCGCGGCGAGCCACCACCGGCGTCCGGGCCGCGGCAGCAGTGCCGTCATCGGCAGCAACCACACCCCGAACGGTAGCCAGATCCGTTCGGTCTCGGCTTTCGACAGGCCCGAGACGTCGGCGACGAGGATGGCGGCCAGGGCGGCGAGGCCGAGGAGGAGCACCGGATCGGTCAGCAGGGCCCGGCGCGGGCACCCGAGGCCTCGCCGGAGGGCGGCCACCACCGCGGGGCCGAGGGCGACGGCCACCGCCGCCAAGTCCGCCCAGACCCAGTACGAATAGGGCCTGACCAGCGCCACGCCCTGGTAGTAGCGCTCGACGACCAGGTGATAGCCGTCGAGCCACCAGAAACCCGCCCAAGCGAAGACGGTGACGACGGCCAGCGCCGCGGCGCTGGCCAGTACCGCGGCCCGCCACTGCCGGCCGAGGACGGCGACGGCGACCGCGAGCAGGCCGAGCAACACCAGGCCGTACGACAGGAAGATCCCGAAGCCGAGCAGCACTCCGGCGGCCAGCCCGGCCGGAACGGCGTACCGGCGGCCCTGAGCGAACCCGCTGGCGGACAATGCGAGCAAAGCCAGCCCGGTGGCGGTCACCCCGGCGAACAGACCGTCCGCGGACACGCCGATCCACACCGCGCCAGGGGTGAGGACGGCGAACGGCAGCACCGCGCGGGCCGCCTCGGGCCGGCCGAGTAGGGCGACCGTGGCGGGCACGGCCACCGCGACCAGGCTGCCGACGAGCACCACCGCCGTGGCCGCCCACGCGCCGCCGTGCAGGCCGATCCGATCCAGCCAGACGAAGACGAGCGTCGCCCCCGGTGGGTGCCCGGACACGTGCGTCGTCCAGGAGCCCGGCTGGAAGTCGAGGATGCGGGAGGAGAACTCGCGCAGCATCCGCGGGATGTCGGTGATCCCCGGTACCTCGTGCAGGTATTCCTGGGGAATGGTCAGGTGCCCGGCGAACCCGCGCGGCCAGCCGTCGACCATGGCCAGCGAGAAGATCCAGGCGAGCGAGGCGAGATAGCCGGCGGCGAGCGCGCGGCGCCACGGCAGGCGAGCGGCGAGCACCGGACCGTGGAGCACCACCGCGACCGCGACGAGCACGGCGAACACCGAGCCCGGGCCGACGTGCGGCAGCCAGTCGGCGAACAACGGCGGCGCGGAAACGAAGATGACCACGCCGGAGTTCGGCCGGTTGTAGTACAGGCCGACCGCGGTGGCCGTGGCGACGAGCACGGCGGCCGCCGCCACGGCGAGAAGATCGGCGCGGCGTCCGGTCCGATGGGGGTTCGGCTCGCTCATCGTCGCCCACCCTAGATCCGCGGAGGGGCTTTCGACGTCCACGGAACGGCAGCCGTAACGACGCGGTAAGAACTCACCGGACGTCATGATTCGGTAAGCGCCGCAAGGGTTCTACGGCGTTCCGGACGGACTTACGGTCAGCGCCGTGACTGACTCAGACGTGGACGTCGTCCTCCCCTGCCTCGACGAAGCCGGTGCCCTCCCCGGCGTGCTGGCCGGCCTGCCACCGGGATACCGCGCGATCGTGGTCGACAACGGTTCGGCCGACGGCTCACCCGAAGTGGCGGCCTCGCTCGGCGCGAAGGTCGTCCACGAACCGCGTCGCGGCTACGGCGCGGCCGTGCACGCGGGGCTGGAAGCCGCCACCGCCGACATCGTGTGCTTCGCCGACGCCGACGGGTCCCTGGACCTCGCCGACCTACCGCGGCTGGTGACCGCGGTCGAGCACGGCGCGAACCTGGCCGTCGGACGCCGGGTGCCGACCGGCCCCGGCGTGTGGCCGTGGCACGCGCGAGCGGGCAACGTCGTACTCGCGCTGCTGTTGCGCAGCCGTGGGCTGCCGGTGCGGGACATCGCGCCCCTGCGCGCCGCGGACCGGCGGGCGCTGCTGCGCCTGGGTGTCGCCGACCGGGCGTTCGGCTACCCGCTGGAGCTGCTGATCAAGGCCCGGCGTGCCGGGTGGCGGGTCCGCGAGTTCGACGTCCGCTACGGCGAGCGCGCCAAGGGCACGAAGTCGAAGGTGTCCGGTTCGCTGCGGGGCACGCTGCGCGCGGTCCGCGACTTCGGGCGGGTGCTGGCTCGATGACACGTCCGTTCGTCCTGCTGGTCGTGGCCAAGGCACCGGTTCCGGGACTGGCCAAGACCCGGCTCTGCCCGCCCGCGACGTCGGCCGAGGCGGCGGAAATCGCCGCGGCCGCGCTGCTCGACACGCTCGACGCCGTCTGCGCGGTGCCCGGCGCCGTGCCCGTCGTCGCGATGACCGGCGACCTGGGCGCCGCCGCCCGGGCCGGCGAAATCGGGATGGCATTACGGCATTCCACCGGCATTCCGCAGCGTGGCCGGGACTTCGGCGCCCGGCTGGCGAACGCGCACGCGGACGCCGCTGCGGTGCACGCGGGCCTGCCGATCCTCCAGATCGGCATGGATACCCCGCAGGTCACGCCGGAGTCCCTCGCCGCGGCGGTCGCACCGATCCTGCACGGCGGCCACGACTCGGTGCTCGGGCCGGCCGCGGACGGCGGCTGGTGGGCGCTGGGACTCGCCGAGCCACGACACGCGCAGGCCCTCGTGGACGTCCCGATGTCCCGTGACGACACGGGTGAACGCACGCTGCGCGCTCTCATCGCCTGCGGGCTGCGGCCACGGCAAGCCACCCAGTTGTCCGATGTGGACACCATGGCGGATGCCCGCTTGGTGGCGGCGGCGTGCCCCGGTGGCCGGTTCGCCCCCGCTGTCGCGGCGGTCGGCGGACGGGCGGTCGCGTGATGACGGCCCCGGTGCTCACCGGCCACGAGTTCGACCGCGGCCTGCTCGGCCACCGGTGCTGGCTCGAACTGGCGAACGGCGAGCGGATCGAGCTGCCGGTGGAACGCTGGACCGGGCCGTCCGAGGGCGACGATGTCCTGCTCGACGCTTGTGCCGGCCCGACCGTCGACCTCGGGTGCGGTCCCGGCAGGCTCACCGCGGCGCTGGCCGGGCGCGGGGTCGTCGCGCTGGGCGTGGACAGCTCGCGGACGGCTGTCGGACTGACCCGGCGACGCGGCGGGAGTGCGTTGCAGCGCAACATCTTCGACCACCTGCCCGGCGAAGGCCGGTGGCGGCACGCCCTGCTCGCGGACGGCAACATCGGCATCGGCGGCGACCCGGCCGCGCTGCTGCGGCGCACGGCGCGGCTGATCGCCGCCGGCGGCGACGTCCTCGTCGAGCTGGAGTCCCCCGGCCACGGCCTGCGGCACGAACGCGTCCGGCTCCGGCCCGGCCACGCCGACGTCGCGTGGTTCACTTGGGCGTGGGTGGGGGTGGACGCGATCGCCGAAGTCGCCACGCGCGCCGGGTTGCGCGTCGACTGGACCACCCGGCGCGGGCACCGCTGGTTCGCGCGGCTGGAGCGATCATGAAGCTCCCGATTCCGGCGGAAGAACAGTTCCGGGCCCCGGCGCACCACGAGCGCGTGACGTCGAAGATCGGCCTGGCGCTCGCGATCACGTTCACGACATGCTTCGTGACGGGGTTGCTCAGCCACCTGATCCAGCACCCGCCGGCGTGGTTCTTCTGGCCCAGCCGCCCGGCCGGGCTCTACCGCGTCACGCAGGGCCTGCACGTGATCTCCGGCGTGGCGTCGATCCCCTTGCTGCCGGCGAAGCTGTGGAGCGTCTACCCGAAGCTGTTCGGCCGGCCGCTCGTGCGCTCGCTGCCGCACGCCCTGGAGCGGCTGTCGATCCTGGTGCTGTCCGGTGCGGCGTTCTTCGAGCTGACGACCGGGCTGCTGAACGTCGCGCAGAACTACCCGTGGGGCTTCTCCTTCCCGCAGGTGCACTACGCGGTCGCGTGGCTGGCGATCGGGTCGGTCCTGGTGCACGTCGCGGTGAAGCTGCCGATCATCCGCCGTGCACTGAGCCGGGCCACCGTCGAGGAGCCACCGGCCGCGGGCCTGTCCCGGCGGGCGTTCCTCCTCATGACCGGGCTGGCGACGGGCACCGCGGTCGTCGCCACCGCCGGCGCGACGGTTCCGTTCCTGCGCGGGGTTTCCGGCCTCGCCTGGAAGACGGGCAAGGGCACGCAGAACCTGCCGGTGAACCGGACGGCGGCGGCCGCGGGGATCACGTGGTCCTCGTCCTGGCGCCTTTCGGTGGCAACTCCGCGTGGCACGACGAAGTTCTCGCTCGAGGAGTTACGCGCACTCCCGCAAACGACGGCGGACCTGCCGATCGCGTGCGTGGAGGGTTGGAGCCAGTCGGCCACCTGGCGCGGAATCTCCCTGCCCACGCTCCTGGAAGCGGTCGGCGCGGCACCAGGCACGGCGGTCCGGGTGACCTCTTCGGAGCGGGGCGGGCTGTACGGCGTCAGCGTGCTGCCGGGCGAGCACACGTCCGACGAACTGACGCTGCTGGCCTTGGAGCTGAACGGCGAGGTCCTCGCCCCCGACCACGGATTCCCCTGCCGGATCATCGCCCCGAACCGGCCCGGCGTGCTGCAGACGAAGTGGGTCACGAAGCTGGAGGCGCTGTGAAGACCGCCCGGGTACTCCTCGCCCTGCCGGGTCTCGCGGCGCTGGCCTGGGGTGTGGTGCTGTTCGCCGAGTACGCGCTGCCCCTGCGTCCGGACGTCTTCGGGACGGTGGGCTGGATCATCGGCGGCCCGCTCCTCAACGACGCCGTCGTCGCCCCGCTGACGGCGGCGCTCGGCGTGGTCCTGGCCCGCCTCCTGCCGCCCCCGTGGAAGACCCCGGTCGTCGCCGGCACGGTCATCACCGGCGTGCTGGCAATCCTGGCGTTCCCCCTGCTCTGGCGCCCGTACGGCACCCCGCCGACGCCCGGCCTCCACGACGGCAACCCAGCCCTCGGCCTGGCCCTCACCATGGCAGCAGTCTGGCTCGCGGTGGTCCTGACGGCCCTCCGCCACCGTGTCGTCCCCCCAAGCACGCGCGATGGCCCTCCAGTCACGCGTGATGCTCGCCCAAGCACGCGAGATGCCCCTTCCGGGACGCCAACCGACCCT
>NZ_JBFBCC010000010.1:67945-328059 GCF_040682955.1 Amycolatopsis sp. NPDC051045
GCAAGCACGCCAGCCGACCCGTCCGGCACGTCGACCGCCCCTGCAAGCACGCCAGCCGACCCGTCCGGCACGTCGACCGCCCCTGCAAGCACGCCAGCCGACCCGTCCGGCACGTCGACCGCCCCTGCAAGCACGCCGGCCGACGGTTCCGGCACGCCGACCGACCCGCCCGGCACGCCAACCACACCTGCAAGCACGCAAGCCGACCTCCCAGGCACGCCAGCCAACCCTCCCGGCACCTGACCCGGGGCATAAATGCGGCCACGCGCGACCGGCATGGAGTGCCCGGTCGCGCGTGGCCTTGTGGGTCCGGCCCCGAAAACGGGGGTCGAGCCGAAGTTGGTCTCGGCCGCACTACCGCGGCCGAGCGTCTGGATCAGTTGGGCTGGACGGGCTGCCCGCCGAGCGTCACCTCGGCTGTACGGCCATCGGCGAGCGTGAACGTCGCCTTCTCGTCCGGGGCCCGGGTGCGGACCGCCGCGACCAGCGTGTCGGCCGAGTCGATCGGGCGGTCGTCGATCTTGGTGACGACGTCGCCCGCCTTCAAGCCGGCCTTCTCCGCCGGGCTGCCGGCCTTGATGGCACCGAGCTCGGCGCCGCCCTGCGGGGCGTTCTTGACCTCCGCGCCGATGTAGGTCTGCACCGCCTGGCCGGTCTTGATGATCGTGTCCGCGGTGCGGCGGGCCTGGTCGATCGGGATGGCGAAGCCGATGCCGACGTTGCCGCCTTCGGAGCCGCCCTGGCCGCCGCTCGCCGACTGCGGGCTGTAGATCGCGGAGTTGATGCCGATGACCTGGCCGGACATGTTCGCCAGCGGCCCGCCCGAGTTGCCGGGGTTGATCGCCGCGTCGGTCTGGACCGCGTCCATCACCGTCGTCTGGTCGCCGCTGCTGCCGCCCGCGCGCACCGGCCGGTGCAGCGAGCTGACGATGCCCGAGGTGACCGTGCCGGCCAGCTCGAACGGCGAGCCGATGGCGACCACCGACTGGCCGACCCGCAGGTCGTCGGACCGGCCGAGCTCCACCGGGGTCAGGTTGGCGACGCCGTTGACCTTGACGACCGCGATGTCGGTCGTCGGGTCGCGGCCGACGACCGTGGCGGCGGCCTTCTTGCCGTCCTGGAACACCGCCTGGATCTGCCCGCCGTTCGCGGCGACCTCGACGACGTGGTTGTTGGTCAGGATGTAGCCGTCGGTGCTGATGACGAAGCCGGAGCCCTCGCCGGCCCCCTGCTGGCCGCTGACCTGCAGCTCGACGACGCTCGGCGACAGCTTCTGCGCGACGGCCTCGACCGAGCCGGCGGGCGCGTTGCCGGTCTGCTGGGCCGGCTTCGGCGCGTCGAGCGCGTTGCCGACCGAGCCGGACGTCCCGCCGGTGAGGTACCCGACCGTCCCGCCCGCGATGCCGCCGACCAGCAGCGCGATCAGCGCGACGCCGGCGAGCAGCTTCCCGCCGGACCGCTTGGGCTCCGGCGCGGGTGCGGGGTAGACGGACGTGCCGGGCTGCCCGTACGGGTTCGGCGGCGGGTAGACGCTCTGCTGGGGCTGGCCGGACGGCATCGGCGCGCCCTGGGCGGACCAGGGGTTCGCGGTCTGCGCGCCGTACGACGGATCGGCCCCGGTCACCGCGTGGTAGGACGGCTCGGAGTACTGCGGTGTACCGCCGGACTCGGGCTGGGCCTGCTCACCGTACGGGTTCCCCGCCCAACCGCCCTGAGCCGGCTGCTGGCCGGTCTCCGGGTGCCGCGGCGCCGCGGGGTCGTGCGTGCTGGGGTCGTTCTCGGTCATGTCATCACCTTGCGGGACGGTCCTGAGAGGTTGCTGAGCCGAACCTGTGCATCGGAGATGAGTATGGCCGGGTTCAGCCCGCCGCGCGGAGCCGTTCCGCGATCTGCTCCGGCGTCGCGTCGTTGATCCACACCGCCATGCCCGATTCGGACCCCGCCAGGTACTTCAGCTTGTCCTTCGCACGCAGCACGGAGAACAGCTCCAGGTGGAGCCAGCCGAGCTCACGGTCGCGGCGCACCGGCGCCTGGTGCCACGCGGCGATGTAGGGCAGCGGCCGGTCGTACAGCGCGTCGCAGCGGCGCAGCACGTCGAGGTAGACGTCGGCGAAGTCGTCGCGCTCGGCGTCGGTCAGCGCGGGGATGTCCGGAACCTGCCGGTGCGGCACGATCTGGACCTGGACCGGCCAGCGGGCGGCCGGCGGCACGTACGCCGTCCAGTGCTCGCCGGAGGTCACCACGCGCGCGCCGGACTTGAGTTCGGCCGCGAGCACGTCGCCGAGCACCGGGCGGCCGTGTTCGGCCTGGTAGGCGCGGGCGACTTCGAGCATCCGCTCGGTCTTCGGGGTGACGAACGGGTAGCCGTAGATCTGCCCGTGCGGGTGCGACAGCGTGACGCCGATTTCCTCGCCGCGGTTCTCGAACGGGAAGACCTGCTCCACACCGGGCACCGCGGACAGCCCGGCCGTCCGGTCCGCCCACGCGTCCACCACGGCCCGCACCTGCTTCGGACTCAACTGCGCGAAGGAACCGTCGTGGTTGCTGGTGAAGCAGACGACCTCGCAGCGGCCGCGGCCGGGCCGCACCGGCACCAGCCCGAGACCATCCACAGTGGATGGCTCACCGACGACGTCCTCGGCGAAGGACGGGAACCGGTTCTCGAAGACGACGACGTCGTAGTCGCTTTCGGGGATCTCGCTCGGCTTGCCGGGCTTGCTCGGGCACAGCGGGCAGAGGTCCGCGGGCGGCTTGTAGGTCCGAGTCTGCCGGTGGGCGGCCATCGCCACCCACTCGCCGGTCAGCGGGTCCAGCCGGATCTCCGACGCGGCCGAAACCGGCGGCAGGTCGCGGGTGTCCTCGGCGACGCGGTCGGGCGCACCGGGCTGGTCGAAGTAGATGATCTCCCGGCCGTCGGCCAGGTGTCGTACAGTTCGCTTCACGCTTCTTCGGCCTCGACCGTCTCCGCCGTTTCGGCGATCATCAGTTCTCCTGCCCTTTCGGCGAGTATTTCCTTGGCCTCGTGGGAAATCCCGTCGTCGGTGACGACGACGTCGGCCTCGTCCAGGTCGGCGATCGTGGAGATCCCGACGGTGCCCCACTTGGTGTGGTCGGCGAGCACGACGAGCTTGCGCCCGGCCTCGACCAGCGCGCGGTCGGTCTCGCTCTCGGTGAGGTTCGGCGTCGTGAACCCCGGCCCGTCGGCCATCCCGTGCACCCCGAGGAAGACGACGTCGAGGTGCAGCGACCGCAGGCTGTGCACGGCGACCGGCCCGACCAGCGCGTCCGACGGCGTCCGGACTCCACCGGTGAGCACGACCGTGCGGTCCGGCTGCGTCGACCCGCGGAGCACGTCGGCGACCTGGATCGAGTTGGTCACGATGGTGAGCCCGGGGATGGCGTCGAGGGCCCGCGCCAGCGTCCACGTGGTGGTGCCGGCGGAGATGCCGATCGCGGTGCCGGGCCGGACCAGGGTCGCGGCGAGCTCGGCGATGGCTTCCTTCTGCGCCCGCTGGCGCACGGACTTGGCCTCGAACCCGGGTTCGTCGGTGCTCTTGCCGACGATCGAAGTGGCGCCGCCGTACACCTTCTCGACGAGTCCTCGCCCGGCGAGGACGTCGAGGTCGCGGCGCACCGTCATGTCGGACACGCCCAGCCTGGTCACGAGGTCACTGACCCGGACCGCACCGGTCCGGCGTGCCTCTTCCAGGATCACCGCCTGTCGCTGCCGCGCCAGCACCGTTCAACTCCGTCCCGTCTGCCCCAAGCACACAAAATCCTACATGATTCAACACAGAATCCGCTGGGTCGACGAGGGTGAAATAGGAAACAGCAGGTCACGGTCGAACTGCGTCCAGGGCACCACCTTCCAGGCGAACAAGACCACCACCGGCCCAGTGAATGCAACCCGGCCGCGGTGCTGTCGCCGGGTGCCTGAATCAGCCGGGAGCGCCCGGCAACCGGATCGTCATCAAGGCGCCTCCCTCGGGCGCCTGCGAGGCGTACACGGCTCCACCATGCCGCTCGGCCGCATGCTTCACGATCGCCAGCCCCAAGCCCGAGCCGGGCAGCGTCCGGGCCTCCGAAGAGCGGTAGAAGCGGTCGAAGACCTTGGGCAGGTCCTCTTCGGCGATGCCCGGCCCGGCGTCCGCGACCTCGACGACGGCGGTGCCGTCGCCGAGCGGGTACAGCCGCACCCAGACCGTCGCATCGGGCGGCGAGAACTTCACCGCGTTGTCGAGCAGGTTCAGCACCGCGCGCTCGAGCGCGCTGTTGTCGCCGGTGAGCACCCACGGCTGCAGCGAGACGTCGAAGTTGATGTCGCCCGCGCGCCGCCGCGCCCGGTCGAGCGCCCGCTCGACGACCTCCAGCAGCTCGACGCGTTCGAAGCGCTCCTGCGGTTCGTCCTGGCGCGCGAGCTCGACCAGGTCGCCGATGAGCTGCGTCAGCTCGTCGAGCTGGCCGCTGATGTCCGCGACGATGTCGATCCGGTCCTCGTCCGGCAGCGGCGGCGCGCCGGGCTTGCTCGCGGCGAGCAGCAGCTCGAGGTTGGTGCGCAGCGACGTCAGCGGTGTCCGCAGCTCGTGCCCGGCGTCCGCGACCAGCTGGCGCTGGCGTTCCTGCGAGTCCGCGACCGTGCCGAGCATGGTGTTGAAGGTCTGGGTGAGGCGCGCCAGCTCGTCGTCGCCGCTGACCGGGATGGGCCGCAGGTCGCCGGTCTTGGCGACGCGCTCGGCGGCCGACGTCAGCCGGTCGACCGGGCGCAGGCCGGTGCGCGCGACCGCGGTGCCCGCCGCGGCGGCGACCAGGATGCCGGCGCCGCCGATCAGGAAGAGCACCAGCGCGAGCTCGTTCAGCGTGCGCTTGGTCGGCCCCATCGACTGCGCCAGCACGATCGCCTCGCCGTGCCCGGTCGGCAGCGCGACCACGCGGCTGTCGGAGCGGAAGTCCGTCCGCAGCGACTCCGCCGAATCGCCGTTCGCCACGGCCAGCTCGTCCTGCCCGAACGGCGGGGCCGAACTCGACAGCGGGTAGGTCATCACGGCGTGCTGGACGTCGGGCGCCGCGTTGAGCTGGCCGATCTGCAGGTCGGCACTGGCCAGGAAGGCGCCGGGGACCTGCCGCAGCTCGGTCTGCACCTGCGGCGAGTCGGCCGCCGCCTGCGCGCGCGCCATCAGGCTGTCGTCGAGCTGCTGGTAGAGGTTGCTGCGCACGACGATGTACGCGCCGATCGACACCAGCGCGACGGCACCGGCGACACAGGCGGCGGCGAGCAGCGTCACCCGGCCGCGCAGCGAGAACCGGCGGGCTCCCCAGCGCGTGCCGCGGGGATCGCCGGGCTCGGTCACGGCGGGGTTTCCCTCAGGACGTACCCCACTCCCCGCACCGTGTGGATCAGCCTGGGCTCCCCCTCGGCCTCCGTCTTGCGGCGCAAGTAGCCGACGTAGACCTCCAGCGCGTTGCCCGACGTCGGGAAGTCGTAACCCCATACTTCCTCCAGGATCCGGCCACGCGTGAGGACGTGCTTCGGGTAGGAAAGGAACAGCTCGAGCAGGGCGAATTCGGTCCGGGTCAGGCTGATCTCGCGGTCACCGCGGCGGACCTCCCGCGTGCCGGGGTCGAGGGTCAGGTCCGCGAAGGACAGGACCTCCGAGGCCTGGCCGTTCGGACCCTCCGGGATGGCGCGGCGCAGCAGTGCCCGCAGCCGGGCGAGCAGTTCCTCGAGCGCGAAGGGCTTCGGCAGGTAGTCGTCGGCGCCGGCGTCCAGCCCGGACACCCGGTCGGAGACGGTGTCACGGGCGGTGAGCACGAGGATCGGCAGGTCGTCGCCGGTGCTGCGCAGCCGGCGGGCGACCTCCAGGCCGTCGAGCCGCGGCATCATGACGTCCAGGACCATCGCGTCCGGCCGGTCGGCGATGATGGCTTCGAGCGCCTGCGCACCGTCGGTGGCCAGCTGGACCTGGTAGCCGTTGAACTCCAGGGACCGCCGGAGCGACTCACGGACGGCGCGGTCGTCGTCCACCACAAGGATGCGCATGGCGATAGTTTTACTCAGCGTGCTGAGACCCGCCTAAGAACACACACAGAACTAACAAAGGATTTCTCACTCCGGACCGCGCGCCACCGGGGCGTTCCAGTGCCGCCAAAGCCCGACCATCCTGACGGTGACCACGACGGCGGCCGCGATCACGGTCACCGGCCCTTGCGGAAGTTGCGCTGAGTGACCGACGGCGACGAGCGCCGAGCCGGCCAGCGCGGCCACGGCGTAGATCTCCTTCCGCAGGACGAGCGGTATTTCCCGGAGCAGCAGATCGCGCACGGCGCCGCCGCCGATGCCGGTCGTCATCCCGATCAGACACGCGGCGTAGACGGTGGCGCCGGCGTTGAGCGCGATGGTCGTCCCGGCGGTGGCGAAGACGCCGAGCCCGAGCGCGTCGGCGAGCAGCACGCCCCGCCGCAGCCGCGCAACCTGCGGGTGGAAGACGAACACGAAGAGGGCGGTCACGGCACAGACGGCGAGGTAGGACCAGTTCCGCAGCGTCGTGGGCGGGTGGATGCCGAGCAGGACGTCCCGGATGACACCCCCGCCGAGCGCGGTGGTGAGCCCGACGACGACAACCCCGAAGACGTCGAGCCGCGCCCGCACGGCGGCAAGCGCCCCGGACGCGGCGAAGGCGACGAGCCCGACGAACTCCAGCGCCGTGAGCAGCATGCGCTACTGGTCGAGCAGCCCACCGCGGTAGGCCAGCAGCGCGGCCTGCACCCGGTTCGCCGCCCCGATCTTGGAGAGCACGGCGGAGACGTACCCCTTGACGGTGGCTTCGGAGAGGTGCAACCGCCCCCCGATCTCGGCGTTGCTCAGCCCTTGGCCGATCAGCGCGACGACTTCACGTTCCCGTTCGGACAGCGAGGCAAGGAGCTTGCGGGCGGGCTGAGCAGCGCGTTGTTCGTCCCGGTGGGTCTGAACCATCCGCGCGGCGACGCCCGGGTCCAGCACCGCGCCCCCGCGCGCGAGGTCCCGGACCGCCCTGAGCAGGGCGGCGGGGTCGATGTCCTTGAGGAGGAAGCCGTTGGCGCCGAGCCGGAGGGCGAGGCTGACGTATTCGTCGATGTCGAAGGTGGTCAGCATGGCCACGGTGGGCGGATCGGGAAGGGCGAGGATGGCCCTGAGCGCCCGGATGCCGTCATCCGGAGCGCGCATCTTGATGTCGAGAAGGGCCACGTCAGGGTGATAGCGGCGGGCGACCTCGACCGCGGATCTGCCGTCGGAGGCTTCGCCCACGATCTCGATGTCCTGGGCCCCGGACATCATCGCGCGCAGCCCCGAGCGCACCAGTTCCTCGTCGTCGGCGAACATGAGCTTGATCAACGAAGCCCTCCGCAACAGCCGGTGGGAGCGGCTCCCCGCGTCCCGTTAACGAAGGTTACCTACTGTTGTTCAGCAGTTCGAAACCAGACACGACCAGGTGACGCGCTGGTCCGTCCAGGTCAGGTGCGGTCGACCTTGCGCGTGGGTGTATCCACGATGCGGGAAGCCCCCGAGAACCACTCACCTGGGTGACGACGAGAGTCGGGTTGCTCCATCCGTGCCCCTGTGCTCCTCGCGGCCCCCGTCCGCTAGTCTGGGCTTGGCAGTACATGCCCTCGTAGCTCAGGGGATAGAGCACCGCTCTCCTAAAGCGGGTGTCGCAGGTTCGAATCCTGCCGGGGGCACCTCAACGAGTCGCACTCGGATGCTTCGGTCACCCTCCGCCGGCTGGAGATCGTCTTCCACGGAATCCACCGTAACGAGGGTGGTCAAATGCCGGCTCGGTTGAAGCGTTCGATGAGTGTGGGTTTGCGCGTGTATGTTTGCCGCAGTGTGTTGGTACGCAAGGCGAACCTGTCATAAATGTCCTCGCGTTCGGCGAGCGCTTGGAGATCGGTGAGCAGCGGACGGCGGCGGCGTCCGCTGGTTTCGGGTTGCAATCAGGGCAGACGCACGCTGGACGGTCAGGCGATGCTCGCCGCGGCCCGTCGGCGCGCCGCGGCGTCGAGCAGGTCGGCCACGGTCCGGCGGGCTGGGGAGGGACTGACCGGAGATGTGTCACCGCGGTAGCGGCCTAGCAGCTCCATCCGCACCCGCGCGCCCTCTCCCAGCAAGACCCGCACGAGGAGTCGGCCCTTTTCGGCGGCCGGCAGGTGGGACACCCAAGCGGCGAGGTCATCGGGATCGTCAGCGGTGTCCTCCAGCGGCGGAGACGCCTGGGCCGCGATGGCGAGGAGGTCGTCGCCGAGGCGGAGGAAGTCAGCCAGTGCTCGCTGCCCGGCAGTGAGCGTGCCCAACCCAGGCGGAACCGGCGGTTCGAGATCGTTGTCGGCTTCGCGGTCGAAAGCGTCCTCGTCGCGCTCCCAAGCGCCGTAAGCCGCCAGCCAGGCGAGGTAAAGCGGCCGGAGGTCACCGGCGGCGAGTTCGGCGCGCACTCCGACGATCGCCGACAGCAAGTCCTCGGGGTCGTCGTCGAACTCGCCGCCGTCGTCCTCGCTGGTGAGGTCGAGCACGACGAACTCGCCCGTGGCGCACGCGCTCGCCCCGTCGCCGGCGCAGTACCGCTCGACGACATCCGGATCGAGCACAGCACACGGCAGGCGGAACATCACGCGATGGGTGCCCCAGTTCGCGGCATACAGGTGCGCGTCGTAATAGCGCTCCATCAACCGGCTAGGATCACCTTTGAATTCGCCCCAGTGGTACTCGTTCACAAAGCTGGTGGCGCTGATCCTCGCCCGGGTGGACAAGAACCTGACCTCAGCTTATTCGCCATCGTCCAGCGGCCGATCGATCGCCAGGAACTCGTAATACTGGTACTCGCTCACGGCCCATCCAGTTCGTCAACGCCAGTAATGCCGTCACCTCGTGTCACGAAGTGGCAGCGTAGTCCCGGCCTCGCTGACCGGTTCACGGCAACCTTCCCGACCGGCAAAGTTCCTGCAACACCGCGCGAATGCCCGAACGCTCCACCGCGGCCCGCACCAGTCGGTAGCCCGTGCCGTAGACGTTGTCGGGATTGGCTGCCATCGCTTCGCGCAGTGCCGCCGGCAGCCTTCCGGGCTGGCGTTTCAACCACGCCGAGGCGAAGACCTCGCACACACCTTCGAGCAGCACCGGGCCGGTGATCGGGGCGCCTCGCTGGATCAGCCACGCGTGTCCGATCTCGTGGGCGACCGTGGCTCCGAAATGGACACTCGTGAGGCCGCGCACCACCTCGATACCCGCGACCGTCCGGGACTGCTCGCACTCCTGGGTCAGCCCCGTGGCCGCGGTGCCGTCCGGCAGGTGGATGGCTTCGACGAGCCGCACCCGGACGCGCTGGTCCAATTCGATTCCGAGCGCCGTCAGCTGCTCGCGCACCCGCGGTATGTACCTGCGGGCCCGCTCCTGGGTGTCGACCGCGTCGGCCGCGCAGGTGGGACAGCGCACCCCGGAACCGGAGAACCGGCTCCAGCCGGGGCCCGGCGGCTTCGGCCGCGTGCACAGGCCGCAGCGCTCAGCCACGCCGTGGCCGGCGCAGGTGAGCTCTCCGTGCATCGAGATTTCGTACGAGGCGACCGGGGGACGGCCACACCAGACGCAGGTCTCCGGCTTCATCGGTTCGAGCCCGGGGTGAGCCTGCTCCGTCACCGCGGGAGCGGCCAAACCGCCACGACCGTCCGGTCGTCGTCGTAACTGCGCTTGTGGAACCCGACCTGCGCCGCGAACGCCAGATCGTCCGGCGGATTTCGCCACGACTGCGCGAGAAACCTGCCGACCTCGCCCGTTCCGTTGTGCAGCGGGTCGCCGACGCCGTCGCTCATCAGCACCAGCACCTCGCCGGGCGCCACCTGCGCATGACGCCGGACGACCGGCTGGGCGGGCACCAGCGGAAGCGCACCCACCGCGGAACTGTGCACGTCGGCGTCGGCGTTCTTCACGTCGGCCATCGGTATCCAGCCGTGCTCGGCCAGCACCCAGGCCGAGCTGTCGCCCACAGACCCGACGTGCACATCCGCTACCTCGTCGGCGAGTCCCACCACCGCGTAGACAGCCGTGGTGGACATCCACTCGGCCACCTCGGACACCTCCATCTCGGAGCCGCCGGGCAACCGCTTGCGCGCGAACGCCACGATGTGCCCCGCGACTTCGCGCACGAGCCGATCCCAGCCGAGCTCGGCAGGCTCGGTGTGCGCAAGGGCGTTCACGAGCAGAGTCACCCCGGTCCGGGCGGCCACCTCGGCGGCGTAGTGCGACCAAGAGCCCGAAGACAACCCGTCGGCGACGCACAGCACCAGGTAGCGCCCGTCGGGCGTGAGCTGGTAGGCGTACTCGTCTTGACGGGTCCGGCCGTAGGCCCGGTGCGAAAGCCCGCGCAGGCTGGCCGCGCGCAACTCGGCCAGCGGCGGCCCGCCCTCCGGACGCACCGCGAACCCGTCGACGACGGAGTCGCGGCGATGCCAGTTCTCCGGGTCCGGCACCGAGACGACCTCCGTGGCCGCACGTCCGGGTTCCCCCACCGAGTACGGCAGGTATTGCCCCGTCCACGCGGGCGGCTCGCTTTCGACGTGCTCGGCACGGTGCCGGCCCGGAACGTTCGGGATGTCGACCGGAACCTCCGCGGGCAGGGGGAAGACGTCGGTCGGCACGCCATCGACGTCCGGGTAGCCGGCGACAGGCAGTTCTTCCCAGTTCGATTGCACAGTCGACATCACACGAAGTCGTCGTCGGCGGTGTAGGAGGCGAGTCCCGGGGGCAGGTCCTCGTCGGGCGGCAGGATGATCCCCGAATCGCCCTGGGCCATGCTTTCGCCCGAGGCGAGCACGCTGGAGATGAGCACCTCCGCCATCGCCGCGATCGCCGCTCCCGGATCACCGTCCTCGTGCAGGAACATGCGCATGGGCTTGTTCCCGGTCGTCGGGTGGATGAGCTCCTTCAACGTTCTCGGATCGGCGGCGTCCACGCCGAAGGGGACGAAGTTCGGGTACATCGAGAAGCCGGCGAGCGTGCCCTTGTCGTACTTGGTCAGGTCTGTGAAGGCGGACTTCCACTGGTTTTCCTGGTCGGTGGGCTCGCCGTCGCTGATGAAGAACACGGCGGGCCGGTGCACCGCGTACCCGTCTGCCTTGAGCTGCTTGACGTCGATCTCGATCTGGGTGCGCAGCAGCCGGAACGCAGCGGCGTACGAGGTGGCGCCGCGAGGCGTGAGAGCGGGCAGCAGTATGCCGTTCTCGAGCACGTCGCACAACGGAAGCAGCACCTTGGCGTCATCGGCGAAATCGATCACGGAGAATCGCACTTTGTCCGAGAGGATGGGTGCATCGGCGACGGCTTGCTGGACTCGTGGCATGATCTTGTTGGCCGTGGCCATCTTCTGGCCGTCCATCGACCACGAAGCGTCGATCACCAGGTAGAACGGGAGAAGCTTGCCCTTCTCGTTTTCCATCGTCGTCCTTTCCGATCAAGGGTTCACGGTTGCGAGTTGTGCGAGACGGGACTCGACCCGTTCGCCGGTGGGTAGACGGGCAACGGCATCGTCACGTCCGACGGACCCGGCATCGACGGGGTGAAGGCCGGCAAGGTGACGGACGCGGCGGGGGCGGGCTGACGACCGGGGCGGACGTGCGGCCCGACGTGGTCGCGGTACCACTCGTCGAGCTGCTCGTCGGCGCGCAGCTTCGCCACCTCCGCCCAGGTGCGGACGGCGTCCATGGCGATCCGCGACTGCTGGTCGACGAGCTCGTCGATGGTGGCCTGCGCGGTCCGCAGCTGAGCGTCGGACTTCCGCTTCGCCAGCTGCACGGAGGCATCCGCCTCGTTTTCGGCGGCCCGCCGCCGGGCCTCGGACCGCACCTGGTCCCGGTGATCGTCGGCGCTGTCGATGCGGGCCAGCATGCTGTCGTAGAGCGTCGGCTTCCCGAACATCATCAGCAGCTTCGTGAGCACCGGCAGGACTTCGATCAAAAAGAACAACGCGGTGAGCGCGAGCCGCGCGGTCGTCGCCGACGGATGACCGTCGGTGATCCGGTCCAACGCTTCCAGACGGGCGAGCAGTCCCTTGTTCAGCTCCTGGGCGTCCAGCGCCTCCTTCTCCGCCTTGCGCTTGCGTTCCTGGGCACTGGCCAGGTCGGCCTGCACCGCACCGATTTTCTTCTTCGCCTCTTCGGCAGCGGTCGACGAACCGTTCCGGATGCGGGTGGCGACTTCGGTGATCTTGTTGTCGAGCTTGCCCTTGGCGTCGTCACGCGCCTGGAGAGCCCGATCGGCGGCGGCCCGCTTGGCGCGGTAGGAATCCCCCTCGCCCGGTCGTTTCGTCCCGCAGGTACCGTCGAGCTCGCACTGCGCTTCGCGGTCGGCTTGCAGGTAGGTCTCCTGCGCCTTGTCGTAGGCGGCTTGCGCGGTTTTGACGTCCGGATCGGCCGAGACCGTGGCACCGTTGCGCCCCTCGATGGCGTCCCGCAGGCCGCGTTCCTGCTTCTCGAGGTCGTCGACCTGCCGGTAGGCGTCCTTCATCTTGACCTGCACCGTGGCGGCGGCCTCGATACGCATGGTCTCCAGCTCGGCGTTGATCTCCGGTTGGAAGATCCGCAGCACCAGCGGGGTGGCGACCACCGCACCGATGACCACCGCCATCGCCATGCGCGGGACGGCGACGGCGAACGCCCGCCACCCCGACGCGGCGTTCAGCGTGACGACGAGCAACCGGTCCAGGTTCAGCACGATCACGAACCACGCCAGCGCACTCGGCACGGCGACCCACCACGGCAGGTCCAGGGTGCTGGACAGCGTGAAGAACGCCGCCACCCCGGCCAGGCTCGCGGTGCTCAGCAGGACACCGCCCATGACGGCGTGCTTGGTGAGATCGCCAGGGGCTTTCTTCAGGATTTCCGGTCGGGCGCCCGCCAGTGCGGCCAGCGCTAGACGCAGTCTCATGTCGTTTCCTCAGAGTCGGTGAGCAGCTCTTCGACGAGCGAAGGGCCACCGAGAAGCAGATCGTTCAGATCGAGGGGAAAGCCGGCGACCTCGAAGTCCGGCCAGTCGAAGCGGCTGCCGGGCTCGGTCGTCGAACCGAGCAGCGGAGAAAACCGCTCTGGGAGCACGACGTCCGGCAGCTGTGGCAGGGCCGGCCGCGGCAGCGTGTCCACGAGCGCGGCCACCCGCGGCAGTTCCGGCATCGCGATCGGGGTGCCGAGCACGTTCGGCGGCGGGATGACGGCCACCGGGTCCAGGACCCGCGTGTCGACCCCCATCGGATTGACCGCTGTCACGGTCACGTGGGTGGTGCGGTCGAGCCGGAGCGGCACGACCCCACCACCCTGACGGGCGTCGATCGAGGTGGTCCGGCCGCCGGCGACGATGTCGAGGGTGACCGCGTCGGTCGCTTGCCAGTGCAGCCCGACTGTCAGCCCCTCGGCCACGAAAGAGCGATCGACATAGGCCTGTGTCAGCGTCGGCGGGTCGAGGACGTCACCGAGCAGGAGGCTGAAGTACCGCCACCATTCGTACGGAGACGGACGCTGCCGCGGATCCGCGCCCTTGGCAATCGCCCTGGTGAGCAGATCCACCCCCTCCCCGTCGAGCACGCCGGCGATGGCGACGGGATCGGTCGCGATGGACGCCCTGGCACCCGGCAGCAGGGATCGGCGCACGAACAACCCCAGCTTGTACCGATCGGTGAGCCGGTTGAGGGAGCCGCCTTCCGGCGGGCGCCAATCGTCGACGTTGAGCTGGACATTGCTGGCGCCTTGGCTCATCAGCCGCACACCGTCGCAGTCGATGAACATCACCGAAGGCGTGCCGTCGAGCCGGTAGAGCTCGTTCTTCGGGTTGATGTCGCCGAATACCGCGTTCACACGCTCGTGGTAGAACTCGAGCATTCCGGCGAAGTCTCGGCAGATCGTCAGCCGCTGTTCCCAGGTGGGCACCCGCCGTCCGACGAGAGGACCGCCGAGCCGATCGGGATCGACGAACAGGAACTGCACTTCGCAAGGCTTCCACTTCGTGGCCCCGGTATAACAATCTTTGACTTGTTCTCCGAATTCCGCCGGTATTCGGCGCATCAACACCCCACACGGAACACCCGCGCGCTCCACCACCCGAAGGGGCCAGGTGGTGTACGCGTCGAGCCGGGCACGGTCCACGGCGGACAGCTTGTCACGCTGCAGGACGATCTTGCGCAGCTCGTCACCGGAATTCGGCGGCTTCTTGTACTCCTTGAAAACCAGTGGTCCCGGCACATCGGGCAGGTGCACGTCCGGCGCTTCGAACACCACCGCCTGGCCGCCACGGCCGAGCTGGTCGCCCAGCTTGCCGAGATCGGCGCCCTCGATGGTCAGCGTCACCCCAGCCCCCTTCCCTTCGGTTACCGGCCGCCCGCCCGGCCACGGGTGAGTTATCGGGCTGACCGGCCGGTCGTTACGACAACCCGGCTAACAAATCAGCGACCCGGGCCGGATACCCTGAAATTCGCGGATCTGTCCAGAAGTTGTCCACTTCGGACGAAGTGCGCACCGGCGCGATTCGTGGAAAGCCGCCTTGTAACATATGGCCGACCGGTTCCGACGACCCGCCCGAACGAGCTCGCCGAGCGCAGGAGGGGCGTACCGTGCCAAAACTGTTCATCAGCCACCGGATCGGCGACAACGTCCCGGTCGCCACCGCGATCGGGAATCGGCTCGCCCGGCATTTCGGCAGCGAGAACGTGTTCCGCGACAGCGAGTCCGTGCGGCGGAGCGATGTCGTGCTGGCGTTGATCGGTCCGCGGTGGCTCGACGACCCCGGCGACCGGGTCCGCGCCGAGCTGCGGACGGCGTTCGAACACCGGATCCCCGTCGTGCCTGTCCTCCTCGACAGCACCTCGCAGCCCCGTCCCGAGGACCTCCCGCCGGTACTCGCGCCACGGCACGTGCGGCACCACAGCTTCGAGTCCGACGTGTGCGAGCTGATCGAAGGACTGCCTGGCACGGCACCTTCCCCGGCGCCCCAGCCGGGCCGGAACGTCCAGCACATCACCGCGGACCGGAGCACCGTCTTCGTGAACCAAGGGCACCAGGTGAACAGCATCTCGTCGCCCAGCGACGACCGGAGGTCGCGATGAACACCCCGCACCCCCGCCCGCGGGCCGGCCCGCGGAACAACCAGCAGAACACCTTCGGCCCCGGCGCCACGGGCTATGTCAACCAGAACGGCCCGCAGATCAACACCACGAACAACACCACCAACGTCTACCCGTACCCGCCGGTGCCGGCCCGGCGGCCCCGTCCCTGGATCGGCTGGTCGGTGCTGAGCTTCGTCGTCCTCGACATCGCGTTCTTCTTCTACGGCGCGGCCGCTTACACCGGGCGCTACGGCGACAGCGGCGATCTGTGGCGTGCCGGGATCTCCCTGTTCCTCATGGCCACCACCGGCAGCCTGATCCGCAAGTGGTTCCGCAGCCGGTGACCGGCGTGCTCACGGGCGCGCGTGGCGGACGAACAACGGCGACGCGACCACCACGTCGAACGGAAGCCCGGCCGGCCGGACGACAGCGCTGACGCGGGCGCAGCCGGCCAGGTACGGCGCCGCGTCGAAGTACGAGTCGGTGCACGCGGCCCGGCGGAACACGGCTTCGACCTGATCCGCCAGCTCGGCCGGCCGGGGCGCCGGTGCATGTCGCCGGCCGAGACGTGCCCAGATCGCGCGCTCGTCGCCCGGCAGCACGGACTTCGCGACCGCCGAGTGCAGCACGGACGGCACGTCGTCGATGTGCGAGTACGAACCGTTCGGCTGACCGGCCGCCGTCCTGCCCACCAGGTGGTTCGCGGAACCGTGCAGCATGATGCGCGTCGAAGTCTTGTCCCTGCTGCCGGCCTCGCAGAACAACGCGGCGCCTTCGGGCAACGACTGGTAACCGATCCGCCCTTCGAAGAAGACCCAGGTGCCCGGGATCAGCCCGTCCTGCCGGTACCACTGAGCGTCTTCGCCGAGGTGGTCGATCAGCTTCCGGACCTCGGCGTCCGCGACATCGGCGACGTCGATCTCGACCGACGTCTCGAGGGACGCGACCCGCGCCTTGCCCGCGAACTTCCGGACCCGGAGCCTCGACCACCACGACGGCTCGCTGGGCACGAACTGCCGCAGTTTGGCGTCCGACAGGTACACGTACTCGTGGAACATCGGCAACTCCTGTCAGATCTTCCGCAGCGCGGCAGGCCACGATCCGGTGAAGTCCTCGGTGGCGACGGCCACCTGCCCACCGAGGACGGCGGCGAGCCGCAGGCGCCATGCCGCACCGACGCCGAGGGCGACGCGGTGGCTCGGTTCCCCGGCCAGCCGCTGCCACGCCGGCGCCGCCGTGCCGGGTGACGTCGTCACCCACAGCCCGTCGTCACCCGCGATCGCGACGGTGACGCCGTCGCGCTGGCCGACGCACGCGATGTCCGTCGCGGATCCGGGGATCTCCACGGTGCTCTGCTTGCTCCACACCCCGTATTGCTGCTCGAAGACGATGAGCTCGCGGCTGCCCCGCAGGACGCAGTGGCACTGCAGTTCACCCCAGGTGCTCAGGCACAGGCCGGCCGCGGCCGTGCTGCCCGGGTACAGCCGATCCAGGCGGTCGCCGCTGGTCACCGCCAGATCGCCGTCCGGGGTGAGCACGGCGATCGCGGGACGGCCGTCGGAGTCCATCGCGGCCGCCAGCACTTTTCGCACGTAGCGCCGTTCCGCGATCCGGCGCACCGGACCGCCGACGCCCGCGGTGACCGCCGTCAGCATGCCGTCCGGGTCGACCACGAAGGCCGTGACAGCGCCGTCCGCCTGCCGGACGACGGCGATCCCGCCGTCCAGGACGGCCATGCCTTCTTCGTGCCATCGGGCCGACCGGCCCACCCAGAGCCGGTCCGAGCGATCGATCACGAACTGGACCGTCTCCCCCGCCCCGTCGACGGCGGCCCGGACGCCCATGGGGAAACCGGGCGCGGCCGCGTCGGCCACGAGTGTCCACAATGATCCGACGGCGAGCCTGGCCCGCTCGACGCCGGCGCCGACCGCGACGACGGTCGGCGTTCCGGTCCCGTCGACGGCCAGGTCGAGGTCACCGATGCGCGGACGCTCCGATCGCGCGTCGACCGCCGCGGTCATGGCCCGCAGCGTGGCGGCCCAATCGCGCAGGGAACGCGGCCGATCCAGCGGGTTCGTGGCCAGCAGCGCCGCGATGTGGCCGGCGACGGCGTCGGGGAAGTCGGCCCGGCGCAACGCGTTCCGGCTGGTCGACGCGGCGTCGGTCTCCTGCGGCGCGTGCCCCGTGAGCAGGAAGTACACCACCGCGCCGAAGGAGTAGCGGTCCGCCTCGGCGGTGCCCTTGTCCTTGCCCTCCGGTGCGGTGAATCCGCTGGTGCCCACCCGGGTCACCGGACCGCTTCGGGTGGGTACCACGAACGTGAAGTCGATGAGGTGGACCTGGCCGGCTTCGTTCACCATCACGTTCGCCGGGGAAATGTCCCGGTGGTGCACGGCGAGCGGGCCCGTGCCGATCGCGTCGATGATCTCGGCGAGCTGCCGCGCGACGTCGCAGATGTCGACGAAGGACGGCTTGCGCCTGCGCACCCACCTGGTCAGGTCGTCGCCGTCGATCCAGCGTGAAACGACGTAAAGTGTCCGGCTGTCTTCCGTGCTCCCCGGAGCGTGCGGCGGGGCACCGACGAACACTTCGGTCGCGCCGACCACACCCGGGACGACGAGCTGGCTCGTCTCCTCCCGGGCCTCCTGCGCCCGGCGATACCACCGCCCGAGCGCCTGATCCGGCGTCTCGTAGTGCTCCTGGCTGAGATGCCTGGCGTGCAGCACCTTGACCGCCCAGCGGTGTTCGGTGTCGCCGTCGCGGCGGGCGGTGGCGGCCAGCCACACCTCCCCTTCGCCGCCCTCGTTGATCCGTTCCCGCAGCTCGTACCGGTCGGCGGCCCCCGCCGGGCCGACCCGCATTCCCGCCGTCACGTCCGCCATGCCGTCAATCCCGGTAGACGAAGGTCGGCACGTCGTTGCGCCGCGGCTCGGCGGCCCGCGGCGGCACGACCGGCCGCTGCGCGTGCGCCTGAGCCGCCACCGGCACGGTGAGCTGCCGGTGCAGCGCTTCGAGCACGTCGTGCAGCCGGCGCATCACGGCGACCTGGGTACCGGCGGGCGAGTCTGCCGGCGTCCCGCACAAGCCCGCCACCCGGGCGTAGTCGGCCCCGCCCCCTTCACCGATCACGGCCAATTCGTCGAGCAAGGCCCGAAGCGGCGCGAAGGGCGCGTCGCTTTGCTGCGGTCGTAGCCCGCGCGACACACCGAGGAGGAAGCCGGCCGTGCCCGCGGTGTTCGTCACCAGTGCGCCGAGCTCCCGGCCGGACAACTGCAGGATGAAGCGATCCACCCACACACTGCGGTTGTGGGCCCGCAGGAACTCGGTGTCGCACCGACCGGCCAGCTCGATGATGCGGATTTTGAGCTCCTCCCGGTGCCGGTCCCAGTCCTCCGTTCCCCCGTGCTGCAACGCTCGCAGCGCGGCGCGGGTGCGCTCCGGCAGCGGCCCGGGTCTCGCCATGTCGGTGAGCCGGTCCGTGACGCGGTGGATGATGCCGCCGCCCAGGCCGCCGAAGTATTCGGCGACGACGTCGAGGCCGCCGATCGTGGTCGGATCACCGCCGCCGACCTTCACCAGCTCACCGAGCAGCGTGTGGTTCGGGATCAGTTCGGGCCGCGCCATGTCGCCGCCGCGCTGCTGGTACATCGCGACGGTGCTGATGCCGATCGCGTGCAGGCGGATCCCGAGATCGCGCTGGAAATGCGCCATCAGGCTCACCGGCTCTTCGACCGTGTGCACGACCTCACCAGTGCCGGCCTCGCCTTTCGGCACCCAGTTCGCGCCGTCGCTGACGAGCACGATCAGCTTGTCGTTGCCCGGACGGCCGTGCTGGTAGAGAAGGTTGGCCGCGGCGTGCAACGCGTTGCCGATGTCCGTCCCGCCCGATGGCCGCATCAAGGCGGTGGCCTGGCGGAAATCGGTCACGAGCTGGCCGGCCGCGCCCGCGTCGAGCTGCACCATCCCGCCGCCCTTGGGGAAGCTGTGCCGCACCCGGCGATCGAACTCGAGCAACGCGAACCGCGACACCCGGCCGGAGACCTGCATCCTGATCTCCAGCAGCTGCCGCAGTGACTCCCGGAGGGCGTCGATCCGGGTGATCCACCGGCTTCCCGAGCCGTGACCCGGGTCTCGCCCGGCAGGCAGGTCCTCGACGGCCATCGACGCGCTGGTGTCGGCCAGCACGACGACGTCGACCCCGGCCCGGGCCGCTGGTGCGTAGAGCTCGACCACCGTGCTCCTGGTGATCCGGGCGACGACACCGTGCTGCCCGCCGACGTCGAGTTCACGGACGCGGTGCGGAACCCCGTCGACCGGCACCGAAAGGTCCGTGTGGTTCCGCGGTACCCACAGCAGTTCGCCCACCAGGCCGGCCCGCGCGACATCCTTGGCCGCGTCGCGGGGGTCGCGTTCGGTGGGCAGCTCCAGCACGATCTTGCGGATCGGCGCCGGCTCGACGCGTTCGAGCTGCCACTGCGACCGGTCCGCGACATCCAGGTCCCAGTCCGCGGCGAGGTCGTCGTCCACGGCCACGTGGTGTGCGGGAACCTCCGCGAGCTCGGTCGTGAGCACGGCGGTGCGCAGCCACCCCTGTCCTGACCGGACGCTCATGACACACGGGCCGGCGCCAGCGCCCTCGGGAACCCCGATCCGGGTGCCCGAGACGGGACCGCCACCGGGAACCACGGCCAGCCGGTGGGTGTCCGATGCGGCGACGGCCGGGGGCGTCATCGGTCGCCTCCCTCGATCTGGACGTCGACCTCGAGGCGCTCCCGGTAGGAGCGGATGCTGGTCCCTTTCGGTCCGATGAAGACACCTCTGAGGTGCGGCGGCACTTCGACGAACAGCATGGCTTTGCGCGTGTTGTCCCGGCGTTGGCTGGCGCGTTTGTACTCGCCGAGCCGGATCACGTGCGCGAGCTTCGGGCTGACGATCCCCCGGAGTCTTTCGACGAGCCGTTCGCCTTCGCGCCGATCCTCTTCGGCTTCGGCCAGTTGCCGGTCCCAGCCCCGCCGGGACTCCGCGATCGCCGTCGCCGTGGCCGGATCGCGTCCGGCTTCCCGCTCCAGCTCCTGGAGGATCCGGTGGATGGCCGGATAGTCGCGAGCCAGCTTCCCGTGTTCGCAGTTCCGCAGCGTGTGCCCGAATCCGGACAGGCTCGGCAGCCTCTCCTTGCGCCGGCGCCGGCCAGCTCCCGTGACGATCTGGAAGAGCAGATCGGCCGGCGGCACCGCCTTCACTGTCCGGTGGGCGGCGCACCGGCCGAGTCCCACGCGCTCACCGCCGAAGACCTGCCACCGTTGAGCGTGCCTGGTGCACATCCGGCGGGGACATCGGCGGAAGTCGCGGGTGAGGTACTCACAGCGGACGGAGCCGAGGTCGGTGCAGGAGGGGCTTTCGCAGCGGGGGAACGCGTCTTCGTAGCAGGAAGGGCAGAAGTCGAGGTCCGCATCCCTCGGGTGCGGACGGCGGTGCGCCCGGCACCACGCCCGCTCGCGCCGGCACGTCCGGCCGGCACACCGGAACTCGGCCGGTTCGCCACAGCCGTGACAGGACGGCCGATGGTCTCGGCAGGTGGCCACGAGCGCGCCGTCGAGGATCGACACGTGCTGCTCGCACACGCGGTTGTCGTTGTCGTCCGGCGGACAGGATTTGCAGACGAAGGGCGCGTACTGCGATTTCCGGGTGCAGTGGCGGCACCGGTAGCGGATCTTCGGACGCTCCCGCACCGCGACGACCGCGAACGTCGTGTCCGCCCCGGCGACCGTCGTGCCGGAGGGCAACCTGACGACTTCGAGCCGCACCGTGCCGTCCGCTCCGTCGAGTTCGTGAACGGGGCGACGTCTCAGATCGCGCCCGGTCAGCGCGAGCTCGAGGTCGACCCACAGACGCGCGAAACCCTCTTGGTCGGTGGGAGAATTCCGCAGCTCTCGCAGGTCCAGCACCAGCTCGACGTCCTGGCTCATCGGGCAGCCTCCCGGTCCCGCCGCCGCTGTTGCCGATCCGCCGCGGAGCGGCCGCTCGTCCGCTTCGGCGGGCGCTCGGCCACGGCGTCGGCGAACGTCCGGCGCCACTCGCCGAGCACGACCGCTACCCGGCCGGGCGCCGCGGCCGTCAGCTCCGCGAGCAGTGGCCCGCCGGCGTTCGAGTCGGTGAGGGCGCCCCGGCATCGTGCGACGAGCTCCACATCACCGGCGCCGGCCCACTGCGTGAGCAAATCCCGTTCAGCGGCGGCGTTCCGCAGGCCGAGCCCGGCGAGATCGACCGCGAGCAGAAAGGGCGCCAGCTCGTCGACGCCGGCGTCGAGGCCGCGGAACTCGACGGCGGTCTCCTGCAGCAGCCGCCGCACCGCGTCCCTCGCCGGGAGCCTGCTCGTTTCCGGGCGCCGGCCGGTCTGGCCGCGCGGGCGTTCCTCCACCACGAACCGGGCGCGGAATCCGTCGGCCACCGCGCGAGCGCGGTTCTCCTCGAGCGTTCGCTGGGGTTCGTGCCCGGCGCGCCTGCCGTCGCGCACCAGCCGGCGGGCGCGCATCGCCAAGGCACTGAGCACCAGCGCCTGCGCTCGGACCGCGGCCAGCGTCGGCGCCGATTCCAGGCACCGCACGACAACTCCCCGGCCGCCGTCTGGCAACTCGACCGGCGAGATGTCCATGCGGTCGAGCTGCGCGACCCCGTCCCGGCGCCGCAGCTCGGCTTTGACGCGGTCCAGGTGGTCGCTTGCCGTCGAAGCGAGAAACCTCGTGGCGAGGTGGGTGGTGGATCCCGCGAGCCACCTGGAACCGACGCGGTCCGGCCGGCCTCCGCTCACCGTCACGCCGCGACCGGTCATCGCGATGAGCGCCGGAACACAGCTGCGCAACAGGTTGCAAAGCACTTCCTGCTCGACCGAACCGATGACTTCCAGCACATGCAGGTCACCGCCGGGTACCGCCGGGTGCGGTGCCGGTGCGACACCGGCGGGGACCAGCACCCCGCCGATCCGCTCGGCGATCGTCGCCAGTTCGGCCAGGACGCTCGCGAGTTCGGTGAAGACGTCGCCGCGTGCCGGGCGGGTGCCGAGCCAGCTCATCGGCAGTCCGACCGCGAACAGACCCGGGACACCAGCGCTCACCCGCAGCCTTTCGCCACCGAGCCGGAGGTCCGCCTGGGCGAAGGCATGCGTCACGACGTCCGGCTTGACCCCGACGACCGCGAAGGTCTTGTCGAACCTCTGGCGAGACGCGCCGACGCGCGTGAGACTGACAAGCATGACCCACTGATCGGACCCGGTGGCCGCATTCGTTACAAGCAGGCCATTAATGTCCACATTGGACCCACTCGCTCCCCTCCGCCCACCGGGCTCCGTACACCAGCCCAGGCGTGAGGTGCCGGAACTGCAGATGCACCTCCCCCGCCGCATCCACCGGCTGCGACCGGCCCCGATAACCCGGGTCCGCGACGTCCCTCTCGAACGCCCCATCCAGCGCCAGCACCTCCGCCGGCCCCTCCTTTCCGAACCGCACCCGCAGGTCGAACGCCTCGCACCGGTGCCGCGGGACCCAGACCATCTGCGAAACCGACTCGACCGTGAACACCGCCGCGAACTCCCACGACTCGCCACGGGACAGCGGACGCGGCGGCTCCACGGCGAAGCCCTCCGTCAACCTTCCTCCGTACAGCACCAGACCCTCACCCGCGGAAACAGCCAGGTCGAACGACCGGAGACCGTCCTGGTCGGCCACCACCCGGTGCTGCTCGAACACGCACGACTCGTCCGGTACCAGCGCCACCGTCAACGCCGCCGTGTGCCAACTGCCCGGCGGAGCACTCACCGGTGTGCCCGTGGCCAGCTCCGCCAGCAGATCTATCGCCTCGTCCACGCGACGGCGGACCGTGCGGGGGTCGCGGTCCAAGCGGTCGGCCGCCCACCGCACCCGCTCCTGGTAGAGCGGGCGGCGGGCCTCCGGTGAGATCGCGAAGGCCGCCAGCACCGCCAGCCGGAGGTCCTCGGACAGGTGAGCCGCCAGCTCCGTCAACCTGCCCGCCACCTTGGCCCGGATCGTCACCATTCCGTCCGACTCCGAGACCGCGCAGGCCTTCCTCAACGTAGGCCCTACCCGGTCCGGAAGCCTGGTCGCCTGCAAACCGCGGCCCTTGCGGAGGGACTTCAGCTCCCTTATCAGCTCAGCGCGCTCCACGGCCTTCTCCTTCAGTGCGTTTCCATGGCAACCCCCTTGCGGACCCCCTTTTGGACAGGGTGCGGTCAGCCGGTGGACGGGAAGTGGACAGAACGTGCATCACCGAGGCGATCAGCGCCGTTCCCAGGCGGACGCCGTCGCGGCTCAGGTACGTGCGGAACGTGCCGATGCGGTCCAGCGCCTCTTGGTCCGCGTCACCCAGGCCGAACGTCACCACGCGAGGGCAAAACGGCCAGGTGGGGTCCGTCAGCGACGCGAACGCCGAAGGCCAGGTCACCGGGTCCGTCGGCTGGCCGTCGGACAGGAAGAACAGCATCGGGCGGTGGACGCGGAGACGATGGCGCTCCAGGGCGCGGACGTCGCCGTCGATCCGGGCGCGCAGGAACGTGAACAGCGGACCGAAGTTCGTGCCGGCGGTGGGGGCCGGTTCGGGCAGCTCGGCGAGGTCGTCCATCGGGAGCAGTGACTGGACCACCTGCGGTTTCTCGCCGAACCCGACCACACTGCAGAACACGCGGTCGGCGACCGACGCGTCCGCGTGCACCGCGCCGCGGAACTCCCGCAGCCCGGTGTTCAGCTCGTCGATGTGGTCGGACATCGAAAGCGAGACGTCACAGGCCACGTAGCACGGCAACACGTCGGACCCCATACCGGTTTCTCCTTCACCCCTGTTCGACCGGCGGAGTGTGGCGACCGCGTGTGTATCGAATGTGCAAGAAATGCTGATTACCGAAACCCCAACGGCTGATTGCGCGACATCAATCGAGGACAGCAAGCTGACGTCGGGGAGGCTGCGCGTGGAGTTTCGGATGCTCGGCCCGCTGGAGGCGTGGCACGACGGCGTGCCGGTGCCGCTGGGCGACCAGCAGCAGCGGTTCGTCCTCGTCGTGCTGCTCCTGCACGCGAACCGGCCGGTGACGCCCGCCCGCCTCGCCGAGATCGTCTGGGCCGACCGCGAAGCCAAGCCGACGCTGGTCCGCAGCTACATCAAGCGGCTGCGCGACGTCGTCCAGGCCGCCGGCGACGTCGGCATCGAGACGACGCCGACCGGCTACCTGCTGCGGATCGGCGAGGACCAGCTGGACACCGTCCGCTTCGACCGCCTGCGCGCCGAAGCAGCGCGGACCGGTGACCCGCGCCGGGCGATCGAACTCCTGCGGGAAGCCGTCGGCCTGTGGCGCGGCCGGTTCCTCGAGGACATCGACATCGACCGCGTCGGCGGCCCGGAAGTCGTGGTCCCCGAGGAGAGCCTCACCGATGCCGTGGGCGACCTGGCCGAGCTGGAGCTGGCCGCCGGCGACCACCGCTCGGCGCGCGACCGGCTGCGGCCGCTCGTCCGATCCGACCCGGCCGGCCAGAAACACGCCGAACTCCTGATGCGCGCCCTGATCGCCGGCGGCGACCGGATGGCGGCCCTGCGCGTCTTCGCCGGTACCCGCGACGCTCTCGCCGAACTGCGCATGGCGCCCGGGCCGGTGTTGCGCAACCTCGCCGCACGCGCCGAACGCGGCGATCCGCCGAGCTCGCTGCCGTCGCGGCCCGGTGCGTTCACCGGACGTGCCGCCGAGCTCGCCACGATCGAAACGGCCACCACGGGCGGTCGCCGCGCGGTCTGGGTGAGCGGTGCGCCCGGCGTGGGCAAGACCGGCCTCGCCGTCGAGGCCGCGCACCGGCTGCGCGACCGGTTCCCCGACGGGCAGCTCCTGGTCCGGCTGAACGGGTTCACCCCCGGAGTGTCCGAGACCAGCGTCGGTGACGCGCTCACCGAACTGCTGGTCGAGCTCGGCGTACCGGCCGAGCAGATCCCGGCGACGGTGGGCCGGAAGGTCACGCTGTACCAGACGACGTTGTGGGGCACGCGGACGCTGGTCGTGCTGGACAACGCCGCATCGTCCGAGCAGATCCGGCCGCTGCTGCCCGAGGCGGACGGCTGCTCGGCCATCGTCACCAGCCGGCGGATGGGCGACACCGGCGAACCCGTGCGGCTTTCCCCGCTGTCTCCGGACGAGGCGGCCGACCTGTTCCACGCGCTGACCGATCCGCCGCGGCTGCGCGGGCGGGCGGCCGAAGTGGCGTCGATCGTCAAGCGCTGTGGCTTCCTGCCGATGCCGATCCGGGTGGCGGCCGCGCTGTTCCGGCGGCACCCCCGGTGGCCCCTCGAGCACCTGCTCCACCTGCTCGAAGAGGGCGGCCCCTGGGGCGAGGCCGACGGCATCGCCGCCGTCCGGGTGTCCTACCGGCAGCTCGGCGAGCCGCAGCGCGCGCTGTTCCGGCTGCTCGGCAACCTGCCGGGGCCGGACGTCGGCGTCGCCGGCGGAGCGGCGCTCGCCGGTTGCGATGCCACCGAAGCACGGCTGTTGCTCGACGACCTGCACGAGGTCAGCCTGCTGGAGGAGGCCGCGCCGGAGCGGTACCAGATGCTGGACCCGCTCAAGGAGTTCGCCGCCCACGAGCCGTCCGACCGGACGGGTCCCCTGCTGCGGCTGCTCGACTACTACCTGGTCACGCTGGCGGCCGCGGTCGGCGCCGCGTACCCGTTCGACCGTGCCCAGCTGCCCGCGACGGACCGCTCCTGTCCGGTGACCCCGGTCTTCGCCGACGCGGACGCCGGGCTGCGGTGGATCGTCGCCGAGCGCGACAACCTCGTGGCCGCGATCCACTACGCCGCCACGCACGACCTGCCCGGGCACACGTGGCGGCTCGCGGTGCTGTTGTGGCGCTACTTCAACACGACCAACCAGTTCGAAGACTGGATCGGCACCCTCGACCTCGCCTGGAAAGTCGTCTCCGCGGACCCGGGCAACGACCTGGGCCAAGCCCACGTGCTGCTCCGGCTGGCGACCGCCCACGACCGGAGCGGACGGCTCGCCGAGGCGCTGGAGCTGGCCGCGCAGGCGTTGCCCAAGTGGCGCCGCGTCGGTGACCCGCGCGGTGAGGCGGCGACCTTGTGCGCGCTCGCCATCCCCACCATGGAGCTGGGGCAGCACGACCAGGCGATGGCCCACCTCGAGGCGGCGTTGACCAAGTACGAGCAGACCGAGGACCCGCGGGGCGAAGCCCACGCGCTGAGCATGCTCGGGTACCTCAACGAGCTGCACGGCAATTTCGAAGTCGCGCTGAGCCAGCACTCGGCGGCCGCGCGGATGCTGCGCGAGGTCGGACACGTCCAGGGCGTGGCGCACACGTTGAACAACCTCGGGTCGGTGCAGGAGAAGCTCGGCCAGCTCGCCGAAGCGCTGGCCAGCTACACGGAGGCGCACGGGCACGCCGCCCGGATCGGCGATCACTGCGTCGAGGCCTACGCGCTGAACAACATCGGCAACGTCCACCGGCAGCAGGGCCGGTTCACCCAAGCGGTGCGCTACCACGACAAGGCGAAAGAGGTCGCGGCGAACGTGCCGGACGCCGACCTGCGCACCCAGCTGTACCTGGACCGCGGAGCGACGGCACTGGCCCGTGGTGCGCACCCGGACGCGCTCAGCGCCGGCAAGGCGGCCCTGGACCTGGCCGCCGGCGACGGGAACCGCACTTATCAGGCCCGGGCGCACCGGGGTGTCGCGGAAACGCTGCACGCGATGGGCGCGCACGAAGAGGCGGTGCCCCACTGGACGGCGGCCGAGGCCGGGTTCGCCGAACTCGACCTGCCGGAGGCCGGAGAGGTCCGCGAAGAGCGCTCGGCGCTGGCGTGTGACTGCTCGCGGTGACGTCACTGTCCAGCGCGTGGGCCAGTGACCGGCGGACGCCGAAGCGCGCCCTGGTGCGGCGGTTGGTCGCCGGCACCCGGGGCAGTTCCCCGCCCAGCAGGGTCGCCGGGCAGGCCGAGGTCGGCCAGCCGCGGGCGAGCGCCGGCGCCGGCCGGCATCTGACGGCGGTCCAGCGTGTTCGCGACCCGCGCCCGCGCCTCGTGCTCCTCCGACCAGCGCGCCACCGGCGTCCAGCACGCGGTCGCCGATCCGCGCCAGCATCGCGTTCGGCGGCTTCAGGTCGTTCGATCTTGCTGATGTAACTCTCGCTGTAGTTGACCCGCTTGGCCAGCTCGCTCATCGATATGCCGGCGGCGACCCGGCATTCCCGCAACAGGGCCCCGAATGTTTTGGGCATGCGGAACTCCATTCTGGCTACACCGAGCACATCGTTTCACCGGCTTCCGCGCAATTGCCGGGCCGGCCGCGAACCCGGTCGCGACCGGCCCGGCCCCGATCACCCGTGCCAGGGGTTGCCGTCGGTGCCCGCCGGGGGCGGCGTGCTGGTGGCGGGCGGCGGGGGCGTTCCGCCGTCGCCGTCCGCGTACGCCGAGGTGGAGCCGATCACCGGCGCCGCCGCGATGATGCAGAGGGCGAGCACGGGGCCGCCGATTTTGGCCAGCTTTTTGGACATGGACATGGCGAATCCTCCTTGGAAAGGGTGATTGTTCAGGGCTTTTCCGGAGTTCCCGTGCCCTGCAATCAGGATTCGTCATGAACCTTTCGACGACAAGGTGTTTACTGTTTCACAATGCAGCAGGAAACAGGAAACACACGAAAAAGGCCGCGTTCCCCTCGGAACGCGGCCTCTGTCGTCAGCGGCCGTTGCGGGCCTGCGAGGCGTCAACCCGTCTCTTCGACCGCGGCCGCGTCGTCGCGACCCCGAGGGGCGGCTGGGGGTCGTCCGCCGACCGCTATTTGCGGCTCACCCGCCGGCGACGTCGCAGTACGGGTAGATCTCGGTTCGTGCGTCGTCGGCGGATGGGCTGCCCGTCGGGGGGACGATCCAGGTTTCCCGCTCGCCCTGAGCGCACGACGGACTTGGTGGGGGCTGCGTCTCGCCGCCCAGGTCGCGGCCTTGCTCGTCACGGAAGGTGATCGGTGTGTCCGGAGACGCTACGCCGCCGCCGATGAGCTTTCCTGTCGCGGCGCGGAACACCACTGCCGTTGTGCGACTGTTCAGCGCGCGGCAGTTTGTCGACGTCTCCTTGTAGTGGATGTCCACGCTCGTGGGGATCCGGGGGTTGAAGCGGGCCGTTCGCACATACGTCGCGGTGACCGGAGAGAAACTGCCCACTGCCTCACGTGACACCCACGTGGTCGCGCCGATCCCGAACTCGACGGACGCCACCTTCGCCTTGCGGTACGAACCCTCGCCTGTTCCGATTCGCTGACCCGGCAGGATGATCGGAACCTCCACGGTCAACGGCGAAGTTCCGGTTTCGGGCAGCTCGGTGTGTGCCGCGTCGAACAAGCGGAAAGTGACCTTGGTTCGGTAGGCGACGCTGCTGCTGGTGTTCTCCAGGACAGCCCCGAGGCTCACCGCACTGTTCGGATCCTGGGTGAAACCCTGTTCGACGACGTGCACTGCGCCGCCACCCGGCGCGGCCGCTGCCGAAGCCGCCTCTCCAGAGACTTTGTCCGGGATGTCGCACCGATCACGCGACGAGTTGTTGACCACGGCAGTTTCCCGCCCGCGACGACGACGATTCCCGCCACCAGCAGCACGGCCGCCGGAATCAGAACCGTCAACTTGGTCTTGGTCATGCGTAATACCGGATTTCAACTGAGGGACCTTCGCCCGGTAGTCCTGAATGAGAATCGTGACCGCTTCTTTCGTCCGCGCGGCGAACTGGTGACCCGACCTTAGCAGCACTTCACGACGCAGCCGGCCACCCGAAAGTGAGCCTTTCAAGCAGGCAACTCATCGAGAGCCGCGGCGGCGATCGAGGCGCCGGCGAGCAGCACCACGGCGGCGGTGACCAACGCGAAAGCCGTCGACGTTCCGGATACGAGAGCACCGAGGACAGCCACCCCCAGGGCAGCGCCCGTCTGACGGGAGGCGTTCAACGCTCCTCCTGCGAGACCCGCCAGCTCCGGCGGGGCCGAGCCGACCACCGCGGTCAGCAGGGCCGGGATGGCCAGGGAAACCCCGAACCCCAGCAGCGCCAGCCCGAGCGCCGAGAGCGCGACCGGAGGCGAGAACGCCTGGATCAGCGTGCCCGCGGACATCAGCAGAAAACCGGCGACCGCCGGGATCCGGGGGCCGATCCGGGCGACCAGGCGGCCGGTGAAGATCGGGTTGAAGGCCGTCGGGATCGTCAGGGGGAGAAACGCCAAGCCGGCCGATGAGGGCGGGTAGCCCCGGGTTTCCTGGAAGTACAACGACAGGACGAAAAGGACACCCGACAGCCCGAAGTTCACGATCGCGCCCGCCGGCAGGCTCCAGGAGAGGAGGCGCGGCGGGAGCATCGCGTCGGGACGACGCTGGGACGCCACGAAGACCGCGGCCGCGAGCACCGACACCGGCAACACCCAGGGATTGCCCTCGACCAGACTGTACGTAAATGTCGACAAAGCGACCACCGCCGACAGCTGGCCCGTCACGTCGGTGCGGCCAGGCTTCGGGGGGGTCGCGGGGGCGGTGCGGGACAGCGCGAGCGCGACCACCGCCACGGGGACGTTCACCAGGAAGATCGCGCGCCAGCCGAAGGCTTCCGTCAGAATTCCGCCCAGCAGAGGGCCCGCGACCAGGCCCGTTCCACTCAACGCCGCCCACACGCCCATCGCCTTGGCGCGGGAAGCGGGAACCGGATAAGCCGCCGCGATCAGGGACAGCGACGAAGGCACCAGCAGCGCTCCCGCGATGCCCAGCAACGCCCGGAGCGCGATCAACATCGCCGGTGACGCCGAGAAAGCCGAAAGCAAGGACAGCGCCGCGAACGAGACCAGGCCGGTGAAGAACACCCGACGGGCGCCGAAGCGGTCGGACCACGCTCCCGCCGTCAGGAGAAATGCCGCGAACGTCAGCGTGTAGCCGTTCGAGATCCATTGCTGCGCCGACAAAGAAGACGAAAGGGCCGGGAGTGCGACGGTCACGATCGTCGTATCCAGCATGACCAGGAAGTAGCCCAGCGAAAGGCCGGTGAGGAGTTTTGCCACCCGAGAAGCCTGGACGCTCGGTGACACCGGTGGAAGCAGGGAGTTACGATGGCGGGTATCGGGAACGCCGATGGGGGATGCCATGGAACTGCGCCACCTGCGCACCTTCCGCGTCGTCGCGCGGACGCTCAACTTCACGCACGCCGCCGGCGAGCTGCACTACGCGCAGTCCAGCGTGACCGAACAAATCCAGGCGCTGGAAGCCGAACTCGGCTCGAAGCTGTTCGAACGCGGGCGGCGGCTGCGGCTCACCGGCGCCGGGGAACGGCTCGTCGGGTACGCCGATCAGGTGCTCGAACTCGTCGAGGAAGCCCGGGCCGCGGTCGACGAGGAGCGCGGTGAACCGGAGGGCGACCTGACGATCGGCGCCCTCGAAACGCTGTGCGCCCAACGGATCCCGGCGCTCTTCGGCGCGTACCGGACGCGGTGGCCGCGCGTGCGGGTCACGCTCGAAGAGGGCGGGCGGGGCGAGCTCTACCAGGCGGTGCAACGATCCGAAATGGACGTTTGCTTCACCTTCGGCGTCCCACCCGCCGACCCGGCTCTCGCCAGTGCGTCACTGGGCACCGAACAGCTCGTCGTCATCGTCCCACCGGGACACCCGCTGGCGGGCGAGGAAGAGATCCGGCCCGGCGATCTCCGGGGCGTCGGGTTCCTCGCCACCCCGAAAGGTTGTGGCTTCCGGGAGATGCTGGACCGGATCGACGGACCCGTCGTCGAGGCCGAAGTCGGCAGCCTCGCCGCCCTCGCGCGGTGCGTGGCCGCCGGACTGGGGTGCGCGATCGTGCCCGCCCTGGTCGGACACGAAGGCGCGGTCGCCGTTCCCCTGGCCGGGGCAACCACCGAGATCACCATGACGTGGCGGCGGCGCGACGAGCACAAGCCGAGCGTCGCCGCGCTGCTCGCCACCGCCTACGCGTTGTCCAGCAAGGACACCAGCTCGTCCGGCAGCTCCAGGGTGAACGCCGGGGCGATCGACTCGTAGTGTTCCCAGGTGCGCGGGCCGATCAGCGGGATCACCGTCGGGGATTGACGCAGCAGCCACGCCAGCGCGACCTGGCCACCGGAGCAACCCAGCGCGGCGGCCACCTTCGCCACTGCGGCCAGGCGAGCTTCCGCGTCCGGGCCCGCATAAGCGCGCCATATCGGCTTCGATTCCCGAGCCTCGGGGTCGTCGTAGATTCCGCGCAGCAGTGACGAATACGCCGCCAACGAGACGTCCGGATACACAGACAGCCAGTCCAGCAATTCCCCGCCCGCGATCGAGGCCGCGTCGGCCCCCGCCGCCGGGCGCAGGTAAGAGTGCTGCTGCTGAACCGCCACGGGTGCGGCCCAACCGTGTGAAAGCGCCAGTGAACGGATGCGCTCGAGCCGCCACGTCCGGACGTTGCTCCAGCCGATGTACCGCACTTTGCCCACCCGGACCAAAGAGTCCAATGCGGACAGTGTCTCCTCGAGCGGCGTGGCCCGGTCGTCGACGTGGACGTAGTAGAGGTCGATGTGGTCGGTGCCCAAGCGCCGCAGGCTCGCCTCCGCCTCGCGCTCGATCACCGCGGCACTCGCGCCTTCGTACGTGCGCTCCCGCACCGCCCAGTCCGTCGAGCCGTCCGGGCGGTCAGCCGTGCGAGCGGTGGGGAGGTCCGTGATGCCTGCCGCCACCTTCGTGGCGAGGAACACCCGGTCGCGCCGTCCGCGCAGCAGCTTGCCGAGCATTGATTCGCTTTCGCCGCCGGAGAACTCCTCGCCCGCCCACCAGGCGTAGCAGTTCGCCGTGTCCAGGAAGTCGCCGCCGGCGTCGAGGTACGCGTCCAGGATGCGAGCCGACGTCGGCTCGTCCGTCGAGGTGCCCATCGTCATGCAGCCCAGCGACACCTGGCTCACGTACTGGCCGGTCCGGCCCAGTTCCACCTTCTTCATGCCGACCACGCTAAGCCGAAATCGGTCCGGTACTACAGTCCAATCCTGTGCCGGAATCACAGACCGATTGGGGCGTGCTGCTGGAGCTGAGCGGACCGGGCCCCAAGCACGAACAGCTGGCCAGGGCCCTGCGCCAGGCGATCCGGGACGGCGTTCTGACCGGCGCCGTCCCGGCGAGCCGCCGGCTCGCCGCCGACCTCGGGTGCTCGCGGTGGGTGGTCACGCAGGCCTACGCCCAGCTCGTCGCCGAGGGGTACCTGGCCGGGCGCACCGGGTCGGCCACCCGGGTCCGGCCGGTGGGTGGCGCGGTGGCGGCGAAGGAACCGGCGCACGCGGCGCCGCCCCGGTACGACCTCGCTCCGGGCCTGCCCGACCTGCGGAACTTTCCCCGGCGGCCGTGGGCGGAAGCGGTGCGCGAGGTCCTCGCGACCACGCCGCACCCGGACTTCGGGTTGCCCGAACCGGGCGGCCACCCCCGGCTGCGGCGGGTCCTGGGTGAGTACCTGCGGCGCGTCCGCGGCGCCGCGCCCGGCACCGTGCTGGTCTGCGGCGGCGTCACCGACGGCGTGACGGGCGTGTGCCGCGCCCTGGTCGAGCGCGGCAGCACGCGGCTGGCCGTCGAAGATCCCGGGTGGACGCGGTTGCGGCGGGCGGCCGAAGGCGCCGGGATGACCGTCGACCCGGTGCCGGTCGACGACGAAGGCATCGACGTCGGGCGGATTCCGGCGGGCGTCCGCGCCGTGCTCGTCACGCCCGCGCACCAGTTCCCCACCGGCTCGGTCCTCTCGCCGCGCCGTCGGGCCGAACTCCTCGGCTGGGCGCGGGACGTCGACGGCCTGATCCTCGAAGACGACTACGACGCCGAGTTCCGGTACGACCGGCGGCCCGTCGGCACCGTCCAGGGCACCGACCCGGCGCGGGTCGCGCTCTTCGGGTCGGTGAGCAAGACGCTCAGCCCCGCGCTCGGGCTCGGCTGGGCCGTGCTACCTCCACAGTGGACAGTGCGAGCGCACCCGCCACCCGTGGTCGACCAGCTCGCGCTCGCCGGCTTCGTCGAAAGCGGCGGCTACGACCGGTACCTGCGCGGCGCCCGGCTGCGGTACCGCGCCCGGCGCGACCGGCTCGTCACCGCGCTCGGGCCCGCGCGGCTCTCCGGGGCCGCCGCCGGGCTGCACCTCCTGCTCCACCTCGACCAGGACGCCGCGGCGGTGGTCCGGAAGGCGAAGGCGGCCGGCGTCAAGGTGGCCGATCTCGACGGCTACCGGACCGCGCCGGGCGAGCCCGCGCTCGTCCTCGGCTACGGCAACCTCGCCGACTCCGGCGTCGAAGCGGCCGCGCGGCTGCTGCGGCAGGCGATGACAACGGCTTGACCTGGTTGCCGCCTTCCAAACGGCCCGGCGATGTGAAAGGCTGCTGGACAGGCCACGCCTGACAACGTTGTCAACACTGGGAGGTGCGCCCCATGGGGTCGCAAAGCAGACGGCTGGTCGCCGCCGCGGCCGTCGGGCTCGTGGTCGCCGCCACGACCCAGGCCACCGCACACGCCGCCGCGCCGGTCGATCCGGTGAGCCTCGTCAACCCGTTCGTCGGCACGCAGAACTTCGGCAACACCTTCCCCGGGGCCAGTGCGCCCTTCGGGATGGTGCAGGTCAGCCCGGACACCGGCGGTCAGGGCGGCTACGACTACCTGCAGAACGCGATCTACGGCTTCAGCCAGACGCACCTGTCCGGCGTCGGCTGCGGCGTGATGGGCGAACTGCCGATCATGCCGACCACCGGGGCGGTGGACAACGTTGACAAGGACGCCTACAAGTCGCCCTACAGCCACGACGACGAGCACGCCGAGCCCGGCTACTACCGCGTCGGCCTCGAGAAGTACGGGATCGACGCGGAGCTGACCGCGACCGCGCGCACCGGCTGGCAGCGCTACACGTTCCCGTCGACCGGCGCCGCGAACGTCCTGTTCAACACGGGCCAAGCGAACCAGTCCGTCAAGGATTCCGAGATCCACGTCGTCGGCGACCGGACCCTGGAAGGCCGCGTCCGCGCCGGCGGGTTCTGCGCCGGCCACGACGAACACACCGTCTACTTCACCGCGACCTTCGACCGGCCGTTCAGCTCGTTCGGCACCTGGCGCGGCTCGACGCGCACGCCCGCCGGCCGCGACGCCGCGGGCACCGGGAGCAACGGCGCCTGGGCGAGCTTCGAGGCGACCACCGACCACGACGTCGTGCTCAAGGTCGGCCTCTCCTACACCGGGCTCGACGGCGCGCGGAAAAACCTCGCGGCCGAGACGTCGAACTACGACTTCGACGCCACCCGTGCCGCGCTGCACCAGCAATGGGCCGACCGGCTGGGCGCGATCAAGATCGCCGGCGGCACGACCGAGCGGCAGACGGCGTTCTACACCGCGCTCTACCACGCGCAGCTGCACCCGAACCTGGCCGGCGACACCGATGGCACGTACACCGGCTTCGACGGCAAGGTGCACACCGCGAACGGTTACACGCCGTACCAGAACTTCTCGCTGTGGGACACCTACCGGCCGCAGAACCAGCTCCTCGAGCTGCTGGAACCGCAGGTCGCGCGGGACGTCGCGCTGTCGGTCGTCGCCATCGGGCGGGACGGCGGCTGGCTGCCGCGCTGGGCGCTGGCCGAGAGCGAAACGAACATCATGACCGGCGACCCGGTGACGCCGTTCCTCGTCGAGGCGTGGTCGAAGGGCCTGCTCGCCGGGCACGAAGAAGAGGCGTACGCGCTGCTCAAGAAGAATGCGACGAGCACGCCGCCCGCCGATTCGCCGTACAACGGGCGCTCCGGCGTCAACTACTACAACGACCGCGGCTACGTCCCCAGCGGGCTCGAACTCGGCAAGGACTGCGCGGCCAAGGGCGGCGACAACGACTGCGAGCACCCGGCGTCGGCGACCATGGAGTACTCGGCGGCCGACGCGGCGCTCGCGCTGATGGCGCGGGGTCTGGGCCACCAGGCCGACGCGCGGGTGTTCGCCGACCGCGGCCAGTGGTACCAGAACCTCTGGGACTCCTCGATCCAGCAGTTCCGCCCGCGCACCGCCGAGGGCACCTTCCTCACGCCGTACAACCCGGTCGACGCCGACCACCAGTTCCACGAGGGCGGCGCCTACCAGTACCAGTGGCTCGTGCCGCAGGACCCGGGCGGGCTCGTCTCGCTGATGGGCGGCCGCACGGCTACCGAGAAGCGCCTGGACTCCTTCTTCGCGTACGACAAGCTGCTGACCGATCCGGCCGGCACGGCGCGGAAGGATTGGATCGCCAGCCCGTACGACTACTACGGCAAGCCGACCTACAACCCGAACAACGAGCCCGACCTGCTCGCGCCCTACACGTACAACTGGGTCGGCGCGCCGGCGAAGACGGCGACCGTCGTCCGCGCGGCGATGACGCTGTTCACCACCGGCCCGGACGGTATGACCGGCAACGACGACCTCGGCACCATGTCCGCCTGGTACGTCTTCTCGTCGCTGGGGCTGTACCCGACGATGAGCGGCGCGAACTTCCTCGCGCTGTCGAGCCCGCAGTTCGAGTCGGCGACCGTCCGGATCGGACAGTACGGCTCCGCGCAGGGTGGGACGCTCACGGTGTCGGCGCCCGGCGCGAGCGACGTGAACCGGTACATCCAGAGCGTGTCGCTCAACGGCCGGGACGTCCGGCAGACGTCGCTGGACTGGTCTTCGCTGGCCCACGGCGGGACGCTTTCGCACAAGCTCGGGTCCCGGCCTTCCCAGTGGGGCACGTCCGCGGCCGCGGCGCCGCCTTCGGTCAACAACGCCGCGGGTGACCTTCGGCGGCACGTCGACGCGTCGCTGCGGCAGACGTCGGTGGTGATCCCCGGCGGTGCGGCGCAGCAGGTCCACCTCGACCTCGACGTCCTGGCGCAGAACCCGGTGGTGCAGCCGGTGACGGTGTCGGTCTCGGCTCCTTCGAACTGGAAGACGCAGGTGCAGCCGCTGCGGCTGATCTGGTCCGGACGGCTGCCGGTGCAGCAGACGGTGCCGATCACGGTGAGCGTGCCCGCGGGGACGGCGCTCGGGACGTATCCGGTGCAGGTCAAGGTGTCCGGCGTGGGTGCGAACACCGTGACGCGGTCCGCGACGATCGAGGTCCGGGCGCCGTCGGCGTGCTTGGCCGCGGGGACGCAGTGCCCGGTCGACTTGGGCCGCGATCGCAACCACGACGGCACGGCCACGGTGGCGTCGTCGTCGGAAGGCAACTTCGACGGCGGCGGCTGGAGCTACGACGCCGCCCTGCTCCCGCCGGCCGGCCCGGTGACCTGGGACGGCGTCACGTACGCCGCGCCGGACGCTTCGGGGACGGTGGCGAACTTCGTCGAGGCCCGCGGGCAGTCGCTGCTGCTCCCGGCCGGTCAGCACACGGCGTTGAAGCTGGTCGGGTCGTCGCACAACGGCCCGGTGTCGACGACGGTGACGGCGCACTACACGGACGGCACGAGCGCCGACCTCGCGGTGACGTTCGGCGACTGGGCCGGGTCGGGCAGCCCGGTGGTGCTCGAGATGCCGCACCGGATCAAGGCCGGCAGCGGGGTCGACGGCCCGCCGGTCCGGCTGTTCGGGATTTCGGCGGCGCTGGACGGCGGGAAGACCGTGCAGTCGGTGAGCCTGCCGAATGATCCGCGGGTGGAGATCTACGTGCTCACCCTGGCGTGACGGTCCGGTTCGCCGGTTCGCCGGCGAACCGTTCCGCCAGGTCAGGGCAGCCGAAGACGGCGATCCTCAGTGCCCCGGCAAGACCGGCAAGGCCGTCAAGCGACGATCCGGGGTTCCGACGCCAGCCGCGACAGGACGTGGGTGAGGCGGCGGGCCGCGACGTCCCACTCCTCCAGTGCGCTGCCGCGGCCCAGTGCCGCCGTGCGCAGGGAGCGGCGCAGCTCCGCGTCGGCGTACCAGCGGTGCAGCGCGTCGGCCAGCGCGAACGGGTCGTCCGGGTCGACGAGCAGGCCCGGCATCTCGCCGTCGGCGTCGACGCCGAGCGCGTCGTACACCCCGCCCACCTCGGTGGCCAGGACCGGGATGCCCCTGGCCAGCGCCTGGGCCACGAACATGCCGGACGTCGCCGCGCGCGCCGGGATGACCAGCAGGTCCGCCGCGTTGTAGGCCGCGGCGAGGTCGACCGCGTCGCCGGCCAGGGTGATGTGGTTGCCCAGGCCCAGCCGCTCGATCGACCAGCCGAGCTCCTCGACGTACGCCCGGTCCGTCTCCAGTGAGCCGGCGAACACGCACGAGAGCGCCAGGTGGTCGATCTCGCCGAGGGCCTGGACCAGCAGGTCCTGGCCGTTGCGGCGGGTGACGTCGCCGACGCACAGCAGCCGGGACACGCCGTCCGCGCCCGCCGCGAGCGGGGCCGCGTCGGTGCCCGGCTTGGCGACGTAGACGCGCGCCGGGTCCAGGTCGTGGCGGTCGATCAGCAGCCGAGCGAGCCACGGGCTGGTCGCGACGACCATCCCGGCCATCCGCAGCGTCTCGCGTTCGCAGGCGTCCAGTTCCGCGGCGTGCGCCGGGGCGAGGCCGGGCTCGTCGGCGAGGGCCTGGTGCACCAGCACGGCCAGCCGCAGCCGCCGCGCGTGCGGGACGACGATCTCGGGTACGCCCGAGGCGATCATGCCGTCGAGCAGCACCACCGTCCGGTCCGGCAGCGCCGCGAGTGAACGTGCCAGCCGTCGGCGAGACGTCGCGTCCGGCTCCGGCCAGTCGCCGGCGATCGGCAGCTCCAGCACCGGCTGCCCGACGGCGGGCAGGTTCTGGCACATCCGCTTGTCGTAGGTGTCGCTGCCCGGCGGCGCGGCCGGGAGGATGAACACCATCGGGTCCGCGGGCCTCATCGCGCGCGCCGGAGCAGGTCGGGTTCGGAAACAGACACGGCAACCTCCAGCGTGGGTCGACGGCGGTGACGGCTCATACGTCACACGCACCCCGGCCCGCGATGGTTCAGCTCTGCGCGTCGATCATCCAAACGCCGCCGTTCACCTGGATCAGGGTGAAGGTGTTCGTGTCGGTCTTGGTTCCCCCGCCCTTCGACACGTAGGAGATCTGGGCGGTCACCCGGCCGGGACCGCTCTCCGAGATGATCGAGGCGCTGACCCGGCTGTACTGGCCCCAGAACCCCTCATAGGTCGCGAGGGTCTGGTGCTTGGACGCCTTGAAACGATCCGTCAGCAGGTTCCACGCCTGCGAAAGGTTGCCGGGGAGCAGCGAATAATAGGCGGTCAGGGCCTCGCCCGCGGTCTTCGACGAGGACACCGTCGACACCGTCGGCGAGGGAGTCGGAGCCGAGGTCGCCGACGTCGGTGTGGCGGACGGCGAAGGCGACGACGACGGCGTCGGCGAGGGAGTCGGCGAAGCCGAGGTGGACGGCGTCTCCGACGGCGGCGGGGCGGCGGTGTCCTGCGGCGCCTTCTGCCGCACGACCAGCAGGATCGCCACGACGACCGCCACGCACAGCAGCGCCGCGCCCGCCCCGACGGCGATCAGGCCCTTGCGCGCGCCCGGCGACACCGCGGTGACCTCCCCCGCGGGCACGGTGACCGCGGCCGGCACGGTCGGCACCGCCGGCGGCTCGGTTTCGGGCACCGTGGCCGCGAGCACCGACTCCCCCGGCTCCTCGTCCGGCAGCAGCGCCCGCAGCTCCTGCTCGACCTCGTCCATCGAAGGACGCTCGGCCGGCTCGGTGGCGAGCATCCGCAGCAGCAGCGGGGTCAGCCTGCCGGCCTTCTCCGGCGGCACGATCTCGCCGCTGGAGGCCTTGTAGAGCAAGGCGATCGGGTTGTCGGCGGTGCCGTAGGGCGACTGACCCTCGACGGCGGCGTACAGCGTGGCGCCGAGTGAGAAAACGTCGGCGGCGAAGTCCGCGTCCTCGCCGCGGGCCACCTCCGGCGCGAGGTAGGCGGGCGTGCCGGCGATCTCGCCGGTGGCCGTCAGCTTGACGTCACCGATCGCGCGGGAGATGCCGAAGTCGGTGATCTTCGCCGTGCCGTCCTCGGCGACCAGGATGTTGGCCGGCTTCACGTCGCGGTGCACGATGCCGACGCGGTGCGCGCCGGCCAGCGCCGAGCTGATCTGCGCGCCGACGCGGATGGCGTCGTCCACCGTGGCCGGCTCCTCGCCGAGCATGGCGGCCAAACTCTTCGACGGCAGGTATTCCATCACCAGCCACGGCCGGTCCTCCTCCTCGAGGACGGCGAAGACGGTGATCGCGTGGGAATGCTGCAGCCGGGCGGCGATCCGCGCTTCGCGCATCGCGCGGTTCTTCGCCTCCTCGGTGCGGTGCTCGTCGTGGTCGTGCGGCAGCAGGAGTTCCTTGATCGCCACGGTGCGGTCGAGCTTTTCGTCCTGGGCCCGCCACACCGTGCCCATCGCGCCGCCGCCGATCGGCTCGAGCAGCCGGTACCGATCGCGGATCCGGCGACTTTCCACGAGCATCCACCATTCTCCGAAGTGGCCGACGAGATCCGGTCAGCATGCCAGCCTGGGCGGCCGACCGGTACCAACGTAACCGAAAACCTTGCGCGGACAGCGCAAACGAGCAGTGGCGCCGCCCACGGTGTACCCAGGAATCCTAACGAACAACCCCGTACGCACGATCAAGTGCGTCCACGATCTCCTTGCGCAGCCCGGCGCCGACGGCGATCGTCGCCGCGGAACCGACCGTGTGCTCACTGCCGTCGCGGTCGACGACGGCGCCGCCGGCCTCGCGCACGAGCAGCACACCGGCCATGGTGTCCCACGGGTTGTTGGACAGGATCAGTGCGGCGTCGAGCTTTCCGTCCGCGACCCAGGCGAGGTCGATCGCCGCGGTGCCGAGCATCCGGATCTTCTGCGCCCGCGCGCCGAGGTCCGACAGCAGCGTCAGCCGGGCGCGGTTCTTCTCCTCGGCGAGCTCGCCGATCGCGAAGTCGCCGACGGCGATCATGGCGTCCGGCATCTCGGTCGCGACAGACGCACGGACGCGCTCCCCGTTCGCGAAGGTGCCTTCGCCGCGCGCGGCGGTGTACGTGACGCCGAGGTACGGCAGCGCGATCGCGGCGACCGTGCTGTGCTCGCCGTCCACCAAGGCCAGGGAAATCCCGCAGAGCGGAATTCCACGCGCGAAATTCGCGGTTCCGTCGATCGGGTCGAGCGCCCACCAGCGGCCGCCCTCGGCGCCGCTGCGGCCCCGCTCCTCGCCGAGGACGCCGATCTCGGGTGTCTCGGCGGCGAGGAATTCCCGCAGCGCGTCCTCGACCGCGGTGTCGACGTCGGTCACCAGGTCGCGATCGCCTTTCGCGGAAACGGAAAAGCTCGGGCGCGAACGGACGATCTCCGTCGCCTTCGCCACGGCTTCGCGCGCGACGTCCAGTAGTGCGGCATGCTCGGTCATGCCACCAACATAGAGAAGGGACGCGCCCATGACCGATCTGTTCCCGCTCGCCACCACCGCCGACGAGCAGGAGCGGCGGGCGTCGGTCGCGGTGCTGCCGGTCGGCAGCTTCGAGCAGCACGGCGCCCACCTCCCGCTGGTGACCGACACGGTGATCGCGGCCACCCTCGCCAAGGCCGTCGCCGACGCCCACCCCGTCCTGCACCTGCCGCCGATCACGATCTCGTGCTCGCACGAGCACGCGGCGTGGGCCGGCACGGTGAGCATCTCGGCGCGCACGCTGCACGCCGTGGTCACCGACGTCGCCACGTCGCTGAAAGCGTCCGGCGTGGACCGGCTCGTGCTGGTCAACGGGCACGGCGGCAACTACGTACTGTCCAATGTGGTCCAGGAAGCCGCGGGGGCGATGGCGCTGTTCCCCGGCGTCGCGGACTGGCAGGCGGCGCACACCGCGGCCGGCCTGCGGACGTCGCTGGACGACGACATGCACGCGGGCGAGCTGGAGACGTCGATCCTGCTGCACGCCCACCCCCACCTGGTCCGGCCGGGGCACGAGACGGCCGACCACGTCACCGACCGGGACCACCTCCTGACGCTGGGCCTGCGGGCGTACACGGAGTCGGGGGTGGTCGGCCGTCCCTCGCTGGCCAGTGCGGCCAAGGGGCACGTCGTGCTGGACACGCTGGTCCAGCGCTTCGCCGGGGTCCTGGAGGTGCTGGGCACGCCGGAAAGGCCGTGAGTGCCACCTTGAGGGACGTTGAGTCCCTCAAGGTGGCTTCACGCACCTTGGTGAGGGTCAGCGGGCGGTGAGGGCCTGGTCCAGGTGCGGAAGCAGGTGGGCCATTCGCTCGGCCTTCGTCCGGAGGTAGCGCAGGTTTTCCGGATTCGGCGGGACCAGCAGCGGAATCCGCTCGCTGATGCGGATTCCGTAGCGCGTGAGCTGTTCGACCTTGGCCGGGTTGTTCGACAGCAGCCGCACCGAGCGGACGCCGAGATCGGTCAGGATGCCCGCCGCCGCGTGGTAGTCGCGGGCGTCCACCGGCAGGCCGAGCGCCACGTTCGCGTCGACCGTGTCGAGGCCTTCGTCCTGCAGGCGCATCGCCTTGAGCTTCGCGAGCAGGCCGATCCCCCGGCCCTCGTGGCCCTGGACGTAGACCAGCACGCCCGAGCCCTCCTCGACGATCCGGTCCAGCGCCACCGCCAGCTGGTCGCCGCACTCGCAGTGCGTCGAGCCGAAGACGTCCCCGGTCAGGCACTCGCTGTGCACCCGGGTCAGGGTGCCGAGCTCGGCGATGTCGCCGTAGACCAGCGCGACCTGCTCGGTGCCGGTGCGGTCGAGGTAACCGACCGCGCGGAACGTGCCGTGCCGGGTCGGGAGCCGGGTGTCGACCACCCGCTCGACCACGGCCTGGTGCGGCAGATCCCCGACGACGTCACTTGCGGTCATGACTTCAACCCCATTTCCGATTCGATCCCGGTGTCGGCCGCCGTGCGCGGAGCGGGCACGACACCGGTGTGCGGAGCGCGGGTCGCGCGGACCCCGGCGACACTCCGGACGAACAGGACACCGGCGCCGGGCAGGCTCGCGACCAGCGTGAGCACTCCGTAGACGACGGCGACGGTGACACCTTGGGCGGCCCCGAGCCCGGCCGCGCCGAAGAGCACGGCGCAGACGCCCTCGCGGGGGCCGAAGCCGCCGACGTTGAGCGGCAGCCCCATCGCGAGCAGCGCGAGGATCATCAGCGGGAGGAGCTGCCCGACCGGCGCGTCGACGCCGGCGACACGGGCGGCGACGACGAACAGCGCCAGGTGCCCGGCCAGCGTCGCGGCCGACAGGAAGCTCACGCCGGGCCAGGTCTCGCGGGTCAGCAGGCCGAGCCGGACGTCGGCGAGGGTGACGGCGAAGCCGCGGCGCCACCTCGACGGGCTGTGGATCCAGCGCCCGCCGAGCACGCGGCCCACGACCAGCGCGGCGACGGCGGCCAGCACGACGACCACCCCGGCCACCACCACGACCTCGCGGAAGGCGTCCGGGACGACTCCCGGCGACGCCAGCACCACGGTGACCGCGGACGCGATCAGCACGACCTGGCCCGCGGTGCGTTCCAGGACGACGGCCCGCACGCCGCGCGGCACATCGCCGGCGTCGCGGCCGTGCTGCACCGCGCGGTGGACGTCGCCGAGGACGCCCGCGGGCAGCACGCCGTTGAGGAACAGCGCGCGGTAGTAGTCGGTGACGGCGGTGCGCAGCGAAAGCCGCAGGCCGAGCCGGGTCGCGACGATCTGCCAGCGGCCGGCGCTGAACAGCGTCGTCGCGAAGCCGATGCCGAGCGCGGCCAGGACGCCGGGCGCGCTGATCCGGCCGAGCCCGTCGAGGAAGGCGGCGCTGCCGAGCTGCCAGACGAGGACGGCGAGGATGCCGACGGCGCCGAGGATCCGCAGCCAGGCCAGTGCGCGCTTCACGCCGCCGCCTCCAGGCTCGGCGGCAGGACGAGCAGGTCGCCGTGGTGGATCACCGCGTGCAACTCGCCGGCCGCGGCCATCTCAAGCCGCCGCTGCAGGTAGACGTCGGCGACCGGGCGCAGCTCCGGCAGCTGTTCGACAGCGGCGCCGACCCAGCCTTCGAGCCACTGCCGCTGCAGTTCGGCCTGGTCCGGACCGAGCCGCCAGGCGCTGTCCGCGCGGACGACCTCGGCGCCGAGCCTGCCGAACGCGGTGGCGGCGACGTCGATCGCGTTGGGGCCGAGCAGCCGGCGGCCGTCTTCGGTGACCCGGCGCTGGTGGGCGTTGAACGCGGCGGCGACGGCGGGGTCGAGCGGGTCGGCGGGCGACAGCTCCACCTTGCCGGTGACCGACAGCATCAGCAGCGCCGCGCAGCCCGCTTCGACGATCGCCGTGGCCAGCGCCGTGACCTCGTCCCTGGTCAGCAGGTCGAGCAACGCGGAGGCGGTGACCAGCGACGTCCCGGCGAGGTCCGGCGCGCGCAGCGCGGTGATGTCGCGCTGCTCGGTGACGACGTCGACGGGACTGCCGTCGAGCGCGGTCCGCGGCAGGCTCCGGCGCGCGTGGTCGAGCAGGTCGGTGTCGTGGTCGTGCAGGATCCAGCGCTGGGCGCCGGGCAGGCGGGCGGCCAGCCAGCGGCCGAGCGAGCCGGTGCCGCACCCGAGGTCGCGGACGACGACCTCTTCGTCCGACGGCAAGAACGAGCGCAGCGGGCCGAGGAGTTCGGTGGCGCGGGCCGCCGCATCGGCGGGTTCGCGCAGGTAGAGCCAGTCCGGGGCGAACGCGGTCATGCCACCGCCTCCTGCCGCTGCAGGATGTCGGCGATCCGGCGGGCGGTGTCGTCCCAGCCGGTCAGGGTCTCGCGGCGCAGTCTCGCCGACGCGCGCAGCCGCGTCCGCAGCGCCGGCTCGGTGAGCCAGCGGCGCAGGGCGGCGCCGAGCGCTTCGACGTCGTCGCCGGGGACGAGCATCCCGGGCACCGAGCCGTCCGGCGCGACGCCGAGGGTGTCGGGCAGCGCGTCGACGTCGGTGGTCAGCACCGGCACGCCGTGGGCGAGGGCCTCGGTGACGACCATGCCGAAGGTCTCGGCGCGCGAAGGGAGCACGACGAGGTCGGCGGTGTGGTAGGTCGCGGCGAGCGCCGCGCCGGTGCGGGGGCCGGTGAGCGTGAAACGGGCGCCGAGCCGGTGCTCGCGCAGCCGCTCGACGTACTTGGTTTCGCGGCGGATCCCGCCGACGCATTCGCAGGTCCACCGCAGGTCGGCGACGGTCTCGAGGGCCTGGGCGAGCACACCCTGCCCCTTGCGCGGGGTCACGTTGGCGACGCAGACCAGGCGGGACATGCCGTCGGTGCCGATGGCCGGCGGCGCGGGGTCGACCCCCGGCGTGACCGCGTGCACGCGGTGCGGGGCCAGGCCGTGGTGGCGGATCAGGCGGCGCGCGGCCCACTCGCTGGTCGCGACGACCGAGCTGGCGGCCCGCAGCGTGTCGCGTTCCAGCGCGTCGAGCTCGGCGGCGAGCGCGGGTGGCAGGCCGGTCTCGTCGGCCAGCGGCAGGTGCACCAGCACCGACAGCGACAGCCGCCGCGCCTGCGGGACCACGACCTCGGGCACGCCGCACGCGACCAGGCCGTCGAGCAGCACGGCCGAGCCGGTGGGCAGCGCGGCCAGCAGGTGGCCGAGGACCGCGCGGGCCTCGGTGTCCGGCCGCGGCCAGCTGCCGGAGACGGCGATCTCGTGCACGTCGAGGCCGGCGGCGGCGAGCCGGTCGCACATCCGGCGGTCGTAGGTGTTGCCGCCGCTGGGGACGGACGCGTCGTCGACGTCCCCGGGCAGAACGACGTAGATGCGGTTCACAAAGCACGCTCGTAACTCGCCCAGGCGACGTGCGATTCGTGCAGCGAGACGGTGATCCCGTCGAGGCCGCGCGCGCCTTCGCCGAGGCGTCCGGCGTGGACGGCGTCGGCGAGGCGGTCGGCGATGACCTTCGCGAGGAACTCGGTCGAGGTGTTGATCCCCTTGAACACCGGCTCGTCGTCGAGGTTGCGGTAGTTCAGGTCGCTCAGCACCGCCCCGAGCTCTTCCGTGGCCTTGCCGATGTCGACGACGATGTTGTCCTCGTCGAGCTCGGCGCGGCGGAAGGTCGCATCCACCACGAAGGTCGCGCCGTGCAGGCGTTGCGCGGGTCCGAAGACTTCCCCGCGGAAGCTGTGGGCGACCATCACGTGATCACGGACGGTGATGCTGAACACCAAGACCTCCGATGCGTTCGGTTGGACGTGGTCACTGCGGCTGATACATGACACGGAGGCAAAGGGCGGAAAGTTCATTCGCCACCAAACGGGGTAACACGGAAGGGAGATCTTCAAACATGCATTCGCCGCTGACCAGCGCTTCGAACGCGGGATCGGCCAGCAGATCCAGGGCGACGCCGAGACGCTGGGCGTAGCTGCGGCCGGGGCGCGCGACCGTCCCGACCTGGCTGCTGCGGATCACCAGGCGGCGCGAGTGGAAGTTCTCGCCGAGCGGGACGCTCACCCGGCGATCGCCGTACCACGACAGCTCCACCACCTCCCCCTCCGGCGCGAGCAGCTCCAGCGCGCGGGCGAGCCCGGCGTCGCTCGCGCTCGCGTGCACGACGAGGTCGCAGTCGCCGAGCGCTTGGTCCGGGGCCGCGAAGTCGACGCCGAGCGCCGCGGCGATGTCCGCTTTGGCCGGATCGACGTCGATCAGCTGCACCCGCGCGGCCGGGAAGCCGGCGAGCAGCTTCGCGACGCTGCAGCCGACCATCCCGGCACCGATGACGGCGATCCGGTCGCCGAGCCGCGGCCGCGCGTCCCACACGGCGTTCACCGCGGTCTCGACCGTGCCGGCGAGGATCGCGCGGCCGGGCGGGACGGCGTCCGGGACCGGCGTCACCGCGGTCGCCGGGACGACGTACGCGGTCTGGTGCGGGTAGAGGCAGAAGACGGTTTTGCCCGTCAACTCCGGGGGGCCCTGCTCGACCACACCGACGTTGAGGTAGCCGTACTTCACCGGGCCCGGGAACTCGCCCTCCTGGAAGGGGGCGCGCATGACGTCGTGCTGGCTCGCCGGGACGCCCCCGCGGAAGACGAGGGTTTCGGTGCCGCGGCTGACGCCGGAGCACAGCGTGCGGACGAGCACGTCGTCCGGTCCGGGCTCGGGCAGCCGCTCCTCGCGCAGCTGTCCCGAGCCGGGGCTTTGAACCCAGAAAGCCTGTTCCACGTGTTTCTCCTCAGCAGGCGACCGGAGGCTGGTGTCGCCACCCTATGAGCAATCCGCGGAGTCGACGATGATCAAACAGGACCTTCTCCTGCGTGCGGTGATTCCGGCGCCGGTGCTCGCCGCGGGGGTCGTCGTGGGCGGTCTCGCCCCGCTCGCCTGGGCGACCGGAGTCGTCTACGGCCTCGCCTTGGTGCTGCTCACGGAGTGGGGCCTGCGCCGCAGCGGCCGTCCGGCCTTCGGGCCGGCGGACTGGATCACCTTCGCCCGCGCGCTGCTCGTCGGGTGCGCCGCGGCGCTGATCGCGGACGGCGGCTTTCCGATTGCGTGGCTGGTCGGGCTGGTCGGGCTGGCGTTGCTCCTGGACGGCCTCGACGGCCAGGTGGCCCGCCGCACGGGGACGGCCTCGGAGTTCGGCGCCCGGTTCGACATGGAAGTCGACGCGTTCCTGATCCTGCTGCTGTGCATCCAGGTGTCCCGCGCGCTCGGGCTGTGGGTGCTGGCGATCGGCCTGATGCGGTACGTGTTCGTCGCCGCTTCCTGGGCGATGCCCTGGCTGACCGCGCCGCTCTACCCGAGCATGGCCCGCAAGACGGTGGCCGCGGTGCAGGGCGTGGTGCTGGTGGTGGCGGTGTCCGAGCTGCTGCCGGCCGCCGTCCTGTTCGCTTTCGTGGCCGCGGCGCTGACGTCGCTGGTGTGGTCCTTCGGCCGGGACGTCCGGTGGCTGGCCCGGCACCGGGTCGAGCAGGCGCCGGGCCGGATCGTCGCGATCACCCGCGCGTCCCTGCGCCGCCCCATGGGCCACGTCCGGCCGGGCCACAACCAAGCTGCTTGACCGTCGTCAGGAGCCCGACTCGCGGGCCGCGCGGGCCCGCCGTTTGCCCTCGTGCATCGCGACCACCCGGGCGATCGGGATCGTGTGCCCCTCCTCGACCAGGTCCGCCGGCAACACGAACGGCGCCGGCATCTCCTCGGTCCACGGGTCGCCGGCGCCCAGCAGGTCCGGGGCCGTGTGCACGGTGAAGTCGGCCGGCTTGACCCCGTCGAGCTCGGCCCAGCGGACCGGGAACGACACCGGCGCGCCCGGGCGGTGGCGCGGGCTGTAGACCGACACGACCGTCGCGCCCCCGGCCCGCGTCGAGTCCAGGAACACCTTGCCCTCACGGCGCTCGCGCACGAACTCCGTCGTGCCGAGCGCCGGGTCGATGCGTTCCGCGCGGGCGGCGACCGCCCGGGTCGCCGCGGCGATGTCCTCGGTCGACTGGCCTGGCGCGAGCGGCACGAAGACGTGGACGCCCTTGGACCCGCTGGTCTTCACCGCGCCGTCGAGCCCGTCGTTGCGCAACGCCTCCCGCACCAGCTTCGCGGCGCCCACGGCCAGGGAAAACGGGCTGTCCTCCGGCGGGTCGAGGTCGAGGATCAGGTGCGTCGGCCCGCTCGCGGGCTCGCCGCGGAACAACGTGGTGTGGTACTCGATCGCGCGCTGGTTGCCGAACCACAGCAGGGTGCGCAGGTCGTTGCAGAGCGCGTAGGTGACTTCGCGCCGGGACCGGTCGGCCCACAGCGCCCGGCGCTCCACCCACTCCGGCGTGTACTTCGGCAGGTTCTTCTGCATGAACGGCCCCTGGCCGCGCAGCACCCGCACGACGCTGAGCAGCCGGTCGCGCAGCTCCGGCAGCATCCGGCCGGACACCGCTTCGAGGTAGTCGAGCAGCTCCCGCTTGGTGACCCCCGCGCCGGGGAAGACCTCCTGGTCGAGACTGCTCAGCTTGACGCCGTGCCGGACCTCATCGCCGCTCATCAGCCCACCTTTTCGTCCGCGCGCGAAGCGGTCAACTCTCAGACGGGCCTCCGGTGCGTCCCGAGCGGTAAGCAGCCCGGGCGAACGCGATCAAGGCGCGCGCGGCCGGGCTCAACGGCCCTTCGGTCCGCCACGCCAGCGCCAGCACGCCCCGCAACCCCGGGCCGCCGATGCCGACGACCCGCAGCTCCGCCTGGTGGTACCGGGCCAGTGACTCCGGCACGATCGCCACGCCGAGACCCCGGGTCGCCAGCTGCACCAGGACGTTCGGGTCGGCCGCCTCGAACGCGATCCGCGGCGTCAGCCCCGCCCGCGCGAAGGCGGCGTCCAAGGCCGTGCGCAAGCCCGTCCCCTTGGGCAGCGCCATCAGCGGCAGCCCGTCGAGGTCGGGGATTTCGACCTGGTCCCGGTCAGCCAGCGGACCGCCGGGTGCGGTGACGGCCAGGAACGGCTCGTCGAGCAGCACCTGCGTCGCGATGCCGGGCGGCGGGCCGGTCGCGAGGCCGACGACGGCGAGGTCGAGCCGTCCGTCGCGCAGCGCCGCGAGCATCGTGTCGGAGTTGGCTTCCGACAGCGTGATCTCCACCGCCGGGTACCGCTCGTGGAAGCCGGCCAGCAGGTCCGGCAGCCCGACCGGGCCCGCCGACGTCACCGCGCCGATCGCGACCTGGCCGCGGACCAGCCCGGCCAGCTCCTCGACGGCTTCGCGCACCCCCTGCACGGCCGCGAGCGCGGCCCGGGCGTGCGGCAGGGCCGCGGCGCCGACGTCGGTGAGCCGGACCGTCCGGCCGGAGCGATCGAGCAGCTCCTGCCCCAGCTCCCGCTCCAGCCGTCTGACCTGCGCGCTCACCCCGGGCTGGGCGACGTGCAGCCGCTCCGCCGCGCGCGTGAAGTTGCCTTCCTCCGCTACAGCGACGAAGTAGGCGAGCTGGTGCAGTTCCATAAGAGTTGATTCTAGTCAGTAGACAAATCAGATCTTGGACTTCTGATCAAAGTCGGCCCAAGCTGGAGGCAACGCAACGAAAGGAGCCGAAATGCCCAGCTTCCGCCCAGGTGAGGACGGTTACGCCGAAGAAGTCGCCGGGTTCCAGACGGCGGTGCCCAGCTCGCCCGCGGTCGTCGTCGCCGCCGAAAGCGCCGAGGACGTCGCCGCCGCGGTGCGCTACGCGACCGAGCACCGGCTGCCCGTCGCGGTCCAGGCCACCGGGCACGGCCTGACCGCGGGCACCGACGGGCTCTTGATCAGCACCCGCCGGATGACCGGCGTCGAGATCGACGCCTCGGCCGGCACCGCCCGGGTCGAAGCCGGCGTCCGCTGGGAAGCCGTGATCGAAGCCGCCGGGAAACACGGCTTGGCGCCGCTCAGCGGCTCCTCCCCGGACGTCGGCGTCGTCGGCTACACCCTCAGTGGCGGCTTCGGGCTGATGGGCCGCCGGTACGGCCGCGCCGCCGACCACGTCCGCGCCCTCGACGTCGTGACCGCCGACGGCGAGCTCCGGCGCGTCGAGCCGGGCTCGGACCTGTTCTGGGCGCTGCGCGGCGGCCGCGACGGCTTCGGCGTCGTCACGGCGATGGAGTTCGGCCTCCTGCCGGTCAGCCGGCTCTACGGCGGCAGCCTCACTTTCGACAGCGCCGACGTGCCGGCCGTGCTGCGGGCCTGGCGGACGTGGTCGGCGGCCGCGCCGGACACGCTGACGACGTCACTCGCCATGATCCGGTACCCCGACCTGCCGATGGTGCCGGAGCCCGTCCGCGGCCGGCACATCGCCCAGGTCCGGATCGCCTACCTCGGCGAAGACGGCGACGACCTCGTCGCGCCGCTGCGGGCCGCCGCCCCCGCCCTGCTCGACACGCTGCGGCCGATGCCGTTCACCGAGTCCGGGTCGATCGCGGCCGAGCCGCGGCAGCCGCACGGCTACCACGGCACCAACGCGACCGTCTCGCAGCTGAACGACGCCATGCTCGACGCGATCGGCGAACACGCCGGCCCGGGCGCGGCCGCACCGCCCGTGCTCATCATCGACCGGCTCGGCGGCGCGCTCGCCCGGACACCCGAGACGCCGGGCGTGGGCTGGGACCGCTCGGCCGAGTACGTCGTCCGGGCGCTGTCGGTGATCGGCGACGACGGCGTCGCGGCCGTCCGTCGTACGCACGCGAAGCTGTTCGACGCGCTGGCGCCGTGGACGACCGGGCGCCTGCTGCCGTTCGTGTACGGCGAGCACGCGCCGGAGGAGGTCGCCGAGAGCGTCCACCCGGCCCGGGACCTCGAGCGCCTTGCCCGGCTGAAGCGGGAGTACGACCCGCGGAACACGTTCCGCTGACGCACGCGGTCGTAACGCAGTGAGCCACTCGCAGAAGTCAGCGCGCCGCGGCCCACACCCCGGCGAAGTTCCCACAACTGACGGCTTGGCCGTGCAGTGCCTTACGCACAGCGGGTTCTACGTAGGAACGGCCGAAGGTCTCGGCGTCGGGGGCGACATCCGTGGGTACCGGGTCGGCCGCGATGAGCACCTCGACCTGAATGGTCTGGAACAGCACAAGGTAGTCGCCATCGCGGTCGAGGCGCTGCGCCGTGTCCAGCATTTGCTGCTTCGTGTTACCGACCAGCTCTTGCGGCAGCGGCCAGTCCATCGGGAACGGGTTGCGCACCTTGAAGACCGGATAGGCGAAGGGGTTGTCCGGCAGGACGGCGACGTTCTTCGCCGGATACCGCGCAAGGCAGTCGCGGATCTGCGAAACATAGGTGAACACGCTCGGATTGGTGCGCACCCACCTCATCGGGGCGGCGACATCGCCGAGGTCCTTCGTCAACTCACCCTGCGGGCGGTCCGCGTACGGCGCCTTGTCGTGAGCCGTCATCAACTGCACACCGGCGAGCAGGAAAACCACCACACCGGCCAGTGCCCCGGCGACCTTGAACGAGACAAGCGAAAGGCGACGCACATTCGGCTTCGGCAGATCGGACAGCGCGACGACCAGCAGGTCGAGCGTGCCCAGCGCCATCGTCCCGGCGACCAGCGATGGCAGCTGGTAACCCCAGGACAGGCTCGACATCCAGCCGAGCAGGGCGACCAGCAGCTGTTGCCAAGGGAACCGCCGACGGACGACAGCGTCCATCCCGGCAGCCACGAGGAAGATCCACAGCACGGCGAGCGGCCATGAGTTCGCGTGCTCGAACTTGCCGTTGACCAGCACGAAAGCCACTACCGCCGTGATAGCGACCGCAGTCACCAGGCGCAGGACGCGACCCGCCACGCCGAGCCGCTGCCGGAAGAGCCAGAGCGCCGCGATGACGAGCGCGCCGAGTGCGGTCAGCAGAATGAACGTACGCGGGTCGCTGCGGAATCCGTGGAAGCCGGCCGACCAGAATCCGTACAGCGTCTCGCCCCAGGTTTGCTGCCCGCCGGTGAGCTGCGCGATCGCCTCGGGAAGCCCGCCCCGGACGGTGATCAACCCGAAGTACCCCAGCGGCGCGGCACCGAGCCACAGCAGGTCGACGATGCTTCGTCGCCACCAAAGGCCGTTCTTCGCCCCGGTCCCGGAGTGGAACAGCAGCAGAAGGATGCCGAGCGGTACCGCGAACGCGAAGCTCTGCTTGACGATCACCGCGAAACCCAGGCTGAACAGGCCGAGCCACCGCTGCCACCGGACGCCGGAACGCAGCCCGCTGTCCAGCGCCCACCAGCCGACAGCCGTGAGGAAGACGCCGTCGACCGTGTGCCAGGCCATCAAAGGGTAGGTGTTGAGGTTCACGATCGCCGCTGCGGCAACCAACGCGGTCCGGAGTGGACCCCACGTCAGCGGCGACGTGCCGGTGAGCAACGCGGCCAACGCGATGGTGGCCACGGCGAGCTGGACCATCATGACGAAGCTGGACGACACCATCAGCGGCGCCGGCACGAGGAAGTCCACTGTGTGCAGGTAGGCCGAGCCGAGCGGCCGCGGGGAGCCGAGATCGATGTGCGGGATTTCCCCGTGCAGGATCCGCCAGCTCTGCGCCAGTACGAAACCCTGGTCGGTGGGGTTGAAGCCGAACCGCCCCACCCTCGCCACGACGGCGGCGCTCAGCACCAAAATACCGAGGACCCACATCACCGGCCGGAGCCAAGGACGTCGTCGCGACGTCGGCAGCCGAGGCTCAGGTTCGGCCGTTGGCGTGATGTCGGTCGCGGTCTGCATGGGCTTAGGACTGCCTTCGCTCTCCGGGAGGTGATCTCGCCGCGCCTCCTGGACCGCCACCTCACCACGTGCCGAACGAATGTCGACCCCACCCAGGCGTACTCAACATGCACGACGACGAGAGACGTTACACGGCACGTCGCAGGCCTGGACCAGCGGGATCCTGCTGATCGCTGCGAAGCAGCAGCCCTTCAGGGCGTTCGTCAACCCAGCCGAATGACCAGACCCGACGAACGCCCTGAAAGCTCCGCAACTAGTTGCGCGCCCAGCGCTGGTTGGGCGTACTCGGGTTCCAGCACTGCCAGGCCTGCACGGCCGGCTGCGCCGTGCCGTTGGTGAAGGTCTGGTCCAGGCATTGCCCGCTCTTCTTGTTGACCAGCGTGATCGTGTTGTCTTCATAGTGGGGCTGGATGACCCACCGCTGGTTGTCCTGCACAGTGGTCCAACACTGCCAGGCCTGCACGAGCGCGGTCGGCTGGTTGTTCGCGAACGCCTGATCCAGGCATTTACCGGACAGCTTGTTGACGATCTGGACGGTGTCCGCGCCGGCCACCCGCACCAAGGTCCACTGCTGGTTCCCGGTAGTAGGCGTCCAGCACTGCCAAGCCTGCACAGTCGGATGCTCCTGGTTACCGGTGTAGTCCTGGTCCAAGCACTGACCGCTGGCCTTGCCCTTGATCACCGCGGATTGAGCCGCGGTCGATTGGGCGACCCAACTCGCCAAGTCGTCGACCCGGCTTTCCGTCGTGCCGATTCTCGTCTCGCTCTCCGTGTAACACCCGTGCTGCCATGAGCTGAGGTTGATCCCCACGAGTTCGAACGTCCCACCGTTCTCGCGGAAGGCCGGACCACCGGCGTCGCCCTTGCAGGTTGTCGCGTCGGCCTGAGCGGTGCCGGTGATGGCCAGCGTCGACGGAGCGACGGTGTCGACCTTGAACTGGGTGGTGCTGAACCTGTCAGGCACCCACTCGGTGGTGGTACGCCCGAAACCTGCCACCCGGAGCACGTTGCCGGCCGCAACCGGCGTCGCCGCGATCGCTATCGGCGCCACGTCGAAGACCGGGAGGGCGAGGCGGGCCAACACGACGTCGCGGTCCGCATGCGGAACCAGCTGCACGACGTTCACCGTATGGCCGATGGTGGCCGAAAGGCTGGCTTTTCCGATGGTCGCCGTGACCGGCGTTGCCGGAGCACCGGCGACCACGTCGGTCCCGAAACAGCTCTTGGCCGTGATGACCCATTCCGCGTCGATCAGGGCGCCGGTGCACCCGAGTGCGCCGTTGATCTTGGCCACGAACCCGTACGAACCGTCTACCGCCGCCGAGCCTCCGGCGACCGCATCGGCAGGCGCAACCGAGAGCGCTCCGGCGGCGAGCAGCCCCGTCGCGACCACCGTCAGCCGCCGAATCGCCTTGCCCCCGGCCGGACGCGCGCCATCGTTCAATTCACGGCGAAGCATTGAAGATCCCCTCTGAACATCTGCTGTCGTGCACCTCAAGACGCGGCGTCCAATTGCAGCAATGTGGTGGGATCACCGGGCGGCGTGGCGGCGATCCCGACTTCGGTGTCGGCGTTGGGGTTCACATCTACCGTGGTGTGCATCCCCGCATCGGTGCTCAGCGATGCTTTGAGTTTGTGCCCCTGCCCGCCGGAGGTGCCGTCACCACGGACCGCGAAGACGTTGGGCACCTTCAGGGTGAGGTGCCCGACCGGGCCCGTGACCTGGAAACAGATCCTCCCCCTCGCGCCGGGACCGATGGTGTCGCTGGTGCGGACGATGATGAGGCCGGGAGCTTCCGTCGGCGGACAAGTCTTGTAGAGAATGTGCCCGTCGCCGCTGATCAGCTGCACGTGATCGGCGGCCAGGATCGCGGCCGCGCCGGGATAACCGAAGTCCTCCACTGTCGACGGCTGCTCGTCCGCCGTGGTCGCTGCTCCGCTGACAGCCGCCGCCACCGAGATGCCGACCGCAGCCGTGACCGCGACGGCTGCGATGACGAAAGACGTCCGATGAAACAAACGCACTTGCCTACTCCCCCTTCTTTCGTGCCCCCTTCGTCGCAATTGCGACAAATCGCCACAGCGAGACCCGGGCAGTATTCACGGCCGACTCGGCGTAGCAGCGCTAAGCTAAAGCAAAAATCCACGAAACTACATTGTGATGTTGATCACAATCTTTTGGCGGTTGACGGCTACCCGCGTGCCCGGTAAATCTGCTTCTGCGCGATTTACGTCGGGGCGAAGTTTCGCGCCGGTCGATCGAGGGGGACTCAGATGCGTGCGGCAAGGCTCGGGTTTCGTGCTGCCCTGACAATGACGATGACCGTTGCGCTGGCGGCCGGGGGCGTGGCCGTTCCGGCGGCGTCCGCGGAGATCCGCTCGGCGCAGACGGCGTCGTCCACCGCCGCCGGCTCGGATCGGGCGAAAGTGGCCTTGTTGTGGCGGGTCGGCGGCCCGGCCACGAAACGTGATGCCGCACTCGCCTTGCTGGGCACCGACGCGGACGTGACGAGGTTCCTGACGACGCAGAAAGACACGGATGCGTCGATCGACCGGACCGTGGGAGTGAGCCGGATGATGTCGGCCGGCGGGCCGGCTACTCGTTCGGCCGGTCAGCAGGCATTGGACGCCGGCACCGACGCCGCGCTGAAGGCGTTCCTGGACACCGGTTGGGAAACGCCGCACGGGATCGACCTCACTGTGCGCGTCAGCCAGGTCATGTCGGCCGGTGGCGCGGAGGTCAGGAAAGCCGGGCAAAAGGCGCTCGATGCCGGTACCGACGACGCGCTCAAGACGTTCCTCGATTCCGGGTGGCAGGTTCCGTTCGAGATCGATCAGACGGTGAAGGTCAGCCGCGCGAGATCCGGCGGTGGCCCTGAGGTGAAGCGTGCAGGCCAGCAGGCGCTGGACGCGGGGACCCTCGATGCGCTGAACCAGTTCCTGATCATCGATCTGCCGATCGCGCAGTCGCGGGACGCGGAAACCACGTCGATCACCCAGCTCGTGGCCACGGCCAAAGCTGCTGCGGAACAGGCAGCGACTCAGACGCAGCAGGCGAAGGACGAATCGGACCGAGCGGTCACCGAGGCCGCTGCTGCGCAGAAGGCCGCCCAGGAAGCGAAGGACGCGGCCGCGGCGGCGCAGGGCAACGCCGCCGCGGCGACGAACGCCGCGAACCGGGCCGCCTATGCCGCTGATCAGGCCGCGATCACCGCGCGCCGGGCGATCGGCGCGGCCAACGCGGCCACGGCCGCCGCGCATACCGCGGCGGTGGCCGCGTCGCGAGCCGCGACCGCCGCATCCCAAGCCGGCAGGGCCGCCTCCCACGCTTACGATGCTGCGGCGGCGGCACTGGGCGACAGGACCAAGGCGGCGGATGCCAACGCGGCAGCCCAGACCGCCCGCGACGCTGCGGTGAGCGCGACGACGGCCGCCAATGCCGCGCGATCCGCCCGGACGGCCTCGCAACAGGCCAAGGCCGCCGGGCAGGCAGCGACCGACGCGGCGAACCAGTCGCGCACGGCGGCGCAGGCGGCCACGGATGCGGCGAACAACGCCGCGGCCGCCGGGGCCGACGCCCGCCAAGCGCAGGCTGCGGCGGCCAAGGCGCGTGCGCAGGCCGCGCGTGCAGTGGCCGCGGCGCAGGCCAGCCAGTCGTGGGCGGATCAGGCCGGTACTGCCGCAGGCCAGGCTGCCGATGCCGCCGACGCGGCCGCGGCCAACGCCACGGCGGCCGCCAACGCCGCCGCCGACGCGGCGGTCTTCGCCGGGAACGCGGCGGACGCGGCCCGGAAGGCCACCGACCACGCCAATGCGGCGACGGCGGCGGCGAACACGGCGGTGACGGCGGCGCAGCAGGCGTCACAGATCGCCCAGGTGGCCCGCAAAGCCGACGACGACCGGATCGCCCTGGCGGGACAGCAAGCCGATGACGCAGCCTTCGCTGCCGCCGCAATGTACGCAACCCGGACAGTTCCGCCACGGTGGGACCTGGACCAGGCCGGCACGTGGGACGCGGACACCAACCGCCTGATCGCCGAAGCGACCGCCCCGGGCACCGCACGCGCCACCGTCATCGGTGATGCGCGCAAGGTCGCGTTGAAATTGGCGGACACGGGCGGCCCCTGGGTCAAGGCCGCGGCGCTCGCCGCGGTCGCCGCCGTCGACGACGAAGCCGTCGACTTCATCACCACCGGCCTGAACGCGGCCGCGGGGCAGGACGACCGCGTCATCCTCACCCAGCTCGCCGACGCCGGTACGTCCGGCTTCAAAACGGCCGCCGCCACGGCACTTGCCGGTACGGACATCGACGTGCGGAACTTCCTGCGCAGCCGCGACTACCCCGGCCGGCTGCAGGATGACACCCTGCAGGTCAGCCAGATCATGTCCGCCGCCAGGGCGGCCGGTCGCACCGTGGTCGTCCAGCACGGCCAGAACGCGCTGGACGCCGGAACCGCCAAGGCGTTGCGGGACTTCATCGACACCGGCCAGTACATCGCCCTGCAGATCGACGACCAGGTGAAGGTGGCCCAGGTTCAGTCGGCCGCCCGGGCCGCCGGGGCCCGCGAGGTCGTCGCCGGCGCACAAGCCGCGCTGGACGGGCCGCCGGCCTTGACGCACGAGTTCCTGGCCGTCGGCCAGTTCACCGCGGCCCGCCGCGACCAGAACACCGCCGCCCACAACGCCGCCATCGACAGCCTCCTCGCCCAGGCCACCAGCGCCGCGGCCAGTGCCACCCACGACGCCAACGAAGCCCAGGCCGCCGCCGCGCGCGCCCGGAACGCCGCCGACGAGGCAGCGCGCTACGCCGACCAAGCCGCTACCGCAGCCGCTCAAGCCGCCGACGCCGCCAACCAGGCCCAAAACGCCGCCAACCGCGCCGCCGCCTCCGCACAGCAAGCGCAAGCGTCGGCGCACACCGCCGCCGCGGCGGCGGCAACCGCGACCGCCGCCGCCGACAGGGCCGGTCGCTCCGCGGCCTGGGCCGCCCATTCCGCCGCGGATGCTGCCGGTTACGCGCGTGACGCGGCGACCTATGCGCACAATGCGTACAACGACGCACTCAGTGCCGGCAAGAGCGCCAAAGAAGCCGCTGATGCCGCGCACGCAGCCTGGGACGCGGTCGCCAGGAAGGTCGAGACCGAGAAACAACAGGTCATCGAACTGCGCAAGCAAGCGTGCCAGCCCGCCATGCGACCCGCGTCGTCACTGGACGGCTACAGCACCGAAGACTGCATTCTCCTGTTCACCGGCACTCAGGCCGACAAGGACCGCATCCTGCACCACCTGCAGGACCTCTGCCGCCAGCTCAACCCCCAAGGCAGCCTCAAAACCAACTTGTGCCTGGACCCGCAGAACCTGTTCAACCCCAACTTCCAGGCCCGCTACCCCGACCCCATCCTGACCGACAGCGGAGCCGATCCGGTCGACGAAATCTTCCTGTTCATCGGCATCAGCCTGCTCACCGCCGCCTGCGAAGGCATCTGCGACGTCCTGGCGCTGCTCCGAGGCGCCGGCGCCGAAATCGGCGGAGTCGACAGCCTCGGAATCACCGCCGAAATGGCCGACGCCATGGTCGGCGGCCGCAGCACTATCGACGTTCTCGGCGCGGAAATAAACGCCGAACTCGGCCAGATGGAACGGCTGGCCGCGGAAGCCAACGCGGACGCTTCCAGACTCGCGCAGGAAGGCTACGACCTGACAAACGTCGTGCCGTGCGGAAGCAACAGTTTCGTCGGCGACACGCCCGTACTGATGGCGAACGGCACCGGCAAGCCGATCAAGGACATCAGGCCGGACGACCGGGTTTCGAACGCCGAGCCCGGCACCTCCGCGCTCGAGCGGCACACCGTCACCGCCGTTCACGTCACGGATGACGACCGGGACTTCGACAACCTCACCATAGCCACCCCGTCCGGTCCGAGGATCGTCACCACGACGGCTCACCACCTGTTCTGGAGTCAGACGAATCACGCATGGGTGGCCGCTGCGGCGCTCGTGCCGGGGGAGCAGCTCGCCACGCCCGGTGACGGACGTGCAACGGTCACGGCCAACAACCGCTACGCGACGGCCCTGCGGACCTACAACCTCACCGTCGAGGGTGTTCACACCTACTACGTGCTCGCGGGCGACACGCCGGTTCTGGTGCACAACACGGTGCCCTGCCCGGTGGGAGCCGGAGACATCTGGCACGAGGGCACTTTCACCTCGTATGAGAAGAGCTTCGAATACCACTACAACAAGCACGGCCTGCCTGAGCACGTCACACCCGAGCAGTACTTCCTGGATGCGAAGGAGTGGTCCGAGCAGCTGGCACAACCAGGCGGGAAACGTGGTCTGAACGCCAAGCGGCAACCCTTCGGCGACGGCGAGTACGGGGTGAAGTACTGGGTACCGGGCGGCAAGGGCGGAATCATCGCCCCGGACGGCAAGGTCGTATCATTCTGGTACCGGGGCTAGGTTTTGGAGAGAATCGATGCTGAGTTTCAGAGACGCCTACACTCTGTGGAGGTCACTTCCGTTTCCTCGAGGCGCGAAAAGTGAAGAACTAGCCTTCACACACAGCGAACTGGCCGGTGCCGACGAGCACGTGACCACGGTGATCCGGTTCGTCGAACGGAGCGTCTTCAAGCCGGCTCCCGTGGACGTGCTGGCGGAGTTGGAAGAGATCATGCGCAGGATCGAGGCCCTGAGGGCCGAGGTGACCGGCGAAGAACTCGCGGTCGCGGACGCGCAGCACGCCTACGCCGCGCTTCTGCACCTCGTCTACTCCGGATTCCTCGGTCAGGCACCGTCTTCGAACTGACCCCACTGCGGGGTCGGGGTGCCGGCCGCGATCGTCGGCGCGAAGCCGGCTTCGGCCGTGCACGAGTGCCCCTTGGCTCAGAGACGACCCAAGGGGCACTGCAAGGCCGACCAGGACGCGCACCAACCGGCTCAGCCGCCACCGCGCCGTGGCCACTCGTTACAGGCTCAGCGCTCCAGGACCACGATCGGGATGATCCGGTCGGTCTTCTTCTCGTAGTCGGCGAAGCCCTCGGCGTGGGCGACCATGCCCGCGTAGAGGCGGTCGCGCTCGGTGCGGTCGGCGATCACGGTGGCCGTGGCTTCGAACTTCTCGGTGCCCACCTCGACGGTGACCTTCGGGTTGGCGACGAGGTTGTGGTACCAGGCCGGGTTCTTCGGCGCGCCACCCATGGACGCGGCGATGACGTAGCGGTCGCCGTCCCGGGTGTAGACCAGCGGCGAGAGGCGCTCTTCGCCGCTCTTCGCGCCGATCGTGGTGAGCAAGAGCACGTTCTTGCCCTCGAACATGCCGCCGACCTTGCCTTCGTTGGCCCGGAACTCGGCGGCGACCTGCTTGTTGAACTCGTTCATGTCGGCTGGCGCGGTCATGGGATCCCCTGTTTCTGGCCGGTACGCTCGTCCGGGCGCAAGGTACGCTCGGACGAAAAGTTTGCTTTGCAAGCAAAGCTACCGACGGGAGGTGTGTGGTGTCAACGGAGGCCGGACCGAGTGTCGAAGACGGCGTGCGGCAGCTCCTGCTGCTCATGCCGCGCCTGGTCGGCCGGGCGAAGCGCACGCCGGTGCCCGAGGAGCTGAACGGCTGCGCGCTGGCGCCGCGGCACCTCTCGCTGCTGTCGTACCTGCTCTTCGACGGCCCGATGACGGTGACCGAGCTGGCCACCCGCCTGCAGGTGGCCCCGACGACGGCGAGCCTGATGGTCGGCGACCTCAGCCGCCAGGGGGTGCTGAACCGCGACGAAGACCCGGCCGACCGCCGCCGCACGATCGTCAGCATCACCCCGGACAAGCGCCCGGCGGTCGACGCCTGGCTGGCGCGCGGCGCCAAGGCGTGGAGCGACGCGCTGACGCCGTTGACCCCGGCCGAGCGGCAGCTGGTGATCGCGACGCTGGAAGCCTACGAACGTGGCACCTGCGAAGGGCCGGCCTGCTAGCGGGTCAGTCTTCGCCGCGCCGTTCGCGGGCCAGCTTGCGCTGGGCCTCCGCGCGTTCCCGGCACTTGCGGAGGAACTCCTCGTCGTCTTCCGGGCTCGTCGCCGCGAAGCGGCCCGGGCGGTCGTACTCGGGGAACGCCGGCGCGTGGCGCTCGAACGGGCCGCGCGCCCGGGTCACCTGCTGCGGACGGCCGGCGACCAGCCAGATGATCGAGCCGACCAGCGGCACCACCAGCACGAGCAGCAGCCACAGCCCCTTCGGCAGGTTGCGGCAGGACGACTCGTCCGTCGTGATCACGTCGACCAGGCAGAAGATCCACAACCCGAGCGTGACGACGCCGAGCAGACCGTCGAAGTACAGCAATTCCGCGCACCTTCCCCAGAGGATGACCGCGGTAAGTCTTAGCAGAGCCCACTGCCGGTTCGATCGCGGGTCACCCGCAGCACCGCGGGCATCCGGAGATTCGGCGACGAAACCCAGGTCGTTTCCACTTCTGTCAGGCGGAAACCGCGCAACGCCTCGAGAACGCCGGCCGCGAGGGCGTGGGCGTGCCGCGACCCCGGGCAAGCGCGGGGCCCGGCACCGAACGGTGACCCGGCGAGCGACACCGTGACGTCCTCACCGTCGATCCGGCGGCGGGTGCCGAGCACCGGCTGCTCGGCGGGTTTTCCGGTCAGCGAAGCGAAAAGCCCGTTGCCGATGAGCCCCGCCGTGGCGTCGCAGGCCTGGACGAGCAGCCCGATCCGCGCCGCCGCGAGTTCGTCCGCCGCGCCGCAGGCGGTGATCAGCCGTCCCAGTGCGGCTTCGGCCCCCCGGCCCGGCGTCACGTGCGGGTGGTACGCGGCCGCGACCGGAGCCACGTCGGCCGAGACGTCCGGCAGGCCCAGCGCTTCGGCGAGCACCCCGACCGGCACCGGCCGCGCGATTTCGGCCATCACGTCGAAAGTTTCCAGCGCAGCAACGATCCCCCGGGTGCGCGTGAGGGCTGCTTCCCGCAGGTCACCGACAGAGTCCAGAAGGGACACCGCCAGCGCCCGCCGCCGGGCGTGGTCGGGGCCATTGCTGAAGCGGGCCACGGACGCGCGCAACCAGGCGATGCTCCCCGGAGGCACTTCGGACGGCACGGGCGGAACCGGAGCGGAAAGCGAAGTCATGCGGTGAAGGTAACCAGGGAAAACGTCGGCCAGGACCGAAGCTTCAGAGCACCGACGACACCGGGAACCAACCCGCCTGAGGTCCGCCGCACCGCGTCGGACGCGGGACGTCGTGCTGGAACCACCACGCCTCGGTGACCCGGCCGTCCGGCAGCCGGTACGTCGGCGGGCCGGCCACCCGGACCAGCCCGGCGGCCTGCAGCGACCGCGCGCTGGCGACGTTGCCCACCTCCGCGCCGGCGCGGACGCGCGACAGGCCGAGGTGGTCGTGCGCCAGCGTCAGGCCGGCCGCGAAGAGCACCCGTCCGTGGCCGCGGCCGCGGTAGTCCGGGGCGAGGTAGCCGCCGGTCTCCGGGCCGCCGTCCTCGCCGGTGTGCACGCTCACCAGGCCGACGCAGCGGTTGGCTTCGACGTCGATCATCACCAGGTCGACCGACTGCGGATCCGGTGACGCCCAGTCCGGCCCGGTGCCGGGCACGACGCGCAGCGCGTCCGCCCGCGCCGGCTGGGCGACGATCGAATCGCGCTGCCAGCCGAGCCAGCGCTGCGCGGCCGGATCGCTGCCGCAGGCGACCGCGGCGGCGTACTCCCACGCGGTCGGGGTGCGGAACAGGAACCGGCCGCTGCGCACCACATGGCCCTGCCGGTCGCAGGCCCGCTTGGTCATCAGGCGGCCGCGGCGGGTGAGCCGGTCGAAGATCCCCTTGGTGGCTGGCAGCATCGCGGCGGAATCGTAGCGGAGCGATCCGGGCGGGAGTTGCTATCGTGGCCCGATGACGGCCGTACCCGACGCAACCGAACTGGACGGCTCCGGCCGGGCAGCCCAGCCGCGTCAGCTCATCGTGACGGTGTACGGCCTCTACTCGCGCACCGAAGGCGGCTGGCTCTCGGTCGCCTCGCTCATCGACCTGCTCGCCGCCGTCGGCGTCGACGAGCCCGCCGTGCGCTCGTCGATCTCGCGGCTGAAGCGGCGCGGGATCCTCGAAGCGGTGCGCCGCGACGCGACCGCCGGCTACGAACTGTCCGACGAAGCCCGGGAGATCCTGCGCGAAGGCGACGAGCGGATCTTCCGCCGCGGGCGGGCGACCCCGGCCGACGGCTGGCTGCTCGCGGTGTTCTCGGTGCCCGAAACCGAACGCCACAAGCGCCACCTCCTGCGCACCCAGCTGGCCCGGATGGGCTTCGGCACCGCGGCCTCCGGCGTCTGGATCGCCCCGGCCCACCTCCACGCGGCCACCGAAGAGGCGCTGACCCGGCTCGGCCTGGCCGGGTACGCCGACCTGTTCCGCGCCGACCACCTGGCGTTCGGCGACGTCGCGGCGAAGGTCCGCGAGTGGTGGGACCTCGACCGGCTGGACGAGCTGTACACGACGTTCCTCGACGAGCACGGCCCGGCGCTGCGCCGCTGGCAGCGCCGACGGCCGGTCCCCGACGAAGAGGCGTTCGGCGACTACGTCCGGGTGCTGACCGGCTGGCGGCGGATGCCGTACCTCGACCCCGGCCTGCCCGCGGAGTTCCTGCCCCGCGACTGGTCCGGGATCCGCGCGGCGGAACTGTTCTTCGAGCTGCACACCCAGCTGGAGACGTCGGCCCGGGCGTACGTCGCCAAGGCGATCAACCTCGGCTGAGCACCGCGAAGCCCTGGACCTCGACCAGGGCCTCCTCGTCCCACAGCCGGGACACGCCGATCCCGGCCATCGCCGGGTACTCCGTGCCCGCGAGCCGCCGCCACACCGCGCCGATTTCGCGCGCGTGGGCCCGGTAGTCCGGCATGTCGACGATGTAGATCGTCACGCTGCAGAGGTCTTCCGGGGACCCGCCGGCCGCGCGCAGCGACGCCAGCAGGTTGCCGAGCGCGCGTTCGAACTGCTCGACGACGCCGTCGCCGACGATCTTGTTCGACGCGTCCAGCGCGGTCTGCCCGGCGAGGAAGACGACCCGGCCCTCCGCCACCACCGCGTGCGAGAACCCGGACGGCTTGCCCAGCTCCGGCGGGTTGATGCGTTCCATGCCGGACACCGTACGCCATCTTTCGCGTTATTGACGGTCGTAGTGGTGACGACATACCCTGGACGGCGTGCGAATCGCGGTCATCGGTGGCGGCCCGGCGGGTCTGTACTTCGCCGCGCTCGCGAAACAGCTCGGCCCCGCCCACGACATCACCGTCTGGGAGCGCAACGCGCCGGACGACACCTTCGGCTTCGGCGTCGTGTTCTCCGACGAGACGCTCGGGGGCATCGAGCACGCCGACGCGGCGGTGCACGAGGCGATGAAGGCGGAATTCGCCCGGTGGGACGACATCGACGTCCACTACCGCGGCACGGTCACCACCTCGGGCGGCCACGGCTTCGCCGCGATGAGCCGCAAACGCCTGCTCGGCATCCTGCAGAGCCGCTGCGGCGAACTCGGCGTCGCCCTCCGCTTCCGGGAAGAGGCGCCGGCCGACCTGTCGGGGTACGACCTGGTCGTCGCCGCGGACGGCGTCAATTCGGCGGTGCGGACCCGCTTCGCCGAAACGTTCCGGCCGAGCGTCGAAACCCGCCGCTGCCGGTACATCTGGCTGGGCACGGACCTGGTGTTCGACGCCTTCAAGTTCTACGTCCTCGAAACCCCGGCCGGGATCATGCAGATCCACGGCTACCCGTACGGCCGCGACGGCAGCACGTTCATCCTCGAAGTGCAGGAAGACGTCTGGCAGCGGACGTTCGGGCCCATCGCGGCGACGTCGCTGCCGCCGGGCCGGAGCGACGAGAAGTCGATCGCGCTCATCCGCGAACTGTGCGCCGACGTCCTCGGCGGCCACCGGATCATGGCGAACAACTCGAAGTGGGTCTCGTTCGGCACGGTCCGCTGCGAGACGTGGGTGCACGACAACGTCGTCCTCCTCGGCGACGCCGCGCACACCGCGCACTTCTCGATCGGCTCCGGCACGAAGCTGGCGATGGAGGACGCCCTCGCGCTGGTCGCGTGCCTGCACGAGAACGACGGCGTCGCGGCGGCGCTCAAGGCCTACGAGCTGGAACGGCGGCCGGTCGTCACGTCGACGCAACGCGCCGCGCAGGCCAGCCTGGAGTGGTTCGAGAACATCGCGCAGTACGCCCACCAGGAGCCGCCGCAGTTCGCGTTCAACCTCCTCACGCGCAGCCGCCGCGTCACTTACGACAACCTCCGCCTGCGCGATCCCGAGTTCGCCGCCGAGCTCGACCACTGGTTCGCGCGGTCGCTCGGGACGACGTCACGGCCGCCGATGTTCCAGCCGTTCCGGCTCGGCGAGCTGGAGCTGCCGAACCGGATCATCGTGTCCCCGATGGACATGTACTCCGCGGTCGACGGCGTGCCGGGCGACTTCCACCTGGTGCACCTGGGCAGCAAGGCGCTCGGCGGCGCCGGGCTGGTGATGACCGAGATGGTCTGCGTCTCGCCCGAGGGCCGGATCACCCCGGGCTGCGGCGGGTTGTACACACCGGAACAGGAAGCCGCCTGGAAGCGGATCGTCGGCTTCGTGCACGCGCAGACGCCCGCGCGCATCGGCGTCCAATTGGGACACTCCGGGCGCAAGGGTTCGACGAAACTCATGTGGGACGGCATCGACGAGCCGCTCCCGGCCGGCAACTGGGAGGTCTGCGCGCCTTCGGCGCTGCCGTACTCCGACCGCAACCAGGTCCCGCGCGAACTGTCCACAACGGAACTCTCGGAGATTCGCGAGCAGTTCGTCGCGTGCGCCGAGGCCGCCGCCCGGGCCGGGTTCGACGTCCTCGAACTGCACTGCGCGCACGGCTACCTGCTGTCGTCGTTCCTCTCGCCGCTGACCAACCACCGCACGGATGCCTACGGCGGCTCGCTGGAGAACCGGCTGCGCTTCCCCCTCGAGGTCTTCGACGCGGTCCGCGCCGCCTGGCCCGCCGAGCGGCCGATGACCGTCCGGATCTCGGCGACCGACTGGTGCGAAGGCGGCATCGACGCCGACGACGCCGTCGAGATCGCGCGCGCGTTCGCTTCCCACGGCGCCGCGGGCATCGACGTCTCGACCGGCCAGGTCGTCAGCGAAGAACGCCCGCAGTACGGCCGCAGCTACCAGACGCCGTACGCCGACCGGATCCGCAACGAGATCGGCGAGGAGTACGGGATCGCGGTGATCGCGGTCGGCGCCATTTCGTCCTACGACGACGTGAACTCGCTGATCCTCGCGGGCCGTGCGGACCTCTGCGCACTGGGCCGGACGCACCTCTATGATCCACAGTGGACGTTGCACGCGGCGGCCGAGCAGGGCTACCCGATGCCGTGGCCCAAGCCCTTCGCCCCGGGCAGCCGCAAGCCGCAGACGGGCCGCTCCGACGGACCGGAACCGCGGCTGGACCTCGTCCGGTCCGGCCCGGCCGGCACCGCCCACGCCCGCTGGCGACCCGGAGGTTCGTCATGACTTTCACCCTTGACCCGTCGCAGCAGGCGTTCGCGGCAGAAGTCCGGCAGCTGGCGCAAGAACAGCTGCGCCCGCTCGCCGAGTCCGGTGTGGAGGGTGCGGTCAACCGCCCGCTGCTCAAGGCGATGGGCGCGCTCGGGCTGCTCGCGCGGCTCTTCCCCGGCGTCACTTCGGGCACCCCGTCGAGGCAGGCGGCCGCGACGGACCTGTGCATCCTGCGCGAGAACCTCGCCATTGTAAGCACGGAAGCCGAGACGGCCCTGGCGTTGCAGGGCCTGGGAAGCTACCCGGTGTTGCAGTCCGGACGGGACGAACAGGTCGCGAAGTGGCTGCCCGCGGTGGCGGCCGGGGACGCGGTGGCGGCCTTCGCGCTGACGGAACCGGACGCGGGCTCGGACGCGGCCGCGCTGTCCCTGGCGGCCGAGCCCGACGGCGACGGGTGGCGCCTCACCGGGTCGAAGATGTGGATCTCGAACGCGCCGGAAGCCGACTTCTACACGGTGTTCGCCCGCACGACGCCGGACGCGGGCGCACGCGGGGTGAGCGCGTTCGTCGTCCCCGGCGACCGCGCGGGGCTGGCCGGCGAGCATCTCGACCTGGTCAGCCCGCACCCGATCGGCACGGTGACGTTCGACGGCGTCGAGGTCCGGCGCGAGGAACTGCTCGGCGAGGAAAATTGCGGCTTCGCCGTGGCGATGCGGACGTTGGACCTGTTCCGCCCGAGCGTCGGGGCGTTCGCCGTCGGCATGGCTCAGGCGGCTCTCGACGCGACGGTTTCCCACACGGGTTCGCGCGAAGCGTTCGGCGGTCCGTTGATCAAGCAGCAGGCGGTAGCGCACACCCTCGCCGAAATGGCGACGCGCACGGAAGCCGCGCGCTTGCTGGTCTACGCGGCAGCGGGCGCGTACGACGCGCGTGAGCCGAACCTCGGCGGCCGCGCGGCGATGGCGAAGCTGTTCGCCACCGAGGCGGCGCAGTTCGTCGTCGACTCGGCGGTCCAGCTCCACGGCGCCCGCGCGCTGCAGCGCGGGCACCTGCTGGAGCACCTGTACCGCGAGGTTCGGGCGCCGCGCATCTACGAAGGGGCGTCGGAAATCCAGCGGACGATCATCGCGCGCTGGCTGGCTTCGGCTTCCGCGCGCCCCACCGCCGAAAAGCCGTGAATGCCACCTTCACGGACGTTAAGTCCCGGAAGGTGGCATTCACGGCTCTGGGCCTCAGCCGCCCCGGACCCGCCGGACGGTGTCGCGGTAGAAGTACCCGCTCTGCTTGATCGTCCGCTGCTGCGTCTCGTAATCCACCCGGATCAGCCCGAACCGCTTCGCGTAACCGTAAGCCCACTCGAAGTTGTCCAAAAGGGACCACGCGAAGTACCCGCGGACATCCGCCCCGGCCTGGCGGGCCGCCGCCACCGCGGCGATGTGGGACGCCAGGTACGCCGTGCGCTCGTCGTCGCGGACGAAACCCGACGAGTCCGGGTCGTCCTCGAAGGCCGAGCCGTTCTCCGTGATGTACATCGGCACGCCCGGGTAGTCACGCCCCAGCCGCGTCAGCAGCTCGGTGAACTTGCCCGGCAGGATCTCCCAGCCCATCGCCGTCGTCGGCTCGCCGAACGGGACCACCCGGGATGCCGGGACGCCGTCCGCGTCCACGGAAGAGCCCGACTCGTCCACGCCCGAGAACTGCTGGCCGAAGTAGTAGTTCACGCCCAGGAAGTCCAGCGGCGTCGAGATCACGTCGAGGTCGCCGTCCTGGACCGGGAGGCGCACTCCGCGCGAAGCCAGATCGTCCACCACGTCCGCCGGGTAGCGGCCGTGCACCAGCGGGTCCAGGTAGATGCGGACGCCGAGGCCGTCCGCCTGCCGGGCCGCGCGGACGTCCTCCGGGGAGTCCGTCGCCGGATCGGCCGTGCACATGTTGAGCGTGATGCCGAACTCCGTGGGACGCTGTGCTGATTGGCGCATCCGCTGCACCGCGAGCCCGTGCCCGAGCAGCAGGTGGTGCACCGCGTGCAGGCCGGCCGCGTAGTCACGGCGGCCCGGCGCCATCACGCCGTGCACGTACCCGTGCATCGCCGAGCACCACGGCTCGTTCAACGTCGTCCAATGGCGCACCCGGTCCTTCAACCGGTCGAACACCAGCATCGCGTAGTCCGCGAACCGGTACGCCGTGTCGCGCGCCGGCCAGCCGCCCGCGTCCTCCAGCTCCTGCGGGAGGTCCCAGTGGTACAGCGTCAGCCACGGCGTGATCCCGCGGCCCAGCGTCTCGTCGACGAGCCGGTCGTAGAACCCGATACCCGCTTCGTTGACGCCACCCCGCCCGCGCGGCTGGACCCGGGGCCACGCCACGGAAAACCGGTACGTGTCCGCGCCCAGCTCGCGGACGAGCTCGATGTCCGAGGGCATCCGGTGGTAGTGGTCGCACGCCACGTCACCGTTGTCGTTGTTGTCGATCGCCCACGGCACCCGGCAGAAGGTGTCCCAGATGGACGGTGTGCGCCCGTCTTCGGCGACCGCACCTTCGATCTGGTACGCGGCGGTGGCCACGCCCCAGCGGAAGTCCGGCGGCAGGGTGTCGATCATCGCCTGCTGTTCGGCGGTCGCGGCGGTGGTCTCGGTCAAGGCAGCACTCCTCCAGTGGTACCGGACAGGGCGGACGGCGTTCAGGGGGCGGTACCGGTGCCGACGGGATGCAGCCAGCAAGCCACTTCGCGGGCCGGGTCGCCGGGGCTTCCCAGCAGGGGCACGCGGTCGGGGCACGGTTCGAAGGCCTTGGGGCACCGCGGGTGGAACGCGCAGCCGGACGGCATCCCGCGCGTGTCCGGCGGCGAGCCGGGGATTCCGGACAGCTCGCGCCGCGGGCCCCGCAGCGCGGGGAACGAGTTCAGCAGGCCGTGGCTGTACGGGTGCAGCGCGTCCCGGTAGAGGTCCGCCGCCGGTGCCTGCTCGACGATCCGGCCGCCGTACATGATCGCGATCCGGTCCGAGAACTCCACCAGCAGCGAAAGGTCGTGCGTGATGAACAGGACCGAGAAGCCCAGCCGCTCCCGCAGTTCCACGAGCTGGCCGAGGATCTGCCGCTGCATCACGACGTCGAGCGCGGTGGTCGGCTCGTCCATGATGACGATCCGCGGCTCCAGCGCCAGCGCCATCGCGATCATCACGCGCTGCCGCATGCCACCGGACAGCTGGTGCGGGTAGGCCTCCAACCGGTCGGCCGAGATGCCGACCAGCTTGAGCAGGTCCTTCGCTCGCGCAACGCGCCCGGACTTCGTCGTGTTCGGCTCGTGCGCCTTGATGACGTCGACGAGCTGCGTGACCACCTTGTGCACCGGGTTCAGGGAGTTCATCGCGCCCTGGAACACGATCGACGTCTCGGCCCAGCGGAAGTCCCGCAGTTGCTTGTCCGTCAGCTTCAGGACGTCGTAAGGCTCACCGTCCGCCGGGTGGTAGATCACCTCGCCGCCGCGGATCACCCCCGGCGGGGCGAGCAGCCGCGTCAGCCCGTAGGCCAACGTGGACTTGCCGCTGCCGCTTTCCCCGGCCAGGCCGAGGACTTCGCCGCGGTGCAGCGTCAGGTGCACGTCCCGGACCGCGCGCGCGGCCTCGTCGCCGACGCCGTAGTCGACGTCCAGGCCCTTGATCTCCAGCACCGGGTCCATCATGGCTTTTCCTCTCGCCCGAGCACGGGCGTGAAGCCCACCCGCATGCGGTGCGTCCGCCCGTCGGCGCCCTTGACGCGGGCTTTGCCGCTGCCGCGCAGCCGCGGGCTGACGAACTCGTCGATGCCGAAGTTGAGCAGGGACAACGCGGTGCCGAGGATGGCGATCGCCAGCCCGGCCGGCACGAACCACCACCACGCGCCCTGCGCGAGCGCCTGCTGGCTCTGCGCCCAGAACAGGATCGTGCCCCAGTTCCAGTTGGACAGCCCGGAGACGCCGACGAACGCGAGCGTGATCTCCGACATCACGGCGAAGATCACCGTGCCGACGAAGCTGGACGCGATCACCGCGGTCAGGTTCGGCAGGATCTCGAAGAAGATGATCCGCCAGGTCGATTCTCCGGTGGCCCGGGCCGCTTCGACGTATTCCCGGCCGCGCAGGGACAGCGTCTGGGCCCGCAGGACCCGGGCGCCCCAGGCCCACGACGTGAACCCGATGATCACCGCCACCAGGAAGTCCCCGCCGGTGGGCACCGCGCTGCCGATGATGATGATCAGCGGCAGCGCGGGGATCACGAGGAACACGTTGGACAAAGCGGAGAGGCCTTCACCGGGCGTGCCGCCGAGGTAGCCGGACGTCACGCCGACGATCACCGCGAGGATCGTCGCCACGATCCCGGCGGCCAGCCCGACGAGCATGACGCTGCGCGTGCCGACCAGCACCTGGCTGAAGATGTCCTGGCCCAGGTGGGTGGTGCCGAACCAGTGCCGGGCCGATGGCGACTCCAGCAGGTCGCTGCTGCGCGCCGACGGGTCGTACGGCGCGATCCACTCCCCGATGACCGCGATCACCAGGAAGAAGACGATGACGGCGAGGCCGGTGGCGGTCTTGCCACCGGTGAGGAACCGGAAGCGGCGCCGGCGGGCGGCCACCGCATCGAGCGGGAGGGCTTGGGCGGCCTTGACGTCCGCCGCGGGTACGGCCATGTCAGCCCTCCTTCCGGGTGCGCGGGTCGAGCGCCAGGTAGGCGACGTCGGCGAACAGGTTCGCCACCAGCACCGACAGCGTGATGATCAGGAAGATGCCCTGCATCAGGGGGTAGTCCTGCGAGCCGACCGCCTGGAACAGCTGGAAGCCGACGCCCGGGTAGGAGAAGACGATCTCCACCAGCAGCGTGCCGCCGACGATGAAGCCCAGCGCCAGCGCGAACCCGGACACGCTCGGCAGCAGCGCGTTGCGCGCGGCGTACCCGACCATGACCCGGCGCTCCGGCAGACCCTTGGCGTGCGCGACGGTGACGTAGTCCTCCGACGCGACGGTCACCATCATGTTGCGCATGCCCAGGATCCAGCTGCCCATCGAGCTGATCAGGATGGTCAGCGCGGGCAGCAGGCTGTGCTGGATCGCGCTGCCGATGAACCCGCCGTCCCAGCCGGGCACCACGCCGGGGTCGTAACCGCCGGACGACGGGAAGAAGCTGCCCGGGCCGGCCAAGAGCGTCAGCGCGATCAGGCCGAGCCAGAAGTAGGGGATCGACGAAAGGAACGTCGTCACCGGCAGCAGGCCGTCGACCCACGAGCCGCGCTTCCAGCCGGCCACCACGCCGAGCCCGGTGCCGATCGCGAAGCCGACGATCGTGGTGATGCCGACCAGGATGATCGTCCACGGCAGGCTGTCGCGGAGCAGGTCGGACACCGGCGTCGGGAAGAACGTGAACGAGATCCCGAGGTCGCCCCGGAAGAGCTGACCCCAATAGTCGAAGTACTGGGAGAGGAGGCTTTGGTTCTTGTCGAGTCCGAACAGGACGTACAGCGACTGCATCGCTTCCGCGCTGATCATGCCCTGGTTCTTCGCGATCAGGGACTGCACCGGGTCGCCCGGGATCAGCCGCGGGATGAAGAAGTTGATGGTGACGGCGGCCCACGCGGTGAAGACGTAGAAGACCAGCCGTTGCAGCAGGAACCTCATCGGGCGGCCCCGTCGTACAGCCAGCACGCGGCCCAGTGGCCGGGTGCGTCGTCGACCTCGAACCGCGGCGGCAGGTCGGTCTTGCACCGCGCAAGAGCGACCGGGCAGCGCGGGTGGAACCGGCAGCCCGGCGGCGGGTCGATCAGGCTCGGCGGCTCGCCGGCCCCGCGCTCGGCGGGCACCTCGCCCGGGTCGAGTTCGCCGCCGCTCCCGCCGGCCAGCCGGTCGGGGTCGGGCGCGGAGCCGATGAGCAGCCGGGTGTACGGGTGCGCCGGCCGCTGCGTGATGGTCTCGCTGTCGCCGCCTTCGACCATCCGGCCCGCGTACATCACCATCGTCTCGTCGGCGAAGTAGCGCGCCGACGCGATGTCGTGCGTGATGTACAGGATTGCCAGGTGCAGGCGTTCCTTGAGGTCCCGCAGCAGGTTCAGCACGCCGAGCCGGATGGAGACGTCCAACATGGACACCGGCTCGTCGGCCAGCAGCGCTTCGGGATCGGCGCCGAGCGCCCGCGCGATCGCGACGCGCTGGCGCTGGCCACCGGACAGCTCGTGCGGGAACTTGTCGATGTACCGCTCGGGCGGCGTCATCTGCACCCGGGTCAGCAGTTCGTGCAGCGACTTCTCGAGGTCGTCGCCCGCGCGGCCGTGGATCTTCAGCGCCCGCGTCAGGTGGTAGCGCACGGTGTGCACCGGGTTCAGCGACGCGAACGGGTCCTGGAAGATCATCTGCACGCGGCGCGCGTAGGCGCGGAACGCCCGGCCGTGGCGGACGTTCACCGTCTCGCCGCGCAACCGGATGTCGCCGGCGGTGCGCGGGTAGAGCCCCGCGAGCAGCCGCGCGACCGTCGACTTGCCCGAGCCGGACTCGCCGACCAGCGCGGTGACGCGGCCCCGCCGGAGTGTCAGCGTCACGTCGTCGACGGCCTGGACACTGCGTTTCGGGCCGGTCAGCGCGGCCCGGCCCGTGCGGATCGGGCTGCGTCTGATAAAGAAGTGTTTGGTGAGTCCCGTGGCTTCCAGGACCACGGGGAGGTCCCCCTCCGACCCGACGGCGACGGGGTCGGAGGGGGACTGCTCGGTCGTCACGGCTGAATCCGCCATGGTCAGGCCGCGGGCTTCAGGTGCAGGACGATGTCGAGCGCGTTGCGCAGCGTCGGCTGGGCCGGTGCGTACGGGTTGGCGTCGTCCGGCCAGCCGACCCAGTTCTTCGTGCTGTACTCGCCACCGGAGTTCGCCGCCGAGGTCGGGACCATCGGCTGCTGGTCGATCATGATCCGCTGCAGCGTCGCCATGGCGGCGGTGCGGGCGGCGTCGTCTTCGGCGTTCGCGTAGGTCTCGAGCGCCTTGGTCGCCTCGTCGTTCTTGTAGCGGCCGTAGTTGCCGTTGATGCCACCCTGGCCGGTCGGCTTGTAGCGGTTGCCGTCCATGACGTCGCGGTACATGTCGTACGGCGTCTGCCCGTCGTTGGTCCAGTGCATCAGGCCTTCGAAGTCACCGGTGTCGACCGACTTCATCCACGCGTCCTGGTTCATCTTCTCGACCGTGGCGGTGATGCCGATCTGCGCCAGGTTGTCCTTGATGATCTCCAGGTCGGTGATGTAGTCCGACCAGCCGGAGGGGACGGTGAGCTTGAGGGTGACCGGTTTGCCGCCCGGATCGGCCAGCTTGTCGCCGGTGAACTTGTAGCCCGCGCCGGTCAGCAGCGCCTTGGCGCCCGGGACGTCGACCTGGACCGACTTGCCCTTGTACTGCGGCGCGATGAACGGGTCACCCGCCGGGGTCGGGATGCCGGTGACCTGGTCGTTCTTCGGGTAGAAGTAGCCGGCCTCACCCTGGTTGAAGATGTCGTCGCGGTTGATCACCTTGTTGACGGCCTGGCGCAGCTTCGCGTCGTTCCACGGCGCCTTTTCGGTGTTGAACCACAGCCCGTGGACGGCCAGCTGCGCGGGGAACCACAGCTTGTAGTGCTGCGGGTCCTTGTTGGTGTAGACGGCCTTGTAGTTCGGGATGAACACGAAGCTCCACTCGGCCGCCCCGTTGACCAGCGCCGAGACCTGCGCGTTGTTGTCGGTGTAGGAGGTGTAGCGGATCTCCTTGACCTTCGGCGCTTCCTGCCAGTAACCGTCGCGGCGGGTGACGATCATCGTCTGCGGCGTGGCCGACTTGAGCGTGTACGGGCCGGTGCCGATCGGGTTCTTCACCAGGTCGAGCGCCGGGTCCTTGATGCCCTGCCAGACGTGCTTCGGCACGACGAGGGTCTGCAGGATCTTGACCTGGTTGACGAACTGCGAGTTGTCGAAGCCCAGCGTCACCTGGTTGCCCGCCGCGGTGATGTCCTTGTACGGCACGGCGTCGACGTTCAGCGCCTTGTTGTCGCGCAGCAGCTGGAAGGTGTAGGCGACGTCCTCGCCGGTCATCGGCTGGCCGTCGGAGAACTTGACACCGTCACGGACGGTCAGGACCAGCTTCTTGTAGTTGTCCGACCAGTCCCACTTCGTGGCCAGCCACGGCTTCGCCGGCTCCTGCGGCTTGACGCGGTTGTACATGGCGAGGGGCTCGTAAATCATCCACCGGTAGCCCATGTTGGACAGGGCGGACGTCTCCAGGAACGGGTTGTTGTTTTCCGCCTGCGGACCGTCCGGCTTGCCGACGTTCAGCACGGCGTCCGGGTTGCCCTGGGCGGCGGTCGAGCTGCCGCCGCCGCACGCGGTCAGGCCGGTCACGGCCATGGTGGCTACCAGCGCTGCGACCACTGCGCGTTTGACCCGCATCGGTCCTCCTAGTCATCGACGACTGATTGCTGTCGACTGGTAGCGAGCCCCGACCGCCGGCGACCGAACGACGCCCCGAAGTCAACCCGGGTGACTCGGGTCACGTCAATAACACGGCGGTAACGTTTTGTACCTAAGTTTAAGTACTAAAAGAACTGGCGGTCTGGACCTACTGGACGACCTAATCCTTGCGCGGCAAGGGTTTCAGCCGTTCCGGCCCCCGCTCGCCAGCAGCTGGGCGATCGGCAAGGTCGCCGCGCCGAGCGCGACCGCCTCGGGCCCGAGCCGGCCGAGGACGACCTCGGTGCGCTCGGCCAGGTAGTCGAGCGCGTGCCGGCGCACCGCGTCGCGCACGGCGGGGAGGATCGCCGGTCCCATGATCGCCCCGGCCGAGCCGGACAGCACCACCCGGTCGGGACTGAGCAGGTTGATCAGGTTCGCGATGCCGATCCCGAGGTACTCGCCGGCCTCGGCCAGCACCTCCGCGGCCGGACCGCCGTCGCGGGCTTCGGCGACGATGCGAGCCAGTTCGGCGTCGCTTTCGTCTCCGATGACCGGTTCCTTGCCGGCGCGCTCGGCGTAGTGGCGGACCACCGCCTCGGTGCCGACGTAGGCCTCCAGGCAGCCGTGGGAGCCGCACCGGCAGGCCGCTCCGGCCGCCCTGACCACGGTGTGGCCCCACTCGCTGGTCGTGATGCCGGGGTGCGACCGCCCGGCCGTCGCGACGGCGGCCCCGACGCCGACGCCGAGGAGGGCGACGATGGCGCGTTCGGCGCCGCGGCCGGCCCCGCGCCAGGCCTCGGCCTGGCCGAGGGTGCGGGCGCGGTTGTCCAGGTGCACCGGCATCGTCCACCCGGCTTCGCGCCCCGGGCCGGCCGGGAACAACGCCTCGACGTGCGGGTGGATCAGCTCGGCGAAGTTCACGCCGCGCCAGCCGAGAGTGGGCGCGTGCACGATCCCGCCGTCGCGGACTGCGCCGGGCACGCCGATGCCGACGCCGAACACCGCGTCCGGTTCGCCGCCTTCGAGCACTTCGGCGATGCCGGTTCGCGCCAGTCCGGCCACTTCGTCCGGGTCGAGCCGGGTGCCGACGAGCGGGTGGCGCACCGTGCCGAGGGTGCCGAGCGCGCAGTCGAAGAGGCCGACCTCGACGTGCGTCTCGCTGACGTCGACGCCCACGACGTGCCCGAACCCGGGCCGCACCGCCAGCAGCGTGCGCGGCCGCCCGCCGTCCGATTCGACCGATCCGGCCTCGGCGACGACGCCGTCGGCGATGAGTTCCGAGACGACGTTGGTAACGGTGGCGGCCGACAGTCCCGATTCAGCTACCAGTTCCAGTCTGCTGACGGGACCGCGGAGGTAGAGCGAGGAGAGCAGTGCCGCGCGGTTGTGCCGCCTGAGGTCACGGGTCGTCTGGCGCACCACCTGGGTCACCGGGAGGATTCTGCCAGACCGCGGCCCGCCTACCATCGGTTCGGGACTTAGTTCACTACTTAATACATAGCCACAACTTACGGTGATCAGGCATCCTGTCAGTGAGCCGGTCAGAGTTCAGATGGGTTGCCCATGGCGAGCAAGCGCACCACCGTCCGTGATCTGCGGCGGCACAACCGATCCCTGCTGCTGTCGAAACTGTACTTCGACGGCCCGCTGTCGAGGCACGAACTCAGCCAGCTCACCGGATTGAGTGCCGCCACGGTGAGCAACGTGACGGCCGAACTGGGCGAAGAACGCCTGATCACCGAGGCCGGCCAGGTCGAATCGGACGGCGGGCGCCCGCGCGTGCTGCTGCGCGTCGACCCGGCGTACGGGCACGTCGCGGGCGTCGACATCGGGGAGACGGGCGTCAAGGTCGAGCTGTTCGACCTGGCGATGAACCGGCTCGCGACGGTCGACCACCCGCTGCCGAAGGCGCCCGACCCGGCGACCGCGGTCGAGCAGGTGACGTCCGGGCTGCGCGAGGTGTTCGCGAGCGCGGGCATCGACGAATCGGGCGTGCTCGGCGTCGGCATCGGCGTGCCGGGCACGGTCGAGCAGGGGGCGCGGGTGCTGGTCCACGCCCCGACCGTCGGCTGGGACGGCGTGCCGTTCGCGGCGCTGCTGCAGGACGCCGGCGTCGGCTTGCCGCTGTTCGTGGACAACGGCGCGAAGACCCAGGGCCAGGCCGAGATGTGGTTCGGCGCCGGCCGCGGGGCGCGCCACGCGGTGATAGCCCTGATCGGCTCGGGCGTGGGAGCGGCGGTGGTCACGGACGGAACGACGTACCGGGGTTCGACGAGCAGCGCGGGCGAGTGGGGCCACACGACGATCGCGTACGGCGGCCAGGAGTGCCGCTGCGGTGCGCGAGGGTGCCTGGAGGCGTACATCGGCGCAGGCGCGGTGCTGGCCAGGTACCGCCGAGCGCGAGGCAAGGACATCACGGGCGAGGACGAGCAGGCGCAGTTTTCGGCCCTGCTGTCGGCGGCGCCGAAGTCCAAAACGGCGGCCCGGGTGCTCGACGAGACGGCGGGCTACCTGGGTGCGGGTATCGCGAACCTGATCAACCTGTTCAACCCGGAGCGCATCGTGATCGGCGGGTGGGCGGGGTTGGCGCTGGGTGAGCAGCTCCTGCCCCGGATCCGAGCGGCCGCGGGCGAGCACGCGCTACGGCACCCGTTCAGCCAGACATCGATCCAGTTGGGCTCGCTGGGCCTGGACGCGGTGGCCACCGGCGCGGCAACGCTCCCGGTGGCGGACTTGCTGGAGCAGGGAGCGACCTCGAGGATCGCCAAGCCGGGCGCCCCCAACTCCGACGCGGCGGCTTAGGGTCGCTGTGGGCGGCTGAGTGGGCCTACCACTGAGCGGGCCTGTCTCGCTGAGCGGGCCTGCCGCGAGCGGACCTACCGCTGAGCGGGCCTATCGCGGGCGGGCCTGCCGCTGAGCGGCGGCCTCGAGCGGCCCCGAGCAGGGCCCACCCTCCCTGGGGGTCCGTCCCCGCTCCAGCGTATCGGCACCACCCGACGAAAAGCCCCACAAGACCGCCACCTGAGCCCCCTTGTCCACATCACTGCCGCGCTGTGGACAAGCCGGAGTGCCAAAGCCATCGTCGGCGCGCCGGAAGCAACCGAGACCGTCCCCACCGCGCACCTCCCTCACCCGGGTGAGCCACCCGCCCACCCTTAATTCGGGTTGAAAAAAAATGACCGGGCGACGGTTGCCCGGCTTGTCTGGACCATGCATACTTTGTTGCCAGCCACAACAAAGACGCTGACGTCCGCGCACCGCCGCGCGGGCCTCGGCGAGCACACGCACGGCCACGCCTGCCGCCGCCCCGGCATGCGCGGCCACCTCCCCTTCCTCGCGTTCCGTGCTGCGCGCGGAACGCCGGTCCCCACGGTGAGAGAGGCGACAACGATGTCCACCTCGTTCCGGGAAAGCCGGAAATTCCGCAAGAGCCGCTGGGCGGCGCTCTTCGCCGCCTGCTCGCTGCTCCTGCTCGGGCAGCAGATCGTCAGCCCGTCCCCCGCCGCCGCGGCGGCCACCTTCACCGACGACTTCAACGGCCCCGCGGGCGCTGGCGTCGACGGGTCGAAGTGGCAGCTCGAAACCGGCGACAACGTCAACAACCACGAGCGGCAGTACTACACCTCCGGCACCAACAACGCCCAGCTCGACGGCCAGGGCCACCTCGTCATCACCGCCAAGAGGGAAAACCCCGGCAACTACAACTGCTGGTACGGCCGCTGCGAGTACACCTCCGCCCGGCTCAACACCGCCGGCAAGTTCAGCCAGGCCTACGGCCACTTCGAGACGCGGATGAAACTCCCGCGCGGGCAGGGCATGTGGCCGGCGTTCTGGATGCTCGGCGGCGGCAACTGGCCGACCGACGGCGAAATCGACATCATGGAGAACGTCGGGTTCGAGCCGAACACCGTGCACGGCACCATCCACGGCCCCGGCTACTCCGGCTCCGGCGGCATCGGCGCGGCCTACAACGGCCCGAACTTCTCCGACGACTTCCACACCTACGCCGTCGACTGGGCGCCCAACCAGATCAAGTGGTACGTCGACGGCAACCTCTACCAGACCCGCACGCCGTCCGATCTGAACGGCAACCGCTGGGTGTACGACCACAACTTCTTCATCATCCTCAACCTCGCCGTCGGCGGGTACTGGCCCGGCGATCCCAACAGCAGCACGCAGTTCCCGCAGCAGCTGGTCGTCGACTACGTGCACGTCACCAACAACTCCAGCAGCGGCGGCGGCCGGACCGGCACGATCACCGGCATCGGCGGCAAGTGCGTCGACGTCGCCGGCGCGAACTCCGCCAACGGCACGCCGATCCAGATCACCGACTGCAACGGCAACGCCGCGCAGAACTGGACCGTCGGCACCGACGGCACGATCCGCGCCCTCGGCAAGTGCATGGACGTCTCCGGCGCCGGCACCGCGGACGGGACACCCGTGCAGCTCTACGACTGCAACGGAACCGGCGCCCAGCAATGGGCGATCTCCGGCGCGCGCGACATCGTGAACCCGAACGCCAACAAGTGCCTCGACGCGACCGGCAATTCGAGCGCGAACGGCACCCGCCTGCAGATCTGGACCTGCGGCGGCGGCGCCAACCAGAAGTGGACCACTCCCTGATCCCCGGGGCCGGGAGCGCATAGCTCCCGGCCCACTCCCCAAGGAGAACCAAAAGTGCGGCGAATCATCGTCGCGCTAATGGGGTGTGCCCTGTTAGCGCTTTCTCTCCTCACCGGCTCCGCCCAAGCGGCGGTCGAAGCCGGTCCGTCCGCGGCCCAGCTGCTGGCCAAAACGCAGAGCTGCCAGCAGATTTCGAACGGTAAGTACTCGTACGACGAGGGGGGCGCGGCCACCGTGCCCGTCTGCCAAGCGAACGGCGCGGTGTTCTTCACGGCCGACATGGACGTCGACTGCGACGGCGTCCGCACCAGCCAGTGCAACGAGAACACCGACTGCTGCTTCTACCCCGACACCGCGTTCCACACCTCGACCGACCAGCCGCTCAACGCGGCCCAGCTGCCGTACATCGTCCTTCCGCAGCCGACGTCCACATGGGACTACCGCAACCACGGCATCGACGGCGGCTCGGTCGTGGCAGTGATCTACCACAACCAGGTCACCTACGCCGTGGTCGGCGACACCGGGCCGACGAGCATCATCGGTGAGGCGTCCTACGCCACCGCCGTCAGCCTCGGCATCAACCCCGACCCGAAGAACGGCGGCACCGAAGGCCCGGTGACGTACATCGTGTTCCCGAACACGCACGTCAACCCGATCGAGAACCACGCGAACGCCGTCAGCCTCGGCGAGCAGGTCGCCACGCAGTTCGTCGGCGGCACCACCACGCCGCCCGCCGGCGGCGCCGGGCCGATCACCGGCATCGGCGGCAAGTGCGTCGACGTCGCCGGCGCGAACAAAGCCAACGGCACCGCCGTCCAGCTCTACGACTGCAACGGCACGAGCGCTCAACAGTGGACGGTCGGAGCCGACGGCACGGTCCGCGCGCTCGGCAAGTGCCTCGACGTCACCAGCGCCGGCACGGCGAACGGCACGCCGACGCAACTGTGGGACTGCAACGGCAGCAACGCCCAGAAGTGGTCGGCCAACGGGGCGCAGAACCTCGTGAACACCGGCTCCGGCAGGTGCCTGGACGCGACCGGCAATTCGAGCGCCAACGGCACCCGGCTCCAGATCTGGACCTGCGGCTCCGGCACGAACCAGAAGTGGACGCTGCCATGAGAAAACTGCTCACCCTCCTCGGCGTGACCGCGCTCGCCGCAGCCACGTTCGCCGCCCCGGCGCAGGCCGCGGGCGAGACGGTCAACATCTGGCTCACCACCACCGACGACGCCAAGGGCGTCAACGTCACCCGCGGCCTGCAGCAGCAGACGCCGATCCAGTTCGCCGCGGGCACCGGCACCGGCGGCGTGACCGTCAACGTCAACGAGAACACGACCTACCAGCAGTTCGAGGGCGCCGGCGCGTCGTTCACCGACTCCGCAGCGTGGCTGCTCAACTCGAGCAACCTGCTGAGCGCGAGCACGCGCAACCAGGTCATGCAGAAGCTGTTCGACCCGAACGCGGGGATCGGCATCAGCTTCCTCCGCAACCCGATCGGCGCGTCGGACATCGCGCGCTACAGCTACACGTTCGACGACGTGCCGGCCGGGCAGACCGACCCGAACCTGGCGAAGTTCTCCATCGCGCACGACCAGACCGACGTCCTGCCGCTCACCAAGCAGGCGCTGCAGCTCAACCCGCAGATCAAGGTCATGGCCTCGCCGTGGAGCGCGCCGCCGTGGATGAAGGACAACGACAGCTACCTGCTCGGCTGGGTCGAGTCGCAGTTCTACCCGGCCTACGCGCAGTACTTCGTCAAGTACGTGCAGGCCTACCAGGCCGCCGGTGTGCCGATCAACTACCTGTCGGTCCAGAACGAGCCGACGTGCTGCGCGAGCTACCCGTCGACCAACTGGAACGGCGCGGGCCTGGCGTACTTCACGAAGAACAACCTGCTGCCTGCGCTGCGGAACGCCGGATTGTCCACAAAGGTCCTGGCGCTCGACTGGAACTGGGACCAGTACCAGTCCTTCGCGGCGCCCACGATGGACGATGCGGCCATCCGCAGCCACCCGAACTTCGGCGGCATGGCGTGGCACGGGTACGGCGGCGACGTCTCGCAGCAGACGACCGTGCACAACCAGTACCCGAACGTCAACGCGTACTCGACCGAGCACTCGGGCGGCACCTGGGTGTCGAACCAGCACGCCGAGGACATGACCAACATCGTCGACTACACGCGCAACTGGAGCCGCACGGTCACCAAGTGGAGCCTGGCGATGGACCAGGCGCACAACCCGCACAACGGCGGCTGTGACGTCTGCACCGGCCTGGTCACCGTCCACAACGGAGACGGGCGCAACGGCCAGGTCGACTACACCGTCGAGTACTACACGATGGGTCACCTGACGAAGTTCGTGAGGCCCGGCGCGTACCGGATCGACTCGAACGACAACTCGGCCGTGCGCAACGTCGCCTGGAAGAACCCGGACGGCTCGAAGGCGCTGATCGCCCACAACTCCGGCACGGGCACCCAGAACGTCCGCGTGAACTGGGGCAATTCGTCGTTCACCTACACCCTGCCCGGCCGCACCTCGGCGACGTTCACCTGGAGCGGCAACCAGGGCAACGGCGGCGGCACCGGCAAGACCGGCCCGATCACCGGCCTCGGCGGAAAGTGCATCGACGTCGCCGGCGCGACCAGCACCAACGGCACGGCCGTCCAGCTCTACGACTGCAACGGCTCGAGCGCCCAGCAGTGGACCGTCGGCACCGACGGCACGATCCGCGCGCTGGGCAAGTGCCTCGACGTCACCGGACAGTCCACAGCGGACGGAGCGCAGCTGCAGCTCTGGGACTGCGGCGGGACCGCGAACCAGAGGTGGGCGGCCACCGCGGCCAAGGACCTCGTCGGCTCGGGGTCGAACAAGTGCGTCGACGCGACCGGCAACTCCAGCGCCAACGGCACCCGGCTGCAGATCTGGACCTGCACCGGCGCGGCCAACCAGAAGTGGAACGTCCCCGCATGAGGAGCAAAATGAGGGTCAGAGCAACACTCGGCGCGCTCGTCGCCGCGTCGGCGATGGTGCTCGCCCCGGGCGTCGCGCAGGCGGCGACCGGGCCGATCACCGGCCTCGCCGGCAAGTGCGTCGACGTCAACGCGGCGAGCAGCGCCAACGGGACGGCCGTCCAGTTGTACGACTGCAACGGATCGAACGCTCAACAGTGGACGGTCGGCAGCGACGGATCCCTGCAGGCGCTGGGCAAGTGCCTCGACGTCACGAGCGCCGGCACCGCGAACGGCACGCAGGTCCAGCTGTGGGACTGCAACGGGTCGGGCGCCCAGAAGTGGACGGCCAACGCGGCGAAGAACCTGGTCAACACCGGGTCCGGCAAGTGCCTCGACGCCATCGGCAATTCCAGCGCCAACGGGACGCGGCTGCAGATCTGGACGTGCGCGAGCACGGCCAACCAGCAGTGGACGCTCCCGTCCGGCGGCACGACCCCGCCGCCGGGCCCGGGTGCGATGGCCGTGGCGCCGTACCTCTACAACGGCTGGGGTGACCCGCCGAACCCGGCGACGATCATGAGCGCCACCGGCGTCAAGTGGTTCACGCTGGCGTTCGTGCTGTCCAACGGCTACTGCAACCCGCAGTGGGACGGCGGCCGGGCGCTGACCGGCGGCGTCGACCAGAACACGATCAACGCCATCCGCGCGGGTGGTGGCGACGTCATCCCGTCGTTCGGCGGGTACTCCGGCAACAAGCTGGAGTCGTCGTGCGGCAGCGCGGGCGAGCTGGCGGCGGCGTACCAGAAGGTGATCAACGCCTACGGCCTCAAGGCGATCGACATCGACATCGAGGCCGACGCCTACAGCAACCCCGCGGTGCAGCAGCGCACGGTCGACGCGCTGAAGTCGGTGCGAGCGAACAACCCGGGCATCAAGCTGTACGTCACCTTCGGCACCGGGCAGTCCGGCCCCGACAACAGCCTGGTGAACCGGGCGGCGCAGAGCGGGCTCACGGTCGACGGCTGGGTGATCATGCCGTTCGACTTCGGCGGGGCGGGCCAGAACATGGGCACGCTGACCCAGCGGGCGGCCGAGGGCCTCAAGAACGTCGTCAAGGGCGCGTACGGCTACGACGACGACACGGCCTACCGGCACATGGGCATCTCGTCGATGAACGGCATCACCGACAACGCCGAGACGGTCACGCTCAACGACTTCACCACGATCCTGGCCTACGCGAACTCGCACCACCTGGCCCGGTTGACGTTCTGGTCGGCGAACCGCGACCGCCCGTGCCCCGGCGGGTACCCGAACAACGACACCTGTTCCGGTGTCTCCCAGCAGGCGTGGGACTTCACGAGGATCTTCGCCCGCTACGCCGGCTGACCCTCTCCCCGGGCAAGTCCGTGAATGCCACCTTGAGGGACGTTGAGTCCGTCAAGGTGGCATTCACGGCGTTACGGGGGTGGGCTGCCGGGCCGCGGCTCTGGGGAAGCCACGACCCGGCAGCGAGGGGTTCCGCCGGCCGCTGGGGGTCTCCGGCGGCGGAACCGCACCCGAGGTTATCCACCGGCCCTAGTGTCCGGCTCGTGCTCGGGCCGTCCGGACCTCAACCGTGCCCGAATGCCCACCGGTTCGGACGAGTGGAGCGCGGCTAGAGCTACTCCGCCGCGACGGCCGCGCGGGCCGCGTCCGCCCGGTCCGCGTACGCGCCCACCAGCTGTTCCTCCGCGTCGTCGAGGTACTTCATCAGCAGCTGTTCGGCGCCCGGGCCGTCACCGGCCTCGATGCGGTCGAGGATTTCGTGGTTGCGCGGCAGGTAGCGCTCGTGGAAGCGGCGCGGCTCGGCCATGATGTGGAACACCAGCCGCAGCTCGGCGGTCAGCCTGCCGACCAGCTCGTTCACGCGTTCGCTGCCGGACAGCGCGGCCAGCTCCTGGTGGAACCAGACGTTCGCGGTGCCGAGGTCCTTCCAGTTGCCGGTGCGCGCGGCCTCGTCCCCGATCTCGACCTTCTCCTTGATCCGCGGGAACGACGCGGGCTGGGTCCGCACCCCGCGGACCGCCGCGCACTCGATGATCTTGCGCACCCGGTAGATGTCGATGACGTCCTCGATGCTCGGGATGCGGACGAAGACCCCGCGGTTGAGCTCGTGGGCGAGCAGCCGTTCGTGCGTGAGCAGCCGGAACGCTTCGCGAAGCGTGTTGCGGGAGACGCCGAGCGCGTTGCCGATGTCCTGCTCCGACAGCCGGCCGCCGGGCAGGAAGAACCCCTCGGCGATGCGCTTGCGGAGGACGCCGGCGACCCGCTCGGCCGTGCTCTTGCGGGTGACCAGGCCGCGATCGGCTTCGAGGCCCGTGACGCCGCTGTCTTCGATGACCACGGAGGCGATGGTACCCGTCACACGGAGGACGATCGAATTGCCGTCTTGTGGAATTGTTCAACAATCTCTACCGTGTGAGGTACGCCACGATGAGAGACACTGGCCAGGAGGTGCCCCATGACTGCCACTACCGCTGCCGAGGCCCGGCCGTTCGACTGGTTCCGCACGCTCGGAAAACGCGGACGCCGCGCCTTCGTGGGCGCGTTCGGCGGGTACGGCCTGGACTCGTTCGACTACCAGACCCTGCCGCTCGGCCTCGCCGCGATCACCGCGTACTTCGGCATTTCGAGCGGCGAAGCCGGCCTGCTCGGCACGACGACGCTGGTCGTGTCCGCCATCGGCGGGGTCGGGGCCGGCATGCTGGCCGACCGGATCGGCCGCGTGCGCACGCTGCAGATCACCATCGCGATGTACACGATCTTCACCGTGCTTTGCGGCTTCGCGCCGAACTTCGAGACGCTGCTGGTCTTCCGCGCCCTGCAGGGCCTGGGCTTCGGCGGCGAGTGGGCGGCCGGCGCGGCGCTGGTCGCCGAATACTCGCAGGCCCGCTACCGCGGCCGGACCGTCGCGTTCGTGCAGAGCGCGTGGGCGGTCGGCTGGGGCCTGTCGGTGATCGTCTACACCGTCGTGTTCAGCTTCGCGAGCGACGACGTGGCCTGGCGCATCATGTTCTGGACGGGCGTCATCCCGGCCCTGTTCGTGCTCTGGATCCGCCGCAGCGTCAAGGACGCTCCGCACGCCGAGGAACGCCGGCTCGCCGCCCGCACCAAGGGCACGCTGGCGCAGATCTTCAAGGGCGACCTGCTGCGCACGACGTTCTTCGCCGCGCTGCTGGCCACCGGCGTCCAGGGCGGGTACTACACGATCTCGACGTGGCTGCCGTCGTACCTCAAGAAGACGCGCGAGCTGACCGTGATCGGCACCGGCGGCTACCTCGCCTTCCTCATCACCGGCGCCTTCGTCGGGTACGTCTGCGGCGGCTACCTCACGGACCTGCTGGGGCGCAAGAAGACCTTCCTGACGTTCGCGCTGCTCTCGGCCGCCTTGATCGTCGCGTACACGCAGATCCCCACGGGCGCCAACGGGCTCGTGCTCGTCCTCGGCTTCCCGCTCGGCTTCTCGATGTCCGCGATCTTCAGCGGCTTCGGCGCGTTCCTCGCCGAGCTGTACCCGACACCGCTGCGCGGCACGGGCCAAGGGTTCACGTACAACTTCGGCCGGGCGGTCGGCGCGATCTTCCCGACCGTCGTGGGCTTCCTGGGTGCCGGCGGCGCGATCGTGTTCGGCGCGATCGGCTACGGCATCGCCGCGCTGGCCCTGCTCGGCCTCCCCGAAACCCGGGGCATCGAACTCGTTGATTGAGGGGGAACTCATGACGACCTTCGACCAGCCGGCCACCTTCACCCCGGCACAGGCGCGCGCGGTGTTCCGCCGCGGCACCGCCCGCCCCACGACGGGCTGGGCCGGCGGCTTCACCCAGACCAACCTGATCGCCGTGCCCGAAGACTGGGCCTACGACGTCCTGCTGTTCTGCACCCGCAACCCGCAGCCGTGCCCGCTGCTCGACGTCACCGACCCCGGTGACCCGGCCACTCGCCTCGCCGAGGGCGCGGACCTGCGCACCGACCTGCCGCGCTACCGGATCTGGCACAACGGGGTGCTCACCGGCGAGGTGCCCGACGCGACCGGCCTGTGGCGCAGCGACATGGTCGCCTTCTCGATCGGCTGCAGCTTCACGTTCGAGACGGCGCTGGCCGCCGAGGGCGTCCCGCTGCGGCACGTCGACCAGGGCCGCAACGTTTCGATGTACGTGACGAACCGGCCGTGCGAGCCCGCCGGACGGCTGTTCGGGCCGATGGTGGTGTCGATGCGCCAGATCCCCGAGGACCGCGTCGACGACGTCGTCCGGATCACCCGCGCGATGCCGGCCGTGCACGGCGCCCCCGTGCACATCGGCGATCCGCACGCGCTGGGCATCGACGACCTGGCCCGGCCGGACTTCGGCGATCCGGTGGACGCGGAACCGGGTGATGTCCCGGTGTTCTGGGCCTGCGGGGTCACGCCGCAGGCGGCGCTGATGGCGTCGCGGCCTCCCTTTGCGATCACCCACGCGCCGGGGTACATGTTCATCACCGACCGCCATGACAGCGAATACCGGGTGGGCTGAAATGGATCTGAACAGCGACCTCGGCGAGGGTTTCGGCGCCTGGAAGATGGGCGACGACGAAGCCATGCTCGACATCGTGACCAGCGCGAACGTCGCCTGCGGCTTCCACGCCGGCGACCCGTCGGTGATGCGGCGGGTGTGCGAACTGGCGGCCGGACGCGGCGTCGCGATCGGCGCGCACGTCGGTTACCGCGACCTGGCCGGCTTCGGCAGGCGCGCGCTCGACATCGCCCCGGACGACCTGGCGGACGAAGTGCTCTACCAGATCGGCGCGCTCGACGCGTTCGCCCGCGCGGCGGGCAGCCGGGTGACGTACGTGAAGCCGCACGGCGCGTTGTACAACACCGCGGCGGTCGACGTCGAACAGGCGGCGGCGATCGTCGAGGGGCTGCGCCGGTACGACCCCGCGCTGGCGCTGCTCTGCCTGCCGGACTCGGAAATGCAGCGGGAGGCGGAGAAAGCCGGTGTCGTCGCGTACGCGGAGGCGTTCGCGGACCGCGCCTACACCGCGGAAGGCCGGCTCGTGTCGCGCAAGCAGCCGGGTGCGGTCCTGCACGACGTCTCGGCCGTGGCCGAGCGGGCGGTGGCGATGGCGACCGGCGGCGGCGGCGTGACGGCCGACGGCGGCCGGCTCGACCTGCGGCCGGATTCCCTGTGCGTGCACGGGGACACCCCGGGCGCGGTCGAACTCGCCCGCCGGATCCGCGCCGGCCTGGCCGCCGCGGACGTCCCGCTCGGCGCGTTCACCGGATGACCGTCCGGCTGCTGCCGTGCGGACGGCGCGCGGTACTGGTGGAACTGGACGACGTGCTGGGTTTCCAGGCGGCGCTGTCCCGGCTCGACCTGGACGGCGTCGAAGAGCTGGTCCCGGCGGCCCGGACGCTGCTGGTCCGCTTCGACCCTTCGGTGACCGACGCCGGCCGCCTGGGCGCGGCGCTCCAGCGGGTGTCCCCTGTGGACAGTGCGGTGACGGACGCGGGCGAGGTGGTGATCCCGGTGGTGTACGACGGCGAAGACCTGGCCGACGTCGCCGCGGAGACGGGGGTGAGCGTGGCTTCCCTGATCGAGCGCCACACCGCGGGTTCGTACGTCTCGGCGTTCTGCGGGTTCGCGCCGGGCTTCGCCTACCTGACCGGATCGGACCCCGCGCTGCACGTGTCCCGCCGATCGTCGCCGCGCACCCGCATCCCGGCGGGCTCGGTGGCGATCGCCGGCGAGTACAGCGCGGTCTACCCGAGCGCGTCGCCGGGCGGCTGGCGGTTGCTGGGCCGGACGGACGTGCCGGTGTGGGACGTCGAGCGCGATCCGCCGAACCTGCTGCCGCCGGGCACGCGGGTCCGCTTCTCGGCGGTGCCGTCGTGAAGCTCGAAATCGTGCGGCCGGGGTTCACGACGACGGTGCAGGACCTCGGCCGGCCCGGGCACGCGGCGCTCGGCGTCGGCCGGTCCGGCGCGGCCGACCGCGGGTCGTTCCGGCTGGCCAACCGGCTCGTCGGGAACCCGCCGGAGGCCGCGGCGTTGGAGGTCACGCTCGGCGGGCTGGTGCTGCGTGCTTCGGGCCTGACCACCGTCGCGGTCACCGGCGCTTCCTGCCCGCTTTCGAAGGGCGGCCTGAACGGCCCGATCACGTTGTGGCCCGGGGAGGAACTGTCGCTGGGCACGGCGGTTTCGGGCCTGCGCTGCTACGTCGCGGTGCGCGGCGGGATCGACGTGCCCCCGGTGCTCGGTTCCCGGGCGACGGACACGCTCGGAAAGCTGGGCCCGCCGCCGGTGACGGCCGGGATGCTGCTGCCGGTCGGCCCGGCCCCGCGCGCCTTTCCCGTGGTGGACCTCGCGCCCCGGGCGGCGTGGCCGGACACGCCGGTGCTGCGCGTGACGCCGGGCCCGCGCCGCGACTGGTTCGCCTCGCCCGACCAGCTGTTGTCCACTGTGTACACGGTCTCGCCGGACTCGGACCGCGTCGGCATCCGGTTGACGGGGCCCCCGCTTCTGCGGGCGCGCCAGGACGAACTGCCGTCCGAGGCGTGCGTGCCCGGGTCGCTGCAGGTGCCGCCGTCCGGCCGACCGATCCTGTTCCACGCGGATTCCCCGACGACGGGCGGCTATCCGGTGATCGCGGTCGTCGAGGAGGAGGACCTCGATCTGGCGGCCCAGCTGCGGCCCGGCCAGACCGTGAGCTTCCGTCCCGCGTCGTGAGCGGCAGGCCGCTACGGCTTGCCGCTCACGACCACCAGCCAGGCGACGTTCGTGACGACGATCGCGAGCCACGCCGCCCAGGCCACCTCCGGCGCCAGCCAGGTGGTGGCGACCCCCAGTGCCACCGTCACCACCAGCGGCCACGCGCGCCGCTCCCGGCGCGGCACCCGCTCGGCCAGGTAGGCGTCGAGGGCCTCCGCGACCTGGTCGTCGATCTCGTCACGCAGCCGCCGGTCCAGCTCGAACATGCGCCGGCACCCCCCGAAATCTCGAACTCGAACCCCTTGCGACCACGGTAGCGATTGCAGAGATTCTTTGCAAACAATCTCTGTAGTATGCTCCGGCCATGGTCCAACGCCCCGCGAAACGCGTGCTCACCGGCGCGGATCTCAAGGCCTTCTACAAGGCACTGGCCAACCCGGTGCGCCGCGACATCCTCAGCTACCTGGGCAAACACGGCGAAGCGAACTCGACGAGCGTCGCGAAGGCCCTCGGCGAGAGCACTGGGACGACCAGCTACCACCTCCGCAAGCTCGCCGATCTGGAGCTGATCGAAGAGATCGAGGACCGCGGGGACGGCCGCGAGCGCTGGTGGAAGTCGCGGTCGACCGACATCTACACCCCGCCCGGTCTCGAGCTGGCGCCGGACGAGCGGGAAGCGATGCTCAAGCTCGGCGCGCTCAAGCTGAGTCACGACCTGGGCCTGGTCACGCGGGCCTACACGGGCTACGAGACCTCCGAGGGCTGGAACCAGATCTACCGCGGCGGCCTGCACCTGACGAAGGAGCAGGTCACGTCCTTCGTCGAGGAGTACCAGAACCTGCTCTGGAAGTACGTCACCGAACCGGGCCACCACCCGCCGGGCTCGCGCGCGCTGGCTGTCCGGCTCATCGTCGTCCCGGAAGAAGAGTCCACAGAGGACTAGAAGCCGGACACCCGGAGCGTGATGTTCAGCCGCCCGTCGAGGCCCAGCGCCGGGTCCGCCGTGCCCGGCAGCGTCTTCGGCACGCCGTGGTAGGCGAGCCGGGACGGGCCGCCGAACACGAACACGTCCCCGGAGCGGAGTTCGACGTCGGTGTACGGCCGGCCTCGGTTTTCGGTGTTGCCGAAGCGGAACACGCAGGCGTCACCGAGGCTGACCGACACCACCGGGTCGAGGCTGCGCTCGTCCTTGTCCTGGTGCAGCCCCATCTTCGCGGCGGCGTCGTAGAAGTTGACCAGCGCGATGTCGGGCGCGTACGCCTCGGCCGGTTCGCCGTACGCGGCCGCCAGCGCGCGGCGGCCGAGGTCGCCGAGCCAGTCCGGGAACGGCAGCACCGGCGTTCCCTCGCCGGTCGTGCGCGAGTAGCCGTAGGGGTACCAGTGCCAGCCGAGGCAGACGGACTTCACCGACATCACGCCGCCGTTGGGCAGCCGGGTGTGGCGGTAGCCGGACCAGCCCCGGCAGGCCGCGACGAGTTCGCGCTGCTCGTCGAAGCCGAGCCAGTCGGGCAGGTGCACCGCGCCGGGGGCGATCTCGGCGCGCGGGCGCGGCAGGAGGGCGTCCATCACCTCGATTGTGCCGGAGACCCCCGCCGCACACGGTCGGTGATCGTCGACGGCACCACGCGGTGACCGCGGAAGGTGACACCCGCGGCAGTAAACAGCCGCAGGAGCCGTCCCAATGGACCAGCGGGACGCTCCTGCGGCCGCATCCCCTCGCTTTGGGCCACCATAACTAGACACTCCCACACCTGAATGTCACAAGCCACCGTGGATCAGCTACGAACAGGTCACTTGACCACCGCGCCGCCGATCAGTCGCGGAACGTCACGACGGTGACGCCCGCCTGCGCCGGAACGGGGTCGTTCATCGCGGCCAGCGCGGCCGGGACGTCGTCGAGCCCGATGCGCCTGCCGATCAGCGCGGCGAGGTCGATGCCCGCGGTCTCGACGACGCGCAGCAGCTCCGGGTATTCGTGGGCTTGGAGCCCGTGGATGCCGACCAGCTCCAGCTCGCCGCCGACGACGCGGTGCATCGGGATCGGCGCGATGCCCTGCGCGGGCGGCATCAGCCCGGCCTGGACGTGCCGGCCGCGCTTGCGGAGGCTGCCGACCGAGGCCGCGCAGGTCGACGGCGAGCCGAGGCAGTCGAGCGAGACGTGCGTCCCGCCGCCGGTCAGCTCGCGGACGTGCGCGGCGACGGCTTCCGGGCCGTCGAACGCCGACGCGTCGACGGTGAAGGTCGCGCCGGACTTCACGGCGAGCTGGAGGGCGGCCGGCGAGACGTCGACCGCGACGACCTTCGCACCCGCCGCGACGGCCAGCAGCACCGCGGAGATCCCGACGCCGCCGCAGCCGTACACCGAGACCCACTGGCCCGCGGTGACCCGGCCCTGCCGCAGCACCGCGCGGAAGGCCGTGCCGAACCGGCAGCCGAGGGCCGCGGCCTCGGCGGCGCCGAGCGAGTCCGGCAACGCGACCAGGTTCGTCTCGGCGTGCTCGATGGCGACGCGCTCGGCGAACGAACCCCAGTGCGTGGCCCCGGGCTGGCACTCACGGTCGCAGATCTGCTGGTCACCGCGGGCGCACTGGGCGCACGTGCCGCAGGCGCAGACGAAGGGCACGGTGACGCGCGCGCCGAGTTCCCAGCCGCGCACGCCTTCGCCGAGCGCGACGACCCGGCCGGCGAGCTCGTGCCCGGCGACGTGCGGCAGCTTCACCGCGGTGTCGTGCCCCTGCCAGGTGTGCCAGTCGCTGCGGCACACGCCGGTGGCGTCGACCTCGATCACCGCACCGCCCGGCGCGGCCACCGGTTCCGGCACGTCCCGCACGACGGGCGGGACGCGGAACTCCTCCATCACCACAGCTCGCATGGCGCGAGCCTAGCCCCGCTTTCCTTGATACCGCTTGGTACCGCTCAGTCGAGCGCGTGGAACCTCGTCCTTCCCCGAGGTGGCCCGAGGAGCTTGCTGAGCGAGCCGTCCGGCACGTTCAGGATGTCCTCGAGGTTACGCAGGGCCTCCAGCGATTCCGGCCGCTCCGGCCGGCACCGCCCCGATTGCCAGTGGCTGAGGGTGGCCAGGCTGACCGTGGTTCCCCTGCCGCGCAAGCGATAGCGGATCCGCTCGAGGCCGAGGCCGCGGGCCCGGATCGCCGCCCGCAGAGCCACGTCGAACGGTCCGGCCGCCAGCAGCCGGCTCAGTTCCGCCTGGTCCCCCCGGTCGATGGTGCGTGTTCGCTGACCGGTCATCACAACGCTCCGAAGCACTCCCGATTACGAACATTGGAGCGTAGGCGCAGCTTCGCAAGATCGGAAGGGCCCTCACCCACCTGCCTCGCGCACCTCGCCGGCGATCGCGGCGAACGGTTCCGCGCAGCCGGAGTTGATCGTGGCGTAGGAAATCCCCCACCGCTCCCGTCGGCGGAGAAGCTTTTCCGCCCAGCACCGATCCACAATGGACCCGGCTGCGGCTTCGGTGGTGCTGGGCGCCCAGGTGAACGGGACGGTGTCGGCTTCTTGCGCGGCGAGCGCCGGCATTTTCGGTCCGCCGCCCGCGAGCACCAGCCGTGGCCGGTCTGGGGGCGCTTGGGGGCGCTTGGGTGGCGGCCATCCGTGTGATGCGCTCACCCGGTGAGGGGAATTCCCGTCCGAGGGCTTTCGCGGGTGCCCCGGGCCGCGAGCTCTCAGCGCAGGGTGACCGACAACGCCTGGGCGATCTCCTTGCCGATGGCGTGCGTGGCCGCGTCCGGTGGGGAGCCCACCTTCACCACCATCGGCCCCCCGAACGGCTGGCGCTCCACCACCTCGATGCGTTCGCCCAGGTTGATCGCGTGTTCCGTCAGGTACCGCAGCAGCTCCGGGTCGGTGTCCCAAACCCGGACGATCTCGCCGACCGCGCCCGGCGGGAGGTCGTCCAGGATGCGCACCGGCAGTTCCTCGACGCTGCCGTCGGGGGCCGGGATCGGATCGCCGTGGGGGTCGCGGACCGGGTTGCCCAGCTTCGCCGCGATGCGCTCGACGAGCCTGTCGGACACCGCGTGCTCGAGCGCGTCGGCCTCCGCGTGGACCTCGTCCCACGTGTAGCCGAGCTCCGAAACCAGGTACGTCTCGATCAGCCGGTGCCGCCGGAGCACCGACCGCGCCAGCAGCCTGCCGTCGGCGGTGAGCTCGATGCCGCGGTACGGCACGTGGGTGACCAAGCCGAGCTGGGACAGCTTCGTGACCATCCCCGACGCCGAGGACGGGCTGACCTCCAGCCGGCCGGCGAGCGACGCGTTGGTGACCGCCTCCCCCCGCTCGACCAGGCCGTAGATCACCCGGACGTAGTCCTCGACCGACGAGGACCTCCGGACCGAACCATCTCCCATACCGCATACGATACGGGGCCGGGTACTTTCTCGTGAAAGTTCACGGCCGCCAGCGGTAGCGGATCCAGCCGGGGACCGGCTCCGCGCCGAGCTGCGCGTAGAACGCCCGGCCTTTTTCGTTGCCCTCCTGCATGTCCCACTCGACGCGCCCGGTCGTGCGGTTGCGCAGCTCGTCGAGCAGCTCGCGGCCGAGGCCGTGGCGGCGGTACGCCGGCCGGATGAACAGGTCGTCCAGCCAGATCCCCGGCCTCGCCTCCCACGTCGAGAAGTTCCAGCTGCAGAAGGCGAAGCCGGCCACTGTGCCGGGCTCGCCGGGCGGGGTTGCGATCAGCACCCACGCCTTGGGGTCCGGCCCGAACAGGTGACCGCTCATCTCGGCGCGGTCGAGTTTCAGGTCGTGGTTGTCCTCGTAGACGGCGTGCTCCTCGATGAGCGCGCAGATCTCTTCGATGTCTTCGAAGACGGCGTCGCGGACGGGCATCGCGGCTCCTTTTTGTCGGTACTGGTCGTTACGGTCGGGGGTGGAGGTGGTCGATGTCACCAGAGCAGCGGTTCGAGGACCTGGTCGACGAGTTCACCGGACGCCCGGGCATCACGCCACCCGGCGCGACCGGCGGCTTCGGGCGCACCGCCCTGCGCGCGCACGGGCGGATCTTCGCGATGTTCGTCCGCGGGCAGCTGGTGCTGAAGCTGCCCCGGAGCCGGGTGGACGAGCTGGTCGAAGGCGGGCACGGGGTGCGTTTCGACGCGAACAAGGGCACGCCGATGAAGGAGTGGCTGGCCCTGGACGCGGCAACGCCACAGCCGTGGTCCGCGCTGGCGGAGGAAGCACTCGAGTTCGTGGGGAGGTGAGCCATCACGCTTGATAACGCAGTTCGCCGCCGACGGCGGCGCCTTGCACGCGCAGGTCGTCCAAAGCGGACTCCTCGAGCGGCGATCCGGACAGCACGGCGAAGTCGGCGAACTTCCCGGGCTCCAGCGTGCCCAGATCACGCTCCGCGAAGGTCGCGTACGCGGAGCCGTACGTGTACGCGCGCAGCGCCTGCTCCGGCGTCAACGCCTCTTCGGGTGCGAAGGGCGCGCCAGACGCCGTACGCCGACGCACCATGTCGGCCAGCGCGAGCAGCGGAGCGCCGTTCACGACGGGCCGGTCCGAGGACGCGGGAAGCACGCAACCCGCGTCGAGGAGGCTTCGCAGCCGGTAGCACCAGGGCACGCGCGCCTCGCCGAGCGCGGCCCGCATGCCGTCGCCGAGCTCGTTGACGAATCGCCCCTGCGGCGAAGGGATCAACCCGAGCGAAGCGAGCCGAGTCAGCTCCGCGGGCTGAAGCACCGCGCAGTGCTCGATGCGGTGGCGGTGGTCTGTCCGCGGCGAAGCGGCCAACGCGGCTTCGTACGCGTCGAGGACGACGGTGATCGCGCGGTCGCCGATCGCGTGCGTGGCGATCTGCCAGCCCGCGTCGTGCGCGCGGCGGATCGTGCTCGCCAGGGACTCCTCGGGCACCTGGAAGTAGCCGCGGTTGTCCGGCTCGCCGTCGAACGGTTCGTGCATCGCGCAGGTGCGCCCGACCAGGGAGCCGTCGGCGAACAGCTTCACCGGGCCGACGCGCAGCCACTCGTCGCCGAGCCCGGTGCGCAGGCCGAGGTCGAGGCCGAACCCGGCGCCGTCGGGCAGGTCGTGCAGCACGGTGGCGGCGACCATCACCGTGCTGCGCACGCGCAGCACCCCGCGGTCGCGCGCCACCTGGTAGGCGGCGAGCTCGGCGGGCGTCTCGCCGACCAGGCCGCCGCCGATCCCGGCTTCCTGGACGCTCGTGATGCCCTCGGCCAGGTACCGCTCGGACGCCCGGTCGAGCCCGCGGACGACCCGCTCGACCGGCGCCGGGTACGTCAGCGGCCGCAGCAGCAGCTGGGCCTGCTCGCGCAGCAACCCCGTCGGCGAGCCGTCCGCGGAGTGCACGACGTCCCCGCCGACGGGCACGTTCGCCAGGTCGAGCCGGTCGAGGACGGCCGAGTTGACCACGGTCATGTGCCCGGACGTGTGCTTGAGCCGCACGAGCATCCCGGGCGCCGCCCGGTCGAGTCCGTGCCGGTCCGGGTGCCCGCCCACGAGCTTGTTCTGGTCGTACCCGCTCCCGACCACCCAGCTCCCGGCCGGCAGGGTCGCGGCCCGCGCGGCGACGGCGTCGTAGACCTCCTCGACGCTGCGGCAACCGCCCAGCGGCACGTCGTCCAGGGCCATCCCGAACCACGCCATGTGGTTGTGCGCGTCGTGGAACCCCGGCACGACGAACCCGCCGGCCAGGTCGACCCGCGAACGCGCAGAGAGCGCGAGAGCGTCGTCCCCCAGCGCGACGACCCGGCCGTGCAGCACGGCGAGGGCGCTGGTGACGCCCGTTCCCGTCCACACCGTGGCGTTCTCGTAGACCGCATCGACCCGCATCTTCGCCTTCCTCCCCACCGTCACCCTCAACGGAGGCGCTTCGCGCCGCTGCACCGTTCAGAGGCTATCGATCGATCGATCGAACGTCTAGCATCGGCGGCATGCCCACCGTGGAGTTCACCGTCGAAGACGGCATCGCGCAGATCCGGCTGAACCGGCCCGAGCGGCTGAACGCGGTCGCCGCCGTCCTGGTCGACGACTTCCTCGCCGCCCTCGACGCGGCCGCCCGCAGTGACGCTCGCGTCGTCGTGCTCTCCGGGACCGGCCGGGCCTTCTGCGCCGGCCACGACCTCAAGGAACCCACCCCCGAGGGTGACTCGCGGGCGCGGCTGGACCGGCTCCAGGACGTCACGCGGCGGCTGCGCGCACTGCGTCAGCCGGTGATCGCGGCGGTCCACGGCTACGCGATCGGCGCCGGCGCGGAGTTCGCGCTCGGCTGCGACCTGATCCTGGCCGCCGAGGACGCCGTCTTCGCGTTCCCCGAGGTCTCGCTCGGCCTGAGCGTCACCGGCGCGGCGTCGCGGCTGCTGCCGCTGCTGGTCGGCCCGCTCAAGGCGAAGGAACTCCTGCTGCTCGGCGAGCGCTTCGACGGCCGGAAGGCCGCCGAACTGGGCATGGTCAACGCGGCCGTGCCCGCCGAGCAGCTCCAGGCCGAAGCGCTGAGGTGGGCGAAGCGGATCGCGGAGCACCCGCCAGCTTCGGCGGCCATGGCGAAGCGCGTCCTCGACGCGAGCACCGACGTCGAGCCCGCCCTCGAACTCGAGGTCAGCCACGCCCTGATCACCGAGCACTCGGTCGCGGTGGCCGCGTCCACCGAAGCCTTCCGGAGCCGGGCGTGACGTCCCTCGCCGAGATCGGGACCCTCGCGCAGCTCGTCACGCGGGCCGCCGCACGGTGGCCTGAACGCACGGCCTGGGTGTTCGACGAGTTCGACCGGCGCTTCACCTTCGCCGAGGTCGATCTCGAAAGCTCGCGAATCGCCGCGGCGCTGGCCGAGCGCGGCATCGGCCCCGGCAACCGGGTGGCGGTGATGCTGCGGAACGTACCCGCGTTCCCGCTCACCTGGCTGGCGTTGGCGAAGATCGGCGCGCTGCTGGTGCCGGTCAACACGAACTACCAGGAGTTCGACGGTGCCCACGTCCTCCGCCACTCCGGCGCGAAGCTGACCGTCGCCGCGCCGGAGTTCACCGGCCTCCTCGAACGGATCGGCCTGACGGAGGTCATCACCCCGGACGAGCTCCGCACCGATGCCGGACCGCCGGAGTTCACGCCCGTGCCCGAGCTGGCGGTCAACATCCAGTACACCTCCGGCACCACCGGCGCGCCCAAGGGCTGCGTCCTGCCGAACCGCTACTGGACGACGCTCGCGATCGGCCTGGCCACCGACTTCCCGGCCGTCGGCGCGGACGACGTCATCCTGACCGCGCAGCCGTTCCACTACATCGATCCACAGTGGAACGTCGCGTTGGGGCTCGCCGGCGGCGCCACTCTCGTGGTACTGGACCGCTTCCACCCCAGCACGTTCTGGGCGAAGGTCCGCGAGCACGGCGTCACGTGGTTCTACTGCCTCGGCCTGATGCCGGCGCTGCTGCTGCGCCAGGAACCGTCCGAAGCCGACCGCGCCCACCGCGTGCGCGCGATCTGCGCGTCCGCGATCCCGCCGGAGCTGCACGCCGAGCTGGAGCGGCGCTGGGGCGTGCCGTGGTTCGAGGCGTTCGGGATGACCGAAACCGGCGGCGACATCCGGATGACCGCCGCCGACCACGACGAGACCGTCGGCACCGGCTGCCTCGGCCGGCCGAGCCGCGACCGCGAGGTGCTGATCGCCGGCGACGACGGGAAGCCGGTGCCGCGCGGGGAAACCGGGCAGCTGCTGATCCGCGGGATCGGGCTGATGCACGGCTACCACGACGATCCGGCAGCGACGGCGAAGGCGTTCGAGAACGGCTGGTTCCACACCGGCGACCTCGCCCGGATGGACGCCGCCGGCCGCGTCTACTACGTCGGCCGCACGAAGGACATGATCCGCCGCAGCGGCGAGAACGTCTCCGCCGACGAGGTCGAGCGCGCGCTGCTGCTGCACCCGGCGGTGCGGCTGGCCGCCGTCGTCGCGGTGCCCGACGAGCTGCGCGGCGAGGAGATCAAGGCGTACGTCGTGTGCGACGGCGACCGGCCGGACCCCGCCGAGCTCGCCGCGTTCTGCGCCGGGAAACTGGCCTACTTCAAGGTTCCCCGGTTCTGGACGTTCGCCGGGGAGCTGCCGATGACCCCGTCCGAGCGGGTCGCCAAGGGCGAGCTGCGCAAGGTCGCGGACCCGCGCGCCGGCTGCTGGGACGCGAAGGCGGAAGCATGGCTGTGAGCAGCCGGGAGCGGGTGCGCGCGGCCGCGGTGAAGCTGTTCGCCACCAAGGGGTTCCACGGCACCGGTATCCGGGATCTGGCGCAGGAGGCCGAACTTTCCTCGGCGAGCCTGTACCACTACATGGGCACCAAAGAGGACCTGCTCGCGGAGATCATGCACACCGCGCTGAACCGCCTGCTCGACGCCGCCCGCGAGGCGACCGCCGGCAGCGGCGACCCGGTGCACCGGCTGCGCACGCTGGTCGCGTTGCACGTGCTCGCGCACGCCGTCGGCCCGGCGGAAACCCGGGTGGTGGACAACGAAGTCGACGTGTTGTCCCCGGCGGCGCGCGAGCCGGTCGTGGCGCTGCGCGACGCCTACGAACACCTGTGGGCCGCGGCCATCGACGAAGGCGTCGCGGCGGGGGTGTTCCACACCGAACACCCGGCGGTGACCAGGCTGGCGCTGCTGGAGATGTGCAGCGGCGTAGCGAGGTGGTATTCCCCACGCGGTCCGCTGGCGCTGGACCAGCTCGCCGAGCACTACGCGGAACTGGCGTCGAGGGCGCTGGGCTGCACGTCAGCGCCCGGCATCCACGACTTGGCCCGCTGCCGGGGAATCGTCGCGAAAGAGTGGGGCATGTCCGTTTAGCGGCGCTTTTACCTGTGTACGCCTTGCCCAGACGGCGAGCTTGGGGGACGCTCGAAGGGTGACTGAGGAAACGATCCAACTGGAACTGGACGACTCGGGGCTCGCGCCGGGCCTCCCGGCGCCGGAAGGCCCCCGCGATCAGGTGCAGGATGTCCCCTATCGCCCCGTCGAGTTCCGCGATGACGATCTCCCCACCGCCCTGGCACGGTGCTCCGATTGGCTACGGCAGGCCCAGGAGTGGCTGGGCGAGCCGCTCGACGTCCTGGCCATTCACCTCGACTACGACGACCGCCAAGGTTCGCCGTACTACGACGTGAAGCTCCTGTGCAACGAAGAGGACCTCGCGGGCGTCCCGATCGCCATTCGCAACAAGAAGTAAGCAGGTTGAAGGACCGTCAAGGCCATCTCGCGGGCATCCGGGAGGTGGCCTTGACGGCTGTGACATCCGGGGCTCCGCCCCAGGCCGGGGGCTCCGCCACCCGGAACCCCCGAAAAGCAACTGTGACATCCGGGGCTCCGCCCCAGGCCGGGGGCTCCGCCACCCGGAACCCCCGAAAAACTCTTCGCGCTCTCAGCCCAGTGTCCCGCCGACCTTCACGTGCCCCTTGAGGAGGTTGCGCGCGATGGTGCGGCGCTGGATCTCGTCGGTGCCTTCGTAGATGCGCAGCAGCCGCAGTTCGCGGTACCACCGCTCGACCGGCAGTTCGCGCGTGTAGCCCATACCGCCGTGGATCTGCAGGACGCGGTCGACGATTTCGTTGGCCTTCTGGCCGCCGTACAGCTTCGCCATCGACTGCGCGTGCCGCGAGTCCACGCCCTGGTCGACCTGCCACGCGGCGTGGAGCACCAGCCAGCGCAGCGCTTCCAGCTCGACCCCGGAGTCGGCGATCATCCACTGGATGGCCTGGCGCTCGGCGATCTTCTGCCCGAACGTCTCGCGGGTGTTGGCGTGCTCGATGGCCATCGAGATCAGCCGCTCGCACGAGCCGATCGCGCGGGCGGGCAGCAGGTAGCGGCCCTGACCGATCCACTGCATGGCCAGCTCGAAGCCGCGGCCCTCCTCGCCGAGGATCTGCGTCTCCGGCACCCGGACGTCCTGGAAGATCAGCGACGCCGGACCCCACTCGCCCATGGTGTCGATGTACTCGGACTTCCAGCCGGCCTCGCGGTCGACGAGGAAGCAGGTGACGCCGCCGTTGGCGCCCTTCTCCGGGTCGGTGATGGCGAAGACCATGGTGAAGTCGGCCTCGTTGCCACCGGTGATGAAGGTCTTCTCGCCGTTGATGATCCAGTCGGTGCCGTCCTTGCGGGCGGTGGTCCGGATGGCCTTGGCGTCCGACCCGGCACCCGGCTCGGTGATCGCGAAGCACGACTTGCGCTCGCCCGAGATGGTCGGCAGCAGGTAGGTCTGCTTCTGGTCCTCGTTGGCGTGGAACAGGATGTTGTCGGCGGCGCCGCCGAAGCGGAACGGCACGAAGGTGCGGCCGAGCTCGGCCTCCAGCAGCGCGGCCATCACGGCGGACAGGCCCATGCCGCCGTACTCCTCGGGCGTCAGCACGCCCCAGAAGCCGGACTCCTTCGCCTTGAGCTGGAGGGCCTTGAGCTCCTCGCCGGTCAGGCCGGGCTGGTGGGCGCGCTCCCGCCGCAAGACCTCCTGCTCGAGCGGGATCAGCTCGCGCTGGACGAACGTGCGGACCCAGTCGCGCACTTCACGTTCTTCGGTGCTGAGTGAGAAATCCATAACCGAGCTGCTCCTCCGACACTGGCTAAGCGCTTGCTTAGCCCAGGGTACCTCCTGGGAGCCGGTTAACCCCAGACCTCGGCCGGAATTCGTGACAACGGCTGCCACACCCGGAAAGATCGGTCAGGTGATGGAGATCGAGGTTCGCTGGTCGTCGCCGTTGCCCGCCGAAGAACGCTTCCTGCGCCTGCTCGACGACGTCGAGCAAGGACGGTTCGCGGCCTACCGGCAGGACGCGGACAAGCGGCGGTTCCTCACCGGCCGGGTCCTGGCGAAGACGGTCGCTGCCGAACGGCTCGGCTTGGCCGTCGAGGCCGTGAAGTTCGACGCGACGTGCGAAGACTGCGGCAAGCCGCACGGGCGGCCGCGGATCCCGGGCGCGGACCTGGCGTTGTCGATCTCGCACTCGGGCGAGCTGATCGGCGTCGCGGCGACGCCGTCGGTCCCGGTGGGCCTCGACGTCGAAACGGCCAACCGCCGGGCCGACGACGGCCTGATCGAGTACGCGCTGAGCGCCGTCGAGACCGAGCACCTGGCGGGCCTCGGCGCGGAGGAAAAGGCCGCAGCGTTCTTCGTCTACTGGACCCGCAAGGAGGCCGTGATGAAGGCCACCGGCAAGGGGCTGCGCATCCCGCTGCAGAGCATCACGTTCTCCCGCTACGACGAACCGGCCCGGCTGGCCTCATCGGGCGACCCGGCCTTGGACCCGGCGACGACGCGCCTGATCGACCTGAAGGCCGCGGACGGCTACCGCGCGGCCATCGCGGTGCTGACCACCGAGGAACTGTCGGTCACCGAGGAACACTGGGTCCCCTGAGCAGGCCCGCTCAGACCGGGAGGTCCGCCAGGCCCATCGCGGTCAGCAACGTCCGGAACTTCGCCGTCGTCTCGTCCAGTTCCGCCTGCGGGTCCGAAGCCGCCACGATCCCGCCGCCCGCGTACAGGCGCATCGACGTCGAGGCGATCTCGGCGCAGCGGATCGCCACCGCCCACTCGCCGTCGCCCGCCGCGTCGACCCAGCCGACCGCTCCCGCGTAGTAGTCGCGGTCGAACGGCTCCAGCTCCTGGACCAGCTCGCGGGCGCCCTCGGTCGGGGTGCCGCAGATCGCCGGGGTCGGGTGGAGCGCGGCCGCGAGGTCCAGCGCCGTGACGTCCGGGTCGGCGAGCTCGCCGGTGATCGGGGTGCGCAGGTGCCAGATGGCCGGCGTGGTGACCAGCTCCGGCCCGGCCGGGACGTCCAGGGTCCGGCAGAACGGCCGCAGCGCCTCGACGACGTAGTCGATGACCACGGCGTGCTCGAGCTGGTCCTTGCGGGACGTCCGCAGCGCCTCGCCGTTCGCGCGGTCGGTCACCGGGTCGGCCGAGCGCGGCATCGAGCCGGCGTGCGGTGACGAGAAGACCGTGCGGCCGGTGCGGCGCAGCAGCAGCTCCGGCGTGGCGCCGACGAGCGATCGGCCACCGGGCAGCTCGGCCGCGTAGGTGAAGTGCCGGGGATTGCCGACGGCCAGGTTGCGCACGATGCTCTCGGCCACGATCGGCGAAGCGAACTCGAGGTCGAGAGCCCGCGCGAGGACGGCTTTGCGCAGGTCACGAGCGGCCAGCGCGGCCACCGCGGCGCCAACGGCATCGAGGTGCCGCGAAGGGACGGGAACCGCACGCACCCGCACGGGCGCCGGCAGGACCTCACGCGGCAGCGAAGGCGCTCCTGCGGACCGGTGGACGGTCCGGGGCACGACGAGGTGACCCGGCACCTTCGTGTCGGGCCCGGTGTCGAACGGCAGCACGCCGACGGCCAGTGGGGCGCCCGTCTCGGCCAGGACGCCGGGGATCGCCGAGGCGAGCCGCCGGGGGTCCGTCTCGGTGACGGTCCGGATGGTGCCCTGCGCGAGGAGTGCGCGCTCAGCCGTCGTGAAGAGGAAGTCGCCTCGCTGGTAGCGGGCGGCGAGGTCGTTAGCCGGGGTCGCCGGATCAGGTGAGCTCACAGGCTCCAGCGTCCCAGGCTTCGGGAGATCCGCGAGGGGAGTGTCACGAGCGACACTCCCCTCGCGGGAGCTCCTGGTGACGGGCTACTTGAGCGCGTCGATGAGCGCCTCGCGCTGGCGCTCGCCCAGGCCGGCGGCGCGCCGGTCCGGGTCGATGCCGGCCTGCTCGAGCAGGGCGGCGACCTTCACCGCGCCGAGGCCGGGAACGGCCTTCAGCAGCTGGGTGACCTTCGTCTTCCCGATGGTCTTGTTCTCCTTGGCCTGCTTGAGCACCTTCTCGATGCTCTCCTTGCCGGACTTGATCGACGCAAGCAGTTCCGAACGCGCCTTGCGAGCCTCGGCAGCTTTGGCCAAGGCATCGGCGCGCTGCTCCGGAGTCAACGTAGGCAGAGCCAACGTAGTGTCCTTTCCTCTCAGGTCTCCACTTTCGCGGCCGACAGCTTTTACGAGTGCTTGCTCCTGCAAGCGCTGCTCAGCCGTCTCTTGCCACGGGCCCAGTAAACGCCACCGGCTTCCTGGCCGTGCAACCGACACGCACTTCTTACCCCCGGAGGTGATACCGGGCAACCCGCTCCGGCCTGCGGAAACGCTCCCAAGAAGTGGTCCGGGTGGCCTCACTCACCCGGAAGTGAAGCTTCCACTAACCCACTGTTCTCGTGCACATTTCCTTGCCCATAAGGAAAAGCCGAAATAATGATGATCTTGATCATCGTCGGCGTCGTCCCCCGATCGCGCGACGACCGTGACCGAACGGAGCCGTTGTTGACCATGCCCGCTTCACCCGATCCGCACTAGAGTTCGGCGCACCCCCAGTTCACCGGCGAGCGACCCCCGGGAGCGACCATGTTGAGCACCATGCAGGACGGCCAGCTGTCGTTGGCCAACCTGCTCCGCCACGGCACGTCGGTGCACTCGGCGAGCGAAGTCATCACCTGGACCGGTTCAGAAGCCCGTCGCGAGAGCTACGGCGACCTGGGCAGGCACGCCGCCCGGCTCGCGAACGCGCTCCGCCGCCTCGGCGTGACAGGCGACCAGCGCGTCGGCACGTTCATGTGGAACAACGCCGAGCACATGGCCGCCTACCTGGCCGTTCCGGCGATGGGCGCCGTGCTGCACACGCTGAACATCCGGCTGTTCCCCGAGCAGCTCGTGTTCGTCGCCAACCACGCCGAAGACCACGTCGTCATCGTCGACGGCACCCTGGTGCCCCTGCTGGCGAAGCAGCTGCCGCAGTTCAAGACGGTCCGGCACGTCATCGTGGCCAACGGTGACGCCGCGGCCCTCGAAGCACCGGACGGCGTCGAGGTGCACTCCTACGCCGAGCTGCTGGCCGCCCAGCCCGACACCTTCGACTGGCCGGACGTCGACGAGCGCTCCGCCGCCGCGATGTGTTACACCTCCGGCACGACGGGTGACCCCAAGGGCGTCGCCTATTCGCACCGGTCGATCTGGCTGCACTCGATGCAGGTCTGCATGACCGACAGCATGAAGCTGGCCCAGCAGGACAAGGCACTGACGATCGTGCCGATGTTCCACGCGATGGCGTGGGGGCTGCCGTACGCGGCGCTGATGGTCGGCGCGTCGCTGCTGATGCCGGACCGCTTCCTGCAGCCGGCCCCGGTCTCGGCGATGCTGGCCGCCGAGAAGCCGACGTTCGCCGGCGCGGTGCCGACCGTCTGGCAGGGCCTGCTCGCCCACCTCGAAGCGCACCCGCAGGACATCTCGCACCTGCGCGAGGTCGTCGTCGGCGGGTCGGCGGTGCCGCCGTCGCTGATGCACGCGTTCCAGGAGCGCCACGACGTCCCGATCCTGCACGCCTGGGGCATGACCGAGACGTCGCCGCTGGGCAGCGTCGCCCGCCCGCCGGCCGGCGTGACCGGCGAGGAGGCCTGGAAGTACCGCTACACGCAGGGCCGCTTCCCGGCGTCCGTGCGGGCGCGGCTGATCGACGACTCCGGCCAGCCGCTGCCGTGGGACGACGAGGCCGTCGGCGAGCTCGAGGTCCAGGGTCCGTGGATCGCGGCGTCCTACTACGGCGGAGCCGAGGTCGACCCGGAGAAGTTCCACGACGGCTGGCTGCGCACCGGCGACGTCGGCCGGATCAGCCCGGACGGCTTCCTGACGCTGACCGACCGCGCCAAGGACGTCATCAAGTCCGGCGGCGAGTGGATCTCCTCGGTCGACCTGGAGAACCAGGTCATGGGCCACCCGGCGGTGGCCGAGGCCGCGGTCGTCGGCATCCCGGACGAGAAGTGGGACGAGCGGCCGCTGGTCGCCGTCGTGCTCAAGGAGGGCCAGAGCGTCACGCCCGAGGAGCTGAGGGAGTTCCTCAGCGACAAGGTCGCGAAGTGGCAGCTGCCGGAGAACTGGACGTTCGTGGACGAAGTGCCCAAGACCAGCGTCGGCAAGTTCGACAAGAAGCGGATCCGGGCGTCCTACTCCGAGGGAAAGCTCGACATCGCCCAGCTCTAACGGGTAAATCTCCGGCGTGCCTAGAGTTCCGTGAATGCCACCTTGAGGGACTCTGTGTCCCTCGAGGTGGCATTCACGGACGTACGCGGAGGAGTACTGGGGATGCAGCGGAACAGGCGGAGTTTCCTCGCGCTCGCGGGGATGGGCGCGCTGGCGACGGCGTGCGGGTCGAACACCGGGCGGCAGGGTGACCCGCCGCCCTCGACGGCGTACTCGGCGGGCCCACCGCCGTCGGACGCCCCGAAGGTCACGCTCCAGCAGTGGTACCACGCGTACGGCGAGGAAGGCGTCCAGGACGCCGTCAAGCGGTACGCGGCGAGCTACCCCGGCGCGACCGTGAACGTGCAGTGGAACCCGGGCGACTACGACTCCAAGATCGTCACCGCGCTGCAGAACAGCAAGGTGCCGGACATCTTCGAGGCCCAGGTCAAGATCGACTGGGTGCGGCAGAACCAGGTCGTCTCGCTCGACGACGTCATCGCGCCGGTGAAGGGCGACTTCAGCCCGGCCGTGCTGGCCGCGCAGACCGTCGAAGGCAAGGTCTACGGCGTTCCGCAGGCCACCGACACGCAGGTGCTCTTCTACCGCAAGAGCCTGTTGCAGGCGGCGGGCGTGCAGCCGCCGCAGACGGTCGACGAGCTGATCGACGCGGCCGCGAAGCTCACGAAGGACGGCGTCAAGGGCTTCTTCGCGGGCAACGACGGCGGCGTCGGCGTGCTGACCGGCCCGCTGCTGTGGTCGGCGGGGCTCGACTACCTGAAGAACGACAACCGCGAGGTCGGCTTCGACGACCCGCGCGCGGCGACGGCACTGGGGAAGCTGCACACGCTGAACGCCAACGGTTCCCTGCTGCTCGGCGCGCCGGCGGACTGGTCGGACCCCGGCGCGTTCATCGACGGGCTCACCGCGATGCAGTGGACCGGGCTGTGGAACATGCCGAAGGTCCGCTCGGCGTTCGACGACGACTTCGGGGTGCTGCCGTTCCCCCGCCTCGACGGCAGCGGCGCGCCGTCGGTGCCGGTCGGGGCGTACGGCGCGATGGTGAACGCCAAGAGCGCGCACGTCGCCGAGGCCAAGGCGTTCGTGAAGTGGCTGTGGGTCGACCAGACGCAGAGCCAGCTGGAGTTCGCGACGAAGTTCGGCTTCCACGTCCCGGCGCGGCAGAGCCTGATCGACCGCGCGGACAACCTCAAGTCCGGCCCGGCCGCCGACGCCGCCCGGTTCGTCAAGGAGAACAGCCACCTCGTCGGCGGCCCGGTGTGGACGCAGCAGGCGAACACGGCGCTGTCCGACGCGGTCGCGAGGATCGCGAAGGAGGGGGCGGACCCGGTCGCGCAGACCAAGACGGCGGTCGAGCTCGCGAAGGCCGAGCTGAAGCGCCTGTTTGGATGACACCGGGGATGAAGCGGCGCGACGCGCGCGCGTTCTGGCTGTTCGTCGGCCCGTTCCTGCTGGGCTTGGCGATCTTCGCGTACCTGCCGATCGGCTGGAGCGCGTACCTGTCGTTCTTCGACGCGCGCAACACGGTGACACCGACCGACTTCGTCGGGCTGGCCAACTACGGGCACATGCTCACCGACGAGCCGTTCCTCTCGAGCCTGGGGACGTTCAGCGTGTTCGCGGTGTTCATCGTGCCGCTGACGTTCGTGTTGTCGCTGGCCCTGGCGCTCGGGGTGAACCAGCTGCGGTTCGCGCGGGCGTTCTTCCGGTCGGTGTTCTTCCTGCCGTTCGCGTGTTCGTACGTCGTGGCGTCGCTGATCTGGAAGACGTCGCTGTTTTCGGGCGTCCGCTACGGATTGGCGAACACGGTGCTTTCGGTGTTCGGCGTGGAGCCGGTGGCGTGGACCGGGACGGTGCACCCGCCGCTGTACTGGGTGGTGCTGGTGACGGCGCGGCTGTGGCTGCAGCTCGGGTTCTACATGATCCTGTTCATCGCGGCGCTGCAGCGGATCCCGGCTCAGTTGTACGAAGCAGCGTGGCTCGACGGCGCCAAACCGGGCTGGCAGGTGTTCCGGTACATCACGCTGCCTCAGCTGCGCGCGACGGCGGTGGCGGTGCTGCTGCTCAACCTGATCAACGCCTACCAGGCGTTCGACGAGTTCTACAACATCATGGGCGACGCCCGCGGCTACCCGCCGTTCGCCCGGCCGCCGTTGGTCTACCTGTATTACACGTCGCTGGGTTCGGGCGGCCAGGACCTCGGACGCGGCAGTGCGGGCGCGGTGATCCTGGCACTGATCATCGCTTTCGGCACGCTCCTGCAAGGGCGAGTGCTGCGGTTCGGACGTCCGTCATGAAGGCGTTCCTGCGCTGGACGGCGTTGGTGGTGGCAGCCGCGCTCTTCCTGCTGCCGTTCTACCTGCTGCTGCGCAACGGCCTGGCGTCACGGACGGAGATCACGGCTCCACAGTGGACTTTCTTTCCGTCCACTGTGCACTGGGAGAACTTTTCGCAGCTGTTCTCTTCCGAGGACGTCCCCTTCGCGCGGAGCCTGCTGAACTCATTGCTGGTCACGACCTCGCAGACGGCCGGCCTGCTGGTGATCTGCTCCCTGGCCGGCTACGGACTGGCCCGGATCCCCTACCGGCACTCGCGATTCGTGTTCTACGCGGTGCTCGCGACGCTGATGATCCCGACCTCGGTGACGTTCGTGCCGAGTTTCGTGGTGGTCTCGTCGCTGGGGTGGCTGTCGGACTTCCGCGGCCTGGTGATCCCGGGGCTGTTCAGCGCGTTCAGCGTGTTCCTGTTCCGGCAGTACTTCCTGGACTTCCCGCGCGAGCTGGAGGAGGCGGGCCGGGTGGACGGGCTGACGCGCTGGGGCGTCTTCTGGCGGGTCGTGGTCCCCAACTCGAAGGGGTTCTTCGCGGCGATCGCGGTGATCACGGTGATCGGCAGCTGGAACGCGTTCCTGTGGCCGCTGATCATCGCCCAGTCCCCCGATTCGTGGACGGTCCAGGTGGCGCTGTCCGGGCTCCTGACGGCGCAGAACCCGCAGCTGAACCTGCTGTTCCTGGCGGCGGCGGTGTCCATCTTGCCGATCGTGCTGCTGTTCGCGTTCCTGCAGCGCTACCTCGTGCGCGGGGTGGCGGAGTCCGGCCTGAAGGGCTGAACCGCGACGGGCTCGCCCTACGGCGGAAATGACCACAACCTTCGGCGGTACACCGCACCCCCAGCTCTGTGACAAGGTGAACTCAACTGTCACGATGAATATTTTTCACGTTCACCGCGTGGCCACCGGCGTCCGGCACGGTGCCGGTCAACCGAGCAGACTGGGGAGCGAACAACCATGGCCGAACTCACCCGGCGCACCTTCACCACCGCGGGCGCCGCCGGTCTCGGGCTCCTGCTGTGCACGCCCACCGCGAACGCCCTCGACCGCGCCCTGCGGCTCACGAGCACCCGCTCGGTCACCACGTCCGGCACCACCCTCGAGCAGGTCGCGACCGCGCCGGGCACCGGAACCTACTCGCGCCTTTCCGCGGGACCCGGCTGGCCGCTGGTCGTCCGGAGCGATCTCGCCACCCCGAAGAGCGGGCGCGACGACCGGCGCCGGGCGCTGTCCGCCTTCGTCCAGTTCACCGATCTGCACATCACCGACGCCGAAAGCCCCGCGCGGTTCGAGTACCTGCACCCCTTCATCGGCTCCGCGCACCGGCCGCAGGAGGCGCTCGGCACCGTCGCCACCAGCGCGCTCGTCGAGCGCGTCAACAGCGTGCGGCAGGGGCCGTTCACCGGGCGGCCGTTCGACCTCATGGTCACCACCGGCGACAACACCGACAACCACGAGCTGATCGAGCTCGACTGGTTCCTCAAGGTCCTCAACGGCGGCAGCGTCACCCCGAACTCCGGCGACCCGAACGCCTACGAAGGCGTCCAGAGCTCGGGCAACCACGAGTTCTGGAACCCGGCCACCCCCGGCCAGGACGCCTACACCGCCAAGGGCTTCCCCCAGCTCCCCGGCCTGCTCGAAGCGGGCATGAAGACCTTCACCGCACCCGGTCTCGACGTCCCGTGGTTCTGCACCTTCGGCAACCACGACGACAGCATCGTCGGCTCGCTGCCGGCGCAGATCCCCGGCATCGACGCCTGGTACACCGGGAAGTACAAGATCATCGGCAAGGACGAGGCCACCGCGAAGAAGCTCGCCGACGCCATCAAGAAGCCCGGCTCCAGTGTCCCGGTCGCGGAACTGTTCGGCGGCGAAGGCACCATCCGCGAGGTCACGCCGGACGCGCGGCGCCGTCCGTTCAGCACCGGCCAGTTCGTGCAGGCGCACCTCGACGCCGCCAACACCGGTCCCGGCCCCGTCGGGCACGGCTTCACCAGCGCCAACGCCGACGGCAAGAACGTCTACTACACCTTCCGGATCGCGCCGGGCATCACCGGGATCAGCCTCGACACCACCACCGACGCCGGGTTCGCCGACGGCTCGATCGGGCTCGCGCAGTACACCTGGGTCGAGTCGACGCTCAAGCGCGGCAGCTCGGCCTACTACGACTTCTTCGGCCGCAAGGTCACCCACGCCGTCACCGACGAGCTGTTCATCCTCTTCAGCCACCACACCAGCGGCACGATGACCAACCTGCTGCCGGACTCGCGGCACCTGCTCGACCCGCGGCTGGACGGCAACGCGTTCGTCGCGCTGCTCAAGCGGTTCCCGAACGTGCTGGCGTGGGTCAACGGCCACACGCACCTCAACAAGATCACGCCGCACGCCGGAAACACGCCGCAGCAGGGCTTCTGGGAGATCAACACCGCGTCGCACGTCGATTTCCCGCAGCATGCGCGGATCGTCGAAGTCGCCGACAACGCCGACGGCACGTTGTCGCTGTTCACGACGCTGATCGAGGCGGAGGCGCCGTACGCCGTGGACTACGACGCCCGGACGCCGCAAGCGCTTGCGTCGCTGTACCGCGAGCTGTCCTACAACGACATCCACACCGACCTGGGCCGGGTCGGCGCGGCCGGGGACCACAACACGGAGCTGCTGCTCGTCAACCCGCTCGGCTGAGGTTACCCCGGAGGTAATCGCCCGGCCCCCGGGTCTTCAGGCAAGCTGCGGAGCATGACCGATCCCGAGGGCACCCAGCTCTTCCACCGCTCCATGCCGTTCTCCGAACGCCTCGGCGTCGAGGTCCTGGAACACGGGCCTGCTCTCGTCCGCAGCCGGCTGAAGTGGGACGAGAGCCTCTGCACGCTCGGCGGCGCGCTGCACGGGGGCGCGCTCATGGCGCTGGCCGACTCGACCGGCGCCGTGTGCGCGTTCCTCAACCTGCCCGAGGGCGCGCAGGGCACGACGACCGTCGAGTCGAAGACGAACTTCCTGCGTGCGGTGCGTTCGGGCTACGCCGTTGCGTCGTCCAGACCACTGCACGCGGGCCGCAAGTTCGTCGTGGTGGAGACCGAAGTCCACGACGACGACGGCAAGTTGGTCGCGAAAGTGACACAGACGCAGGCCGTCCTGTAGGTATCTGTTTACAGACCCGGCTCAAGCGGCGAAAATCCCTGCCTACTGGGTGGGTCTATCAGGGAGCCGGGATGCGCATACGCGAGTTGTTCACCTTATTGTCAGTGGTTGTGTTATCCGTGGTGACCACGCAAGTCGCCGAGGCGGGGCCCACCCGGCCCGGTGACGACGAGGCGATCGACTACCACGAGTGGACCGGCGGCCGCTTCCACGAAGGCGGCTTCGCCGGGCTCGCGCTCACCCACGACGGCCTGCGCATCACGCACCCGATCGGCACGGTCGAGCACACCGAGCCGGAGCTCGGCACGACCAGAACGTACGAGTACGGCCAGTGGACGTCACCGGCGTACCGGCAGGGCTTCGGCGCGACGCAGCTGGTCGCGTCGTGGAACGCGAGGACCCCCGCGAAGACCTGGCTGCAGGTGGAGGCGCAGGGCCGGACGTCGGCGGGCACCGAAACCGCGTGGTACGTGATGGGCCGCTGGGCCAGTGGCGACGCCGACATCCTGCGCACCAGCGTCGACGGCCAGGACGACGCGAACGCCATGGTGGACGTCGACACCCTGGTCATGAAGACCGGCGTCACGTTGAAGTCGTACAAGCTGCGGGTCAGCCTCTACCGCGAAGCCGGCTCGGGCGCGACACCGTCGGTGAGCCTGCTGGGCGCGATGACGTCGGCCGTCCCGGACCGCTTCGACGTGCAGACGACGAAGCCGGGGCGCGCCACCGGGATCGAGCTGAAGGTGCCCGCGTACGCGCAGAACCTCCACAAGGGACAGTTCCCGCAGTACGGCGGGGGCGGGGAAGCCTGGTGCAGCCCGACGTCGACCGAGATGGTGGCCGAGTACTGGGGCAAGAAGCCGTCGGCGGCGGAGATGGCGTGGATCCCGGCGGGCTACGTCGACCCGTCGGTGGCCTTCGCGGCGCGCTACACCTACGACCACGCCTACGACGGCACCGGCAACTGGCCGTTCAACACCGCTTACGCGGCGTCGCGCGGGCTGCGCGGCCACATCACGCGGCTGCACTCCCTGAACGAGCTGGAGAACTACATCGCGCGGGGCATCCCGGTGATCACCTCGCAGTCGTTCCTGTCGTCGGAGCTCGACGGCGCCGGCTACGGCACGTCGGGGCACATCATGGTCGTCGTCGGCTTCACGAAGGACGGCGACGTGATCGCGAACGACCCGGCGTCGAGCAGCAACGACCGGGTGCGCAACGTGTACCAGCGCGACCAGTTCGAGAAGATCTGGCAGCGGACCCAGCGGTACCGCGCGGACGGCAGCGTGGCGGGCGGCCCCGGCGGCATCGCGTACATCATCACCCCGGCCTAGAAGCCGTGAATGCCACCTTCACGGACTTGACGTCCGTGAAGGTGGCATTCACGGATCTTCACCAGGTCTTGCCGGCCTGCTCCCGGGTCGCGCGGTTGACCCGGTTGAAGAGGTTGGTGAGGGCGATGTGCAGGATGATCGCCGACAGCTGGTCCTCGCCGAAGTGCTTCGCGGCGGCGGCCCAGATCTCGTCGGTCACGCCCGGCTGACCGTCCTGGATCCGCGTGGCGGCTTCGGCGAACGCGAGCGCGGCGCGCTCCGGCTCGGTGAAGAACGGCGTTTCACGCCAGGTGACGACGCTGTGCAGCCGCTCTTCGGTCTCCCCCTGCCTCTTCGCCGACTGCACACCCGCGTAGGCGCACGGGGCGCAGCCGTTGATCTGGCTGACCCGCAGGTGGACCAGCTCGAGCAGCAGGGGGTCGACGCCACCCGCGTGCACCGCCTTGTACAACTGCTGGACCGCGCCGGTCACCTCGGGACTGCTCTTGCTCTTCAGGCGTGGTTCCATCGTTCCTCCATCGGTTACCTGTGCCCCTCCGGGCTCGTCATGACCACGACGGAGCAGAACCGAGGAAGGTAACGACATGCCCGAAACGTTGGCCGAGGCGTTCGAAGCGCAACGCGACCGGCTGCGCGCGGTGGCCCACCGCGTACTCGGCTCGCACGCCGACGCCGAGGACGTGGTCCAGGAGGCCTGGCTGCGGCTCTCCCGCCAGGACGCGGCGGGGATCGAGAACCTCGACGGCTGGCTGACCACGGTGGTCGGCCGGATCAGCCTGGACGTCCTGCGCTCCCGCCGCGCCCGGCCCGAGGCGCCGTACGACGAAATCCTGGTCGAGGCCGACGACGGCCCGGCCCCGGAGGAGGACGCCGCGCTGGCCGACTCGGTCGGGCTCGCGCTGCTGGTGGTCCTGGAGACGCTGGGGCCGAGCGAGCGGCTGGCGTTCGTGCTGCACGACCTGTTCGCGGTGCCCTTCGAAGAGATCGGCCGCATCCTCGGCAAGTCCGTGGGCGCCACCAAGATGCTGGCCAGCCGCGCCCGCCGCAAGGTCCGTTCACCGGGGCCACCGGCGATCGCCGGGCGCGAGCAGCGAGAGGTGGTCCAGGCGTTCTTGACGGCGGCCCGCGACGGCGACTTCGAAGGGCTGCTGCGGGTGCTGGATCCCGAGGTGCGCCTGACGGTCGACACCCCGGACGGAGTGGTGGTGGTCCTGGGCGCCACCAACGTCGCGGCGGGCGCCCGGTTCGGCGCGGCCAACGACGGCCGGAGGGTGCTGGTGGGTGGCCTGCCCGGCGTGGTGGCCTGGCGCGGAGACGGCACACCGCTGTCGGTGGTGGCGTTCACGGTGACGGACGGCCGGATCACGGGAATCGCGGCGGTGGCGGATCCGGTCAAGCTCGCGTCGATGGACCTGCCGGAGCCGCCCGGGCCTGTCGGTGCCGCTCGGTAAGCTGGAAGACGGGAGCCGGAGGCACGACCCGCCCACCATCCGAGTTGTGGAAAGCGCAACTCGTTGCGCCTTCACCACCGAACCTCACTCATGCGGATGTCGCCATTCCCGCGTGATCCGTGATTAGCTGCGGTCGACCAGCAGTGCAGCCGGAAGGTGGTTCGAATGCCGTACGAGGTCCAGGGGGTCGTTTCGCGGGCGAAGGGCGAGCCGGTCTCGCTGGAGACCGTCCTCGTACCCGACCCCGGCCCCGGCGAAGCCGTGGTGAACGTGCAGGCCTGCGGGGTCTGCCACACCGACCTGCACTACCGCGAGGGCGGGATCAACGACGAGTTCCCGTTCCTGCTCGGCCACGAGGCCGCCGGCGTCGTCGAGGCGGTCGGCGAAGGCGTCACCGACCTCGCGCCGGGTGACTACGTCATCCTCAACTGGCGCGCCGTCTGCGGGACCTGCCGGGCCTGCAAGCGCGGCAAGCCGTGGTACTGCTTCTCGACCTTCAACGCCACCCGGCCGATGACCCTCCAGGACGGCACCAAGCTGTCGCCCGCCCTCGGCGTCGGCGCCTTCCTCGAAAAGACGCTGGTCCACAGCGGACAGTGCACCAAGGTGAACCGCGAGGCCGAGCCCGCCGTCGCCGGGCTGCTCGGCTGCGGCGTCATGGCCGGGCTCGGCGCGGCCATCAACACCGGCGCCGTCACCCGGGGCGACTCGGTCGCCGTCATCGGCTGCGGCGGTGTCGGCGACGCCGCCATCGCGGGCGCGAAGCTGGCCGGCGCCACCACGATCGTCGCGATCGACATGGACGACCGGAAGCTCGACTGGGCCAGGGACTTCGGCGCCACGCACACGGTGAACAGCAAGAACCTCACCGAGCAGCAGGTCGTCGAGGCCATGCAGGACGCGACGAACTCCTTCGGCCCCGACGTCGTGATCGACGCCGTCGGGCGCCCGGAGACGTGGCGGCAGGCGTTCTACGGGCGCGACCTGGCCGGCACGGTGGTGCTGGTCGGCGTCCCGACGCCGGACATGCGGCTGAACGACCTGCCGCTGATCGACTTCTTCTCGCGCGGCGGCTCGCTGAAGTCGTCGTGGTACGGCGACTGCCTGCCGAGCCGCGACTTCCCGATGCTCGTGGACCTTTACCTGCAGGGCCGGTTGCCGCTCGACAAGTTCGTCACCGAGCGGATCGGCGTCGACGGCGTCGAGCAGGCCTTCGAGCGCATGCACCACGGTGACGTCCTGCGCAGCGTGGTGACGTTCTGACCAGTGTCATCCGGGGCCGAGCCCCGGACCCCGGCCGGGGGGCAAGCCCCCCTGGACCCCCCGAAAGCCGGCTGTTCACCGACGACGAGTACCCGGCCGAGCCTTACCCGGGAACGCGGCCGGGCTACTCGTTCGTGCACGTCGACGGCGTCGGGCACCCGCTCGACGCCGCTCCCGAGGGCTGGCGCGACCGGCTGGCCGTGCTGGCCTACGGCTCGAACGCGAACCCGTCGAAGATCACCTGGCTGCGCGCACGGCTCGGCCTCGAAGGCCCGGTCGTGGTGGCGCACGCGCGCTGCGCCGGGCTCGCCGCAGTGTGGGCCGCGGGCTTCCGGGTCGTCGACGACCAGCGCCCGGCCACCCTCACCGCGCTGCCGGGCGCCGAGGACCACGCCATCTGGTTCGTGACGCCGGACCAGCTGGCGGTCCTGGACCGCTGCGAGGGCCGCGGCACGCGCTACCACCTGGCGCGGTTGACCGAACCCGACATCACCCTCGAAGACGGCACGCGGCTGACCGAGGTCCACGCGTACGTCGGCGCCGCACCGATCCGCTACCCCCTGCTGGTCGACGGCGCTCCGGTGCGCACCGCCGACGTCTCGCAGACCGCAGCGGCCGGGCTTGAAGGCGTCGCCGCCGACGGCCACGGCGTGCCCTGCGAAGTGGTCACACCAGCTTTCCGGGGTTGAGGATCCCCGTCGGGTCCACGGCGGACTTGGCCGCGCGCAACACCTCGACCCCCAGGGAGCCGATCTCCGCACTCAGGTAGGGCGCGTGGTCGACGCCGACGGCGTGGTGGTGCGAGATCGTGCCCAGCCCGGTGATCGCCTCGCAGGCCGCCGCCTTCGCCCGCTGCCACTGGCCGACCGGATCGGCCTCGTCGCGCGCCGTCAGCACCGTGAAGTACAGCGACGCGCCCGTTTCGTACGCGTGCGAAACGTGGCACATGATGATCGACCGGCCCAGCGCGGCCGTCAACGCCGCGCGGACGTCGTCGCGCAGCTCGTCCACATTGGACCAGTAGGCCGCCGTCTCGAGCGTCTCGACGCAGATGCCCATGTCCAGCAGGGCGTCCCGCTGCCGGGGCCCGGCGAACCGGCCGTGCCGCCACGACTCGCCGAGCGCCTTGCCGACGCGCACGGCACCCGAGGCCTTGAGCCGCCGCGTCGTCTCACGGCGGCGCAGCGCCACGTCGTGCGCGGTGCCTTCCCAGCCGACGATGAGGAAACACGGCCGCCGCACCCCGCGTGCAGCCAGGTAGCGGCGTAGCGCCGCCGTCTTCACGCCCGCGTTCAGCGCCAGCGAGACCTCGGTTTCGTCCCCGTCGGACAGCCGGGTGACGTCGGCGAGCGCGTGGTGCTGCGCCAGGTCACGGACCGCTCCGACGCCGCCCGCCCAGCCGGGCAGCGCGTAGCCCTCGTAGCGGCGGACCGGCGGCACCGGCCGCACCCGCAGCGCGACTTCGGTGATCACGCCGAGCGTTCCCTCGCTCCCGATCGCGAGCTGGCGCAGGTCCGGCCCGGCCGCGGACGCCGGGGCGACGCCGAGCTTCCACGCCCCACGCGGGGTGGCCAGCCGCACGCCGGTCACCATGTCCTCGAACCGCCCGTAGCCCGACGACGCCTGGCCCGCCGAGCGCGTCGCCGCGAAGCCGCCGATCGTGGCGCGCTCGAACGACTGCGGGACGTGCCCGAGCGTCAAGCCGTGCCCGGCGAGCAGCCGCTCGGCCTCGGGCCCGCGAACGCCCGCCTGCAGCACGGCGATGCGCGACTCGGCGTCCACCGACACCAGCGCGTCGAGCCGCACGAGGTCCAGCGCGATCACCGACGTCTTCTCGCCACGCAGCGCCGCGACGCCGCCGACCACCGACGTGCCACCGCCGAACGGCACGACCCCGACGTCGTGCCGGACGCAGACGTCGAGAACGGCCTGGACCTCGTCCGGGCCGGCGGGGAGCACGACCGCGTCGGGCACCGGGAAGTCCGCCGAGGGCGAACGGCGCCGCAGCAGGTCCAGGTAGGACAGCCCGGTCGCCCGCGCCAACCGGGCCGAGGCGTCGACCAGCACGTTCTCCGCACCGACCACTTTCGACAACGCGGCGACTGCAGATTCGTCCAGTTTCGGTGACGGTATTTCCACCGGCAAATCGCGTGCCGGGACAGCACCGGACACCGTCGGGCCTATACGCTGTTCAAGCCACTTGGCCGCCCGCGCGGGCAGCGGGGCGGCGCCGGCGGCTTCCGCGGTCCAGGACCGGCGGAGGCGGTGGTCAATGAGAGCGTTCACGACTACAGTGTGACATATGGACGTAAAACGTCACACTACAGAGACCGCGGGTTCTTCCGCGCTCGCGGACACCCGCAACCGCCAGACGGCGACGCGTGTGGCCGATGACGTGCTGCTCGACGCCGCGCGCTCGTGCGTGCTGGCCGTCGGTGTGCGCCGCACCACACTCGCCGAAATCGCCCGCACCGCCCGCGTCAGCCGGATGACGGTCTACCGCCGCTTCCCCGACGTCCGCAGCGTGCTCGCCGCCCTGATGACCCGCGAGTTCAGCGGGTTGCTGCGCACGGCGAGCGAAGGCGGTGCCGATGCGGCGCACAGCCGCGACCGGCTCGTGCTCATCGCGTCGGCCGGGGTCCGCGCGCTCTCGAGCGACCCGCTGTTCCGCACCCTGCTCGACGTCGACCCGGAGCTCGTCCTCCCGTACATCGTGGAGCGGCTCGGCGCGACGCAGAAGTTCGCCGAACAGGCGCTGCACCAGCTCCTGGAGGCCGGCCACCAGGACGGCTCGATCCGGCGGGCGCCGGTCGCCGTGCAGTCCCGATCGGTGCTGCTGGTGGTGCAGTCGTTCGCGTTCTCGCTGCGGCCGGCCACCGCGGACGTCGACGAGGCCGCGCTGATGGCGGAGTTCACCCACGTGCTCGACGCGGCTCTGAAGCCGTGACGTCCGGCTCGCTCAACGCGCGGCGCCGCGAACGCGAGCTCGCGGAGCTGGCGTCGGGCGAGCGCGTCGACATCGTCGTGGTCGGCGGCGGCGTCACCGGCACGGGCATCGCTTTGGACGCGGCCTCGCGGGGCCTGTCGGTGGCGCTGGTCGAAGCGCACGACCTCGCGTTCGGGACGTCGCGCTGGTCGTCGAAGCTGGTGCACGGCGGCCTGCGGTACCTGGCGCACGGTGAACTCGGCTTGGCGCACGAGAGCGCCGTGGAGCGCGGGATCCTGATGACGCGCACGGCGCCGCACCTCACGCGCGCGATGCCGCAGCTGTTCCCGTTGTACCCCAGCACTTCCCGTTTCCAGGAGAGTGTGGTCGCGGCCGGCCTGCGAGCCGGCGACGTGCTCCGCCGGGCGGCGCGCACGCCGTCGTCGGTGCTGCCGCGGCCGCGCTCGATCCCTTCCGCCGAAGCTCTGGCACTGGCACCGGGGCTTGCCACGCATGGTCTGCGCGGCGCCTTACTGGCTTACGACGGCGCTTTGGTCGACGACGCCCGGCTGGTGGTTTCGCTGGCCCGCACGGCGGCGTCGTTCGGCGCGCGGATCCTGACGCGGCTGTCGGCTGTCTCGCTGTCCGCGGACCGGGTCCGGGTCCGCGACGGCGTTTCGGGCGAATCGCTGGACATCCACGCGCGCCAGGTGATCAACGCGACGGGCGTGTGGGCGGGCACGCTGACCGGCGCGGTGCGGCTGCGGCCGTCGCTCGGTTCGCACCTGGTGCTCGCGCCGGGCACGGTGCCGCTGGGGACGACGTCGGTCAACATCGGCGTGCCCGGGGAGACGAACCGGTTCGTCTTCCTGCTCCCCCAGCCGGACGGCCGGGTCTACTTGGGACTGACGGACGAGCCGATCTCCGGCCCGATCCCCGACGTGCCGGTGGTGCCCGAGTCCGATGTGGACTTCCTGCTGTCGCTGGCGTCGTCGGTGCTGTCGCGGCCGCTGACGCGCGCCGACATCGCCGGGTCGTACGCGGGGCTGCGGCCCCTGATCGAGGGCACGAGCGGCCGGTCGGCGGACCTGTCCCGCAAGCACGCGGTCCTGGCGGGTTCGGACGGGCTGCTGACGGTGGTGGGCGGCAAGCTGACGACGTACCGCCGGATGGCCGAGGACGCGGTCGACGCGGCGGTGCGGCTGGCGGAGCTGCCGGCGTCGCCCTGCCGCACGACGCGGTTGCCGCTGCTGGGCGCGGCGCCGAGGCCGTACCTGTCTCTTGTGGACGCCCCGCCCCGGCTGGTGGCCCGGTACGGCACGGAGGCGCCGCGTGTGGCGGCGCTGGGCGAGGTGGACGCGGAGTTCGCGGCCCCGGTGGCACCGGGGACCGAGATCACGGCGGCGGAGATCGTCTGGGCGGTCCGGAACGAAGGCGCGCTGGACGTGGGGGACGTGCTGGAACGCCGGACGCGGCTGGCGCTGATCCCGTCGGACGCCGAGGCAGCGGCGCCGCGCGTGGCCGAGCTTGTCGACAAGTCGCTGGCCGGCCTCGGCTGACCCCGACCACGACTCAACCGGACTTGATGTTCTCTTGAGTTGACGAGCTGTTGGGTTTTTGCAACAGTACGTCCATGAGTCCGGTCAGACGCGGCAAAGAGCTGCCGATCTACAACCGGCTTCCCGTGCTCCGCGCCGAGCGCGGGATGACCAGAGCCGCGCTCGCCAGTGCCGTCGAAGTCAACCCACAGACCATCGGCGCGCTCGAGCGGGGCGACCACTATCCGAGCCTGGACCTGGCGTTCCGGCTCTGCGCGGTGTTCGACCTGCCGGTCGAAGCGGTGTTCAGCCGCGAGCCGTTCACGCCACTGTCCACTCAGGTCTACCGCGAGGGGGGAACATGACCGAACAGCCGGGCCGGCTCGCGGCCTACTGGGAACGCCAGCTGGACAAGCTGGACGAGAACGAACGAAAGCGGGCTCAGCAGCTGCCGAGCTGGCGCACCCGGAAGCACCGCCGGGCCCTCGTCGCGGTACTGGTGCTCGCCGATCTCGCCCTGATCGCCGGCGCGGCGAATTTCACGGCCGCACCCGGCTGGGTCTTCCCGGCCTTCTGGCTGAGCGGACTGGTCGTCGGCGGATTCGCGTTCATGACCCTGCGCATCCTGACCGGGCGGATGTGCGGCAGCTTCTCCCGCCTGCTGGACGAGCGCGAGCGCGAATGGCGGCACCGCGTCACCTACATCGGTTACCAGGTGCTCAGCTACCTGATGGTGATCGCGTTCCTGTACGGCCTGATCATCGCCGACACCGAAGAAGGTGGCGTCCGCGGCGCGATGATGCTGTCCGCGCTGCTGGTCACCGGCACGACCATCCCGTCCATCGTGCTGGGCTGGGCGCTCCCGGACGACGACCCCGAGGATTTCGAGGAGGGGATGGGGAATGCCTGAGGGGAACCTGGAGATCGACCGGATCTCCAAGCGCTACGGCGCCAAGGTCGCGCTGGACGGCGTCTCGTTCGACGTCCGCGCCGGCGAGCTGTTCGGCTTCGTCGGCAGCAACGGGGCCGGCAAGACGACCACCATGCGGATCGCACTGGGGGTGCTGGCCGCCGACGGCGGCGAAGTCCGCTTCGACGGCGCGAAGGTCACGCACGAAACCCGCACGCACATCGGCTACATGCCGGAGGAACGCGGGCTGTACCCGAAGATGAAGGTGCTCGACCAGCTGGTCTACCTGGCCGAGCTGCACGGGCTGAGCGCGAACGAGGCCCACCGCAACGCGGAGAACTGGATCACCCGGCTCGGGCTGGCCGACCGCCGCAAGGACGAGGTGCAGAAGCTCAGCCTCGGCAACCAGCAGCGCGTCCAGCTGGCCGCGGCGCTGGTGCACGACCCCGCGGTGCTGGTGCTCGACGAGCCGTTCTCCGGCCTCGACCCGGTCGCCGTCGACGTGATGAGCGGGGTCCTGCGGGAGAAGGCCGCGGCGGGGGTGCCGGTGGTGTTCTCCAGCCACCAGCTCGACCTCGTCGAGCGGCTGTGCGACCGGGTCGGGATCATCCGCGGCGGCCGCATGGTCGCGGTGGGCACGGTCGCCGAACTGACCGCGGGCGCTCGCAGCAAGCTCGTCGTGACAGCTCCGGCCGCGCACCCCGGCTGGGCCGCGGACCTGCCCGGCGTGCGCGTGCTCGAGCAGCACGGCACCACCACCGTGCTCGACCTCGAACCGAGCGCGGACGACCAAGCCGTGCTCGCCGCCGCGCTGGCGACCGGGCCGGTCACCGAGTTCAGCCGCCGTCGCCGCTCGCTCACCGAGCTCTTCCGCGACGCCGTGTCCGATGGTGCCGCAGCAGACGAGGGGGAACCGCGATGAGGAAGCCGAGTGGCCACCGGGCCGTCTGGCTCGTGATGAAGCGCGAGCTGAACACGCGGCTGCGCACGAGGTCGTTCGTGGTCGGCACCGGAGTGCTGCTGGTACTGCTGCTGGGATACGTGTTCTTCCAGACCTCGCTGGCCGGTTCGTCGGGCAAGAACACGGTCGGGCTGACCGGCCAGGCGATCGGGATCGCCCGGCAGCTGCAGACCGAAGCGGCACTGTCGGGCCGCGAGATCAGCACGGTCGTCGTCACCGACCCCGCTGAGGGCCGGGCGAAGGTCGAAAACGGCGACTTCGACGCGCTCGTCTCGGGCAGCGCGGCGCAGCTGACCGCCACCTACAAGTCCTCTTTGGACGACCAGCTGCGCAGGGTGCTCGACCAGGTCGCCCAGCAGCAGGTGCTCGACGGCGTGCTGTCGTCGGCGCAGCTGGAACCCGCCGAGGTGATGGCCCGGGTCGACGGCACCCACGTGCAGGACGACGCCCTCGCACCGGAGCCCGCCGACCACACGCAGCGGCTGATCGTCGGGCTGGTCGTGGCGTTCCTGCTGTACATGAGCATCATCACCTACGGGATGATGGTCGCCCAGGGCGTCGTCGAGGAGAAGTCGAGCCGGGTGGTGGAGATCCTGCTCGCCACCGTGCGGCCGTGGCAGCTGCTGCTGGGCAAGGTGATCGGGCTCGGCCTGGTCGGGCTGACCCAGCTGGTCATCCTCGCGGCGGTGGGGCTGGGCGCCGCGGCGGTGACGGGCGTGTTCACCCTGTCCGGCTTCGCCACCGGCGCGGTGCTGTGGGGTCTGCTCTGGTACCTGCTCGGATTCCTGCTGTACGCCAGCATCTACGGCGCGCTGGGGTCGCTGGTCTCCCGGCAGGAGGACACCCAGTCGGTGGTCGGGCCGCTCAACATCGTCCTGGTCGTCGGGTTCATCGCCGGGTTCAACCTGCTCGCGCAGGACCCCGCGGGCTCGGCGACGAAGATCGTCTCGCTGATCCCGCTCCTGTCCCCGATCATCATGCCGGCCCGCATCGCGACCGGCGCGGCGGCGGGCTGGGAGATCGGGTTGTCACTCGCGCTGACCGTCGCGTTCATCGCCCTGCTCACCTGGCTGGGCGGCAAGATCTACGGCAACAGCGTGCTGCGGATCGGCAGCCGCATCAAGCTGTCGGAGGCCTTGCGCGGCTGATCACGACGTGATCTTGCCGTACCGCGCCAAGGACACCCGGCGCTCGTGGGCGTGGTCGACCATGGGTGCCGGGTAGTCCGCGGGGCGGTCCTTCAGCTGGTGGACCGCCTTTCCCGGCACCCCCCGCAGCTCGGGCACGTACTTGCGCACGTAGGCGCCTTCCGGGTCGAACTTCTCCCCCTGGGTCGTCGGGTTGAAGATGCGGAAGTACGGTGCCGCGTCGGTGCCGCAGCCCGCGACCCACTGCCAGTTCAGCTGGTTCGACGCCAGGTCGCCGTCCACGAGGTGCTTCATGAAGTGGCGGGCGCCCAGCCACCAGGGCAGGTGCAGGTCCTTCACCAGGAAGCTGGCGACGACCATCCGCACTCGGTTGTGCATCCAGCCCTCGGCGAGCAGCTGCCGCAGGCCGGCGTCCACGATCGGGTAGCCCGTCCTGCCCGCGCACCACCGCTCGAACGCCTCGCGGTCGTCGTCGTACGCCATCCCGTCGAAGCGCCGGTCGTAGTTCTCGCGCGCCGTTTCGGGGCGGTGCCAGAGGACGTCGGCGTGGAACTCGCGCCAGCAGATCTCGCTGCGCAACGACTTCGCGCCGACGCGGTCGTCACCTTCCAGATCCGCCAGGATGGTCCGCGGATGAATGCAGCCCCAGCGCAGGTACGGCGAAAGCCGGGTGGTCCCTTCCCGGTCCGGCCGGTCGCGGTCGGCGTCGTAGGTCTCGATCGGGCCGTCGAGGAAGTCGTGCCAGACGTCCAGCGCGGCTCGTTCACCCGGCTCGGGCAGCGTCGCGGAAACCTGGGGCGGCTTCGGGATCTCCAGCGAGCGCAGCGGTTCCATCCAGTCCACAACGGACGGTCCGGTGTCGGCGGGAGAGTGCCATCCGCGTGCGGTCCAGGCCCGGTAGAACGGGGTGAAGACGCGGTACGGTTCGCCGTCCGGCTTGGTGACGCGGCCCGGTGTCACGGCGTAGGGCGAACCGGTCTCGACCCACTCGATGTTGTTGCCCGCCAACGCCTTCGCGACCTCGGCGTCCCGGCGGCGGCCGTAAGGACCGGCGTCGGCGCTGACGTGCACCGCGCTCGCGCCGATCTTCTTCGCGGCCTTCACGACTTCGGCCGCCGGTTCGCCGCGCACCAGCATCAGCCGGCCGCCGAGCTGCTCGTCCAGCTTCCGCAGGCAGCCGTACATGAACGCTTCCCGGGCCGCGCCGGAGGGCTTCAGCAGGGCTTCGTCGAGGACGTACAGCGCGAGGACGTGCTTGCTGTGGCGGGACGCCTCCAGCAGCGCGGCGTGGTCGCCCAGCCGCAGGTCACGGCGGAACCACAGGACAACCGGCGCTTCTCTGGTCACGCCGCCCAACGATAAGCGCCCCGCCGTGCGGATGCACGACAGGGCGCTGTGTCAGCCGGGGCTCCGCCACTCGGAGCCCCCGAAAACCTCGACGTCAGCCGAAGGGAGCTCAGCGCTCCGACATCGGGGTGTAGTCCCGCGAGGCGTGGCCGGTGTAGATCTGCCGCGGGCGGCCGATCTTGGTGGCCGGGTCGTTGATCATCTCGCGCCAGTGCGCGATCCAGCCCGGGAGCCGGCCCAGCGCGAACAGCACCGTGAAGAACTTCGTCGGGAAGCCCAGTGCCCGGTAGATCAGGCCGGTGTAGAAGTCCACGTTCGGGTACAGCTTCCGCTCGATGAAGTAATCGTCGGAAAGCGCCGTCTCTTCGAGCTTCTTGGCGATCTCGAGCAGCTGGTCGCCGCCCTTGAGCTTGCCGAGGATCTCGTCGGCCGTGTTCTTGATGATCTTTGCGCGCGGGTCGTAGTTCTTGTAGACCCGGTGCCCGAAGCCCATCAGCTTCACGCCCTTTTCCTTGTTCTTCACCCGCTCGACGAACTTGGCGACGTCGCCGCCGTCGTTCTTGATGCCCTCGAGCATGTCGAGCACCGCCGCGTTCGCGCCGCCGTGCAGGGGGCCGAACAGGGCGTTGATGCCGGCCGAAATCGAAGCGAACAGGTTCGCCTCGGACGAGCCGACCAGGCGCACGGTCGAGGTCGAGCAGTTCTGCTCGTGGTCGGCGTGCAGGATGAACAGCAGGTCGAGCGCCTTCGCGATGTCCGGATCCACCTCGTACGGCTCGGCCGGGAAGCCGAACGTCATGCGCAGGAAGTTCTCGACCAGGCCGAGCGAGTTGTCCGGGTACAGCAGCGGCTGGCCCACGGACTTCTTGTACGCGTACGCGGCCAGGGTCGGGACCTTGGCGAGCAGCCGGATGGTGGACAGCTCCACGTTGGGCTCGTCGAACGGGTCGAGCGAGTCCTGGTAGAAGGTCGACAGCGCCGACACCGCACTGGACAGCACCGGCATCGGGTGCGCGTCGCGCGGGAAGCCGCTGAAGAACGCCTTCAGATCCTCGTGCAGCAGCGTGTGGCGCTGGATCTTCCCGGTGAAGTCGGCCAGCTGGGCCTCGGTCGGCAGTTCGCCGTAGATCAGCAGGTAGGAGACCTCGACGAAGGTCGACTTCTCGGCCAGCTGCTCGATCGGGTACCCGCGGTACCGGAGGATCCCGGCGTCACCGTCGATGTAGGCGATGGCGGACGACGCGGCACCGGTGTTGACGAAACCGGGGTCGTAGGTGATGTACCCCGTCTGCGCCAGCAGCTTCCCCAGTTCGATCCCGGGCGCGCCCTCGACCGGGTGGACGATCTTGAACTCGTGCTCGCCACTCGGCAGGGTCAGCTTCGCGGTTTCGCCGTACGCCTGCCCCGCAGTCGTCGCGTCGGACATGCAAGTCCCTCTCACGTTGGCACGGGTCGGCGGCGCCTGTACGTTTCACAGGTAGCCACGTGTTGACGCGAGGAAACACTGGCGCCTCGCTGCACACCGCCCCGCTGGGGTATGAAGAATGCCCCTCTACGCTAGTCGAGAAACCTGCCTTCGCGCAGCGGTGACGTTGCTCCTGGGGCCCCCTTTGGGACCAGGTTCACACGGTGGCCGCCATGTCGGCGGACGTGGGCGGCTCGGCGCCGCTGCGGGACACCGTGATCGACGCCGCTTTCGCGGCGAAGGTGAGAGCCTCGCGCCACGCGCCGGCGTCGAGGGAGGCCAGGTCGGCGGCCTCGTGGGTGTGCAGCCAGGCCAGCAGCGCGCCGTGGACGGTGTCGCCCGCGCCGATGGTGTCGACGACGGAGACTTTTCGCGACGGCACGTGGGCCAGCTCACCTGCGGCGGTGATCACCGAGACCCCGTCGGCGCCCCGGGTGAGCACCACGGCGTCCACACCGGACTCGATCCAGGTCTTCGCCGCGGCGACCGGATCGGCGCCTTCGGTGAGCCACGCGGCATCGTCGTCGGAGATCTTCAGCAGCCGGACGTCCGGCAGCCAGGACGCGAACCGGGCCCGGTAGGCGGCGGGGTCGGTGATGAGCGCCTCGCGGATGTTGGGGTCGAGCACGGTCAGCACGCCGCGGGCCGCCTCGCGGCGCAGCATCGCCTCGTACGCCGAGGCACCGGGCTCGAGGACCATGCCCAGCGTGCCCAATGAGAGCGCTGTCACATTTTCCGGCAGCGGACCCGGGTCCGCGACCAGCCGATCGGCGGTCCCCTCGACGTAGAACGTGTAGCGCGCGGCACCCTTCGCGTCGAGCGCCACGACGGCCAGCGTCGTCGGTTCGTCGCCGCGCTGCAGCAGCGAGGTGTCGACGGCGGAGGCGTGCAGCCGCTCGATCATCGCTTCGCCGAAGCGGTCGGTGGACACGCGCGACAGGAAGGCCGCCGGCACGCCGAGACGGCCGGCGGCCAGCGCGACGTTGTACGGGCCGCCGCCCAGCCGGGGCAGCAGCGCGCGCAACCCACCGTCCACAGTGGAATCCAGGGGGTCGCCGGGAACCAGGTCGACCAGAGCTTCTCCGCCTACGACGATCACGTGGGGAGTTTAATCAACTCCGGGCTGACAATTCCTGTCCGCTATTTGTTCAGGCCCCCGAGCAGCAGTTCCCCCAAAGCGGTGAACGCCTCGGCGTCGGACACCTCGGTCCGCTGGGCGAGCACGCCGGTCTGGATGCCTTCGATGATCAGCCCGGTCATCTCGGCCACCAGCCGGGCGTGGACGTCGCGGAACACCCCGTCGGCGACACCCCGGTCGATGAACTGCCGGAGCCGCTTCGCGGCGAACCGGCTGTTGAGCTGGTAGGCCTCGCGGGCCGGGCCGAATTCGGCGAGGTCGCGCATGAAGGTCGCGGACGCCCGGTTGAGGTGCTCGGCGACGCCGGCCAGGTACTCCCCGATGAGCTTGCGGGCGTCGTCGATCCCGGCGATGCGCTCCTCGATCCGCTCCGCGGCGCCCCGGAAGAACTGGGTGACGACCCTGACGGCGAGCTGCTCCTTGCTGGGCGCGAGGGCGTAGAGCGTCGATTTCGAGCAGCGCAGGCGCCCGGCGAGGTCGTCCAGCGTGAAGGCGGCGAAGCCCTCGGCCAGGAAGAGCGCCTCGAGGTCGCCGAGCAGGGCGCGCTGACGGGCGGTCGGCCGGCGGCGGGGTTCGGGGCGCATCGGCTCACTATCTCCTACGTTTTCCGGCCACCCCAGGCCTGTCGTACTGTACTCTAAGCGGACCCACAGTACTGTTTTCAGTACGGTGTCAGTCCGGAGCTTCGCCCCGGGCCGGGGCTCCGCCACCCGGAACCCCCAAAAGACACGGTTGGAGGACAACGATGCCCGCCGAACGCCTGCTCCCCGACGCGGAAGCCGAGGACCTGGTCGCTCTGGCCACGGAGATCGCGCGCGACGAACTCGCGCCCCGCGCGGCGGCGGCCGAGGAGGCCGAGCAGTTCCCCCGCGAGCAGTTCCGCCTGCTGGGCAAGTCCGGGCTGCTGGGCCTGCCGTACGCGGAGCGCTGGGGCGGCGGCGACCTGCCGTACGAGGTGTACCTGCAGGTCCTGGAGGAGATCGCGGCGGCGTGGATGACGGTCGGCGTCGGGCTGTCGGTGCACACGATGTCCTGCTACGCGCTGGCGGAGTACGGCACCGACGAGCAGCGCGACCAGTGGCTGCCGGACATGCTCGAAGGCTCGCTCCTGGGCGCGTACGCGCTGTCGGAGACGCAGGCGGGCTCGGACGCGGCAGCGCTTTCGACGCGCGCGCGTCTCGACGGCTCGGACTACGTCGTCAACGGCACCAAGGCGTGGATCACGCACGCGGGCGTCGCGGACTTCTACACGACGATGGTCCGCACGGGACCGGACGAGATCTCCTGCCTGCTGGTCGATGGGGCCACTGAAGGTTTGTCCGCGGCCCCACGCGAACGGAAGATGGGCCTCACCGGGTCGCCGACCGCCCAGATGATCTTCGAGAACGCCCGTGTTCCCTCTTCGCGCCTGCTGGGCTCGGCGGGCGACGGGCTGCGGATCGCGCTGTCGTCGCTGAGCTCGGGCCGGCTGGGAATCGCGGCGTGCGCGGTGGGCCTGGCGCAGGCGGCCCTGGACGAAGCGGTGGCGTACGCGAAAGAGCGCTCGCAGTTCGGCCGCCCGATCATCGAATTCCAGGGGATCGAGTTCCTCCTGGCCGACATGGCGGCGACGGTGGAGGCGTCCCGGGCGCTGTACCTGGACGCGGCCCGCCGGCGTGACCGGGGGATGCCGTTCAAGCGGCAGGCGTCGATCGCGAAGCTGGTGGCCACCGACGGCGCGATGAAGGTGACGACGGACGCGGTCCAGGTGCTCGGCGGGGCCGGGTACACGCGGGACTTCCCGGTGGAGCGGTACATGCGGGAGGCGAAGGTGCCGCAGATCTTCGAAGGGACGAACCAGATCCAGCGGGTCGTCATCGCCCGGGAGCTGAAGAACGCGTAGCCGGTCGAGGGAACGGTGTCACGCGACGGGGACAGCTACCGTGGCGATATGCCCGGTCATCTGCTGACCATCGAGGAATACGCGGCGCTCGACGGCACCGGCTTCACCGAGCTGGTGGAAGGCCGCGTGGTGACCTCGCCCGGCTCCGGCCGGAGACACGACGTGGCCGTGTGCCTGCTGGCCGGCCAGCTCGAACGGCAGCTGCCGCGCGGGCTCGCGTTCGTCGTCCGCAACGACCTGGACCTGTGCCTGGCGCCGGACGGCGAACCCGGCTTCGCCCGGCGGCCGGACTTGCTCGTCGTCGGCCGGGCCGCGCTCGCCCGCGGGGACGGTCTGTTCCGGGCCGACGAGGTGCTGATCGTCGCCGAAATCGTGGCACCGGACTCGAAACGCACCGACTACCAGGTGAAGCACGACGAATACGCCGACGCGGGGATCCCGCACTACTGGATCGTCGACACCAGTGAGCCGGTCTCCCTCGTCGCCTGCCACCGAGCCGGGGAACCCGGCTACCAGGACGCCCCAGCGGTCACCGGCACCTTCACCACCGACGTCCCGTTCCCGGTCGAGATCGACCTCGACGCCCTGGTCTCCTGAAACAGACGGGCAGCATGCGATTCATCCCGCCGAGGGAAAGGTGTCACACGCTTGGTACAGATACGGTTACTCTTGGTTGCACCTGAGCCGTGAGACAATGCCGGGCGACGTGAGGAGCCGCTGTGATTGCACTTCCCAAGCCGGGCGCTACTCGACGGTGGGAGATCCCGGATCACCTGCTGACGATCGAGGAGTACGCGGCGCTCGGTGAAACCGACACAGGTTTCACCGAACTCGTGGAAGGCCGCGTCGTAATGTCCCCCAGCCCCATCGCCGATCACAACATCGTGGTGTTCGAACTCGGACAGCAACTTGCCGGGCAGATGCCAAGCCACCTCCGCGTTCTGCCCGAAACCGATGTGAACCTCGGCTTGGCACCCGCGGGCAAACCCGGTTTTTCCCGACGCCCGGACCTGCTCATCGTCGAAAGAGCGGGGATTGCCCGGACTCGACGAGACGGTGCCATGCTGCGAGCGGAAGAAATAGCCGTTGTCATCGAAATCGTTTCACCCGGGTCGAAGCGCACCGACTACCACGTGAAGCACGACGAGTACGCCGACGCAGGCATCCCGCACTACTGGATCGTGGACATAACCGAGCCGGTCTCTTTGGTCGCCTGCCACCAAGCCGGCGAGTTCGGCTACCTGGACGCGTCCGCGGTCACCGGCACCTTCGCCACCGACGTCCCGTTCCCGGTCAAAATCGACCTGAACGCGCTCCTCGACTGATCGGGCAGCACGCCGGAACCGCCCGGTTACCGGCGTGCCGCCCGAAACTCAGCGGGCCTCGCGGTACCGACGGTCCTTCGACACGCCTTCGCCCAGCGACTCGTCGAAGTGGTACACCTCGTCGCCCCGGACGAACACCCGCAGCGCGCGGTTCATCACGTCCAGCGGGTCACCCGACCACAGCACCACGTCGGCGTCCAGGCCCGGCTTCAGGGAGCCGATCCGGTCGTCCAGGCCCAGCATCGACGCCGGGTTGATGGTCAGCGAACGCAACGCCGTCACCGGGTCGAGGCCGTCCTTCACCGCCAGGGCCGCCTGGTAGACCAGGAAGTTGATCGGGATCACCGGGTGGTCCGTCGTGATCGCGATCTGCACGCCGGCGCGGGCCAGGATGCCCGCCGACCGCAGCGTGCGGTTGCGCAGCTCGACCTTCGACTTCGTGGTGAACAGCGGGCCCAGGATCACCGGCACCTCGCGCTCGGCCAGCAGGTCAGCGATCAGGTGGCCCTCGGTGCCGTGGTTGATCACCAGCTTGTAGCCGAACTCGTCGGCCAGCCGGATCGCCGTCACGATGTCGTCCGCGCGGTGGACGTGCTGGTCCCAGTACAGCTCGCCGTCGAGGACCTTCGACAGCGTCTCCAGCGTCAGGTCCACCTCGTGCGGCTTGCCCTCGGCCTCCGCGTGCGCCCGCTTCGCCTGGTAGTTGCGGGCCTTGGTGAACGCCTCGCGCAGGATCGCCGCGACCCCCAGCCGCGTCGACGGCGTCTGCTTCTTGTCCCCGTACACGCGCTTCGGGTTCTCGCCGAGCGCACTCTTCACGCTGACGTGCTCCGCGAACGTCATGTCCAGGATGCTGCGGCCCCAGGTCTTGACGCCGATCGTCTGGCCGCCGATCGGGTTGCCCGAGCCGGGCTTGATGACGACGCTCGTCACGCCGCCCGCCAGCGCGTCGTCGAAGCCGGGCTCGTACGGGTCGATGCCGTCGACGGCGCGGAAGCGGGCGCCGTTCGGGTCGGTCATCTCGTTGGTGTCGTTGCCGGCCCAGCCCTCGCCGTCCTCGTGCACGCCGAGGTGGGCGTGGGCGTCGAAGAAGCCGGGCAGCACCCAGGTGCCCGCCGCGTCGACCAGCTCGGCGTCCTCCGGGATGTCGACGTCGGCCTGGGTACCGACCGCGACGATCCGGCCGCCGTCGATGAGTACCGTGCCGCCGTCGATGGGATCACCGTCGATGGGGACGACGTAGCCCCCGACAATTGCCTTCGCCATAGTTCGCCACGCTAACGAACTCACCCAGGGGCGTGCACGCGGGCCTTCTCCAAGTGCACCAGTTCGTGATTGTGCTCCGGCGTCCGGTGCGTCTCCCGGTAGCCGTGCTTGGCGTACAGGTGCAGCGGTCCGACGCTCTTCGAGCCCGTGAACAGCCGGAACACCGTCACCGGCGCAGGCGCCAGCTCCTCCACCGCGCGCAGCAACGCCCCGCCCAGGCCGTCGCCCTGCCGGTCCGGCGCCACCACCAACCGGCCGATGACGCCGACCTTCCCGGTGACCGTCAGCCGCACCGACGCGACCAGCCGCCCCGACTCGCGGATTCCCCACGAAAGACTCTCGAGCGCCGCCCGGGTCTCTTCGAGGGTTTCCAGCAGCGGCGGCAGGTCGAAGTCGGCGTGCGCACGAGCCTCGGTGACGTACGCGGCGCGTTGCAGCGTCAGCACTTCGCCCGCGTCGGCGACGCCCAGGCGAAGCGGCTTCACCGGACTCGGATGCCCCAGCTGCCCGACCACGACGTCGCCAGCTCGAGCTCGATCAGGTCGGTGCCGGTGTTGAGCGCGTCGGCCGGGCAGGTCATCGGCTCGATCGCGACGGCCCGGCCGCGGCCGACGAGGTCGTCCGGGGTGAACACCTGCGCCCAGCGGAAGTCGGGGCCCGTCCAGACCAGCAGCTCCTGGTCGCCGTGGGCGAGAACGACGTGGTGCAGGCCGTCCCCGGCGGCGGTCAGACCGCCGAACGCCGTGTCCAGGTTGACGCCTTCCAGCACCCGGCCGGCGCGGAAGTCGTACTCCGTGCCCTCGACGTCCTGTTCCGGCGCGTACGGCATCTGCTCGTCGGGGAGGGACGGCCGGACGCGGCTCGCCGGCAGGGTGAGGGTCAGCTCGTCGGTCGGGACGTCGCCGATCCGGAAGTACGGGTGCGTGCCGACGCCGACGCCGATCGGCTGCTCGCCTTCGTTGCGGATCTCGTGGGTGACGGTCAGTTCGCGCGGCGCGAGCTCGTAGGTCACGGTCGCGCGCAGGGGCACCGGCCAGCCCGGCTGCGCCTCGACGTCGACGGCGAGGGTGATCGACGACTCCGCGTGCTCCAGCAGCTCCCACTCGAGGTGGCGGGTCAGGCCGTGGATGGCGTTGCCGCGCGCCTCCTCGGTGATCTCCAGTTGCTGCTGCTCACCCTGGAACGTCCACTGGCCGCCCTTGGTCCGGTTCGGCCAGGGCAGCAGCACCTGCCCGGCGCCCTTCGGCGGGTTCGCGTCTTCGGGGAACTCCTCGACGTACGGCACGCCGCCGACTTCGAACGCGCGCAGCCCGGCACCGATTTCGGTGACGACGGCGCGCGCGTTGCCGCGGGTGATCTCGAACTGCTGACCGGTCGGGTTGCCCATGCGCACGACTTTACCGATTCCCGAAATCACTAGACCGGTCGTCATAGTTTGGGCTAAGGTCGGGGCATGGTTCGCCGCACCGACACGCGGCAGCGGATGCTCGACACCGCCGCCGACCTGTTCCAAACGCAGGGCTACCACGCCACCGGCCTCACGCAGCTGACGACGGCCGGCGGCGCACCGAAGGGGTCGCTCTACTTCCATTTCCCCGGCGGCAAGGAGCAACTCGCCGCCGAGGCCGTCCGGCTGTCGAGCGAGCGCACCGGCGCCCTCCTCGAGGCCATCCTGAACGACGCACCCGACCCCGCGACCGGGATCGACCGCGCCGTCGACGCACTCGCGAGCTTCCTCACCGAGTCGGACTTCCAGCGTGGTTGTCCACTCGCGACGGTGGCACTGGACGCCGCCGCGGCGAGCGAACCCATCCGGGAGGCCTGCGCCGACGGCTATGCGTCCTGGCACAGCGTCCTGGGCGGATACCTCGCCGCACAAGGTCTTTCCGCCGAGCGCGCCGACGAACTCGCCACCGTCGCGCTCGCCGCGATCGAAGGCGGGCTGCTGCTGGCCCGCACCCGCCGTGACCTCGCGCCGCTGCGCGCCGTCGCCACCCACCTGCACGCCACCCTCGACCGGGAGTTCTCCTGATGCGCGTCCACCACCTGAACTGCGGCACCCTGCGGCCGCTCGGCGGCAAGCTCGTCGACGGCAGGCCGGGCCTGTTCCGGCGCGCCACCATGGTCTGCCACTGCCTGCTCCTCGAAACCGACACCGGTCTGGTGCTCGTCGAGACCGGGATGGGCACACCGGCCGCTGTCGACCGGAACGCCTGGCTGGGCGCCGGGTTCGTCCGCCAGTCCAATCCGATCGCCGATCCGGCGCAGACCGCGATCGCCCAGATCCGCGCGCTCGGCTTCGACCCGGCGGACGTCCGCGACATCGTGCTGACCCACCTCGACCTCGACCACGCCGGCGGGCTGATCGATTTCCCGTGGGCGCGTGTGCACGTCTACGCCGAAGAGCTGCGGGCATTCCAGGAACCGCGCGACGCCGCCGAACGCGGCCGGTACCGCAGGATCCAGTTCGCCCACGGTCCGCAATGGACGTCCTATGCGGACACCGGCGAGCCGTGGTTCGGCTTCGACGCCGTCCGGCCGCTCGACGGCCTGCCGCCGGAGATCCTGCTGATCCCGCTCTCCGGGCACACTCGCGGGCACGCCGGGGTCGCCGTCGACACCGGGCACGGCTGGCTGCTCAACGCCGGTGACTCGTACTTCTTCCACGGCCAGGTCGCCCCCGCCGCGCCGCACTGCCCGCCGGGCCTGAAGTGGTTCGAGGGCCGAATGGAAACGGTCGGTGGCGCCCGGCTGGACAATCACCGCCGCCTGCGCCAGCTTGTGCAGGAGCACGGCGACGAGGTCACCGTCTTCGCCGCGCACGACGAGACCGAGTTCCTCCGGCTGAGCACCAGGAGCAGCGTATGAAGGTGCACCACCTGAACTGCGGGACGATGCGGCCGCCCGCCGGCAAGCTGCTCGACGGCGAGCCCGGCCTGCTGCGGCGGGCGGAGCTGGTCGCCCACTGCCTGCTGATCGAGACCGGCGACAGCCTGGTGCTGGTCGACACCGGGTTCGGCAGCCAGGCCGTGGCGCGGCCCGGCGAGTGGCTGGGCCGGCCGTTCATGGCGCTGGTCGGCGCGCGGGTCGAGGCCGCCGAGACGGCCGTCGCGCAGATCGAGGCCCTGGGCCTCGACCCGGCCGACGTCCGGCACATCGTGATGACGCACCTCGACGTCGACCACGCGGGCGGGCTGGCGGACTTCCCGAACGCCGTCGTGCACGTCCGGGCCGAGGAGCACCGGGCCGCGTCGTCGCCCGCGAACGCCGGGGAAAAGTACCGCTACCGCAGGGCGCAGTTCGCGCACCGCCCGCTGTGGAGCACGTACGACGGGGCGGGCGAGCCGTGGTTCGGCTTCGAGGCGGTCCGCTCGCTGAAGGGCCTGCCGGAGGAGATCCTGCTGGTCCCGCTCAGCGGCCACACCCTCGGCCACACGGGCGTGGCGATCGACACCGGCGACGGCTGGCTGCTGCACGCCGGCGACGCGTACTTCTTCCACGGCCAGCTGGATCCGGTGGCCCCGCACTGCCCGCCGGGCCTGACGGCGTTCCAGAACATCGTCCAGACACTGCGTCGGCCGAGGCTGGAGAACCTGGCGCGCCTGCACGAACTGGCGCGGGACCACCAGGACGAGGTGACGGTGTTCTCGGCGCACAGCCCGGTCGAGCTGGCCGCGCTGCGCCGCCGATCTCCGGGAACCGAATGATCTTCCGCCCCGTCTGAACCGCCGACGACAGGAGGTTCGATGGTGGCGAAGATGCGCTGGTGCGTGGCCGTGGTCGGTGTGGTGGCCGCGCTGACGACGGCGTGCGGGAGCGACCCGGCCCCGCGCCCGGCCGGGGCCGCGGTATCGGAAGTGGCGTCGCTCGATCTCTCGGGCGTCGTGCTGCTGCAGCACCAAGGCGAGACCGGCCTCGACGAAGTCGCCTTCGCCGACCCGGCGACCGGCGCCGTCAAGACGGTCCTGCCGCTGCCCGGCCGGGACACTTCGCTGTTCCGCTTCGGCAAACCCACCTCGAAACTCGACCTCATCTCCCCGGACGGGCAGTACGCCACGCTCGAGACCGACGAGGGCGTCGACGTGTTCCGGCTCAACGCCACCGACCGGCGGTACGAGCGCACCGGCTCGGTACCCGCCCCGGAGCGGACGATGAGCGAGAAGGCGTCGCGGTTCCGGAACCCGCGGTTCGGCCCGGCCGGGTCGAAGCTGTACTTCGACGACGACAAGGCGGTGTACTCCGTCGACTACTCGCAGCTCGGGGCCCCGGTGAAGGAAGCCGACATCGTGCCCAACGGTCACTCCGACCAGCACATCCGGGACTGGTGGCTCGGCCCGAAGAACGAGGTGCTGACCTGGCGGGACGCCCGGCGCGCGGGAGACGAGCTGTCCTACCTGACCGATTCGTCGGGCGCGATCGCCTATGCGGTCTACGACGAGCCCGGAGCCACCTACCAATTCGTCGCCGCGCTCGACGCCACGACCACGCTGATGTCCGCCGTCATCGGCTCGGACGAGCACGGCGTGCTGATGCGCCTGACGCTCGACGGCGGAACGCCTCGGTTGACCAAGCTCGTCGAGAAGTCCGAGCCGATGATCGTCAAAGCGGCCGCCGCGCCGGACAAGACGACGGTGCTCTACCAGACCGACGAGGGCGAGTGGTTCGCCTCGCCGGTCACGCCGGGCGCGATCGCGCGACCCGCGTTCCCGCAGCTGCCGCCCGCCGGAACGCTGTCGGAGCGCCGGCTCGTCGGCTGGGCTTGATCAGCCGGCGTCGATGGCCTGCTTGACGAGCGGGGCGAGCTGCTCCGGCGTCATCTTCGCCGGACCGGTGTAGTTGATCAGCACCGGAGTGCCCGACACCAGCTCGGCCGAGGCGAGCGTCGCCGTCTTCTGGTTGTCGACGTAGTAGACGGCGCCGTCCGCGAAGCCCGGGACGTCCTGCGCGCCCGGCTTCGCCTTCTTGATCGCCGCCAGCATCTCGGCGGGCTTTCCCTGGCGGCCCTCGAAGCGGGTCACCGCGAGCGCGCCGGCGGCCTTGCCGTCCACCTGGTACTCGCAGCTGCGCGCCTTGCCGCCGTTGGCCGTGGTGTCCTGGACCGGCCCCGGCACCGCCTTGAGGTTGTCCAGGAACAGCGCCTTCGAGACGGCCGCCGCGGGGAGCAGCACGCACGGGTCCAGCGACGCGGCGGCGGCGTTCGAGCTGGGCGCGGGCTTGGGGGCGGACTTGGACGTCGAAGGTGCCTTCGACGGTTCGTCCCCCGAGGAGCAGGCGGTCAACGCGGCAAAGGCGACAAAAACGACGGCGAGCGTACGCATGCCCGCACCCTAACCCGGAACGGCTTCCTCCGTCGGAGCCCGGTACCGCCAGAACGCCGGGAGCAGGAACATCGACGCGCACACCAGCACGATCACCAGCAGGCCGCCGACGCTCGCTGCGGCTGCCGTGCCGAAGGCGGCCGCGCCCCAGCCGTGGGTGACGTCGGCGATCCGGGGACCGCCGGCGACCACCACGGTGAAGACGCCCTGGAGCCGGCCGCGCATCTCGTCGGTGGTCGCGACCTGCAGGATCGCCATCCGGTAGACGGCGCTGACCATGTCCGCGGCGCCGGCCAGCGCCATGAAGACGACGGCGAGCCACAGCGAGTGCGCGAGCCCGAACGCGGCCACCGCCGCGCCCCACGCGCAGATCGCCACGACGACCGCGACGCCTTGGCGGTGGATGCGCGTCAGCCAGCCGGAGAAGAGCCCGATCAGCATCGCTCCCGCGGGCAGGGCGGCGTAGAGCCAGCCGAGCGCGGGGCCACCGCCGGGCGGGTCGCCGAACGTGCGCTCGGCCATCTCCGGGATCAGCGCCCGCGGCATCCCGAAGACCATCGCGATGATGTCGGCGACGAAGGAGGCCAGCAGGATCTTCTGCTTGGCGAGGTACTTGAAGCCGTCGAGGACATCACCGAGGCCGGCCCGGCGTGACGGGCCGTTGAGCGGCGGGATCGACGGCAGCCGCCAGACGGCGAAGAGCGTGATCGTCAGGGCGACGACGTCGATCAGGTAGAGGGTGGAGAGGCCGAGGACCGGGATCAGCGCGCCGGCGAGCAGCGGGCCGAAGACCGCGCCGAAGGTCGACATGGTGGTGTTGAGGGCGTTCGCCGACGGCAGCAGTTCCGCGGGCACGAGCCGCGCGACGACGGCGCCGCGCGTGGGCATGTTGATCGCGAAGAAGGCCTGGTTGATCGCCAGCAGGCCGAGGACCAGCCAGACGGACCCGAAGTTCAGGAACGCCTGCAGCCAGAGCAGCGCGGAGGTGATGGCGACACCGACGTTGGTGACGAAGAGCAGCTTCCGCCGATCGACGGCATCGGCGACGGCGCCGCCCCAGAGCCCGAAGATCAGCAACGGCACGAGCGCGACGAGCCCGGTGAGGCCGACGTAGGCGGAGGACCCGGTGAGGTCGAAGACCTGCTTGGGCACGGCGACGGCGGTCAGCTGCGTCCCGACGGCGGTGACCACAGTGGACAGCCAGAGCCGCCGGAAGGCCGGGATCTTCAGCGGCCGGGTGTCGACGATGATGCGGCCGAGAAGCCCGCGAACGCCCGAACGGGGCGGCATGGTCCCCGGATCACCAGTCACGACACATCAGCTTAGCGGGGCTAACTATCTCGGGTCGCGTGATTTAAGTCGCCCGAAAGCCAGCCCCCGCCCTCCCCGGGGGCGTCCCCAGGTCCAGCGTATCGGGACGGCCCGACAAGCAGCCCGAAAAGCCGCCGCCGCAGCGCGGCTGTCCACATCACGACCGGCCTGTGGACAGCCGGCCGGAGCTATGGCGCGACACGCTCGATGTTCCACCCGTCGTCGGTGCGGACGTAACGGAGCCGGTCGTGCATGCGGTCCTCGCGGCCCTGCCAGAACTCCACCAGGTCCGGCCGGATGCGCCAGCCGCCCCAATGCGGTGGCGCCGGGATGTGCTCGACGTCCGCGAAGCGCCGCTCGATGCCGTGGAGGGCGTTTTCCAGCGCGCGGCGGCCGTCGACCACACGGGACTGCGGGGACGCCCACGCCCCCAGCTGGGAGCCGCGCGGGCGCTGGGCCCAGTACTCCGCCGTCTCCTTGACGCCGACCTTCTCCACCTCGCCGCGGACGTTGACCTGGCGGTGGAGCGGGTACCAGGGGAACGTCACCGACGCGTAGCGGGTCGCCGTCAGGTCGTGGCTCTTCGTCGACGTGTAGTTCGTGTAGAACACGACGCCGCGGTCGTCGAGGCCCTTGCACAGCACCGTCCGGGACGACGGGCGGCCTTCGGCGTCGGCCGTCGCGAGCACCATCGCGTTCGGTTCGGCGATGCCGGCGGCGACGGCCTGGTTCAGCCAGCCCTGCAGCTGGTCGGTCCAGGTGGCCGCCAGCGCGGATTCGTCGAACGCCGCGCCGTCGTAGGCGACGCGCATTCCGGGCAAGCGCACTACGGCGTCTTCCACCTGGTCATCGATCTCCGGCATCATCGCCAAACCTCCGTACCCGGTCGGGGCAGCTGTCACTTCGGCTCCTGCGCACGTTAGGGCCTCGCGGGCGGCAGCGGAACCCACTGAACGGTGACACCCGCCACCCCTTCGCGGCCACCAGCCCGTAACCGCAGGACAACAAGCCGTAACTCCCGCGTTACCCGCCGGACCAGGATCGATACAGGACCCACCTACCTTCGGCCCGTTCCCCACCACCCCCGGAGGCAGGCATGACCGAGACCCTGTCCAACGCCGAAGAAGCCGAAGAAAGCGCCCCGCCGAAACGCCGGTACGCCCCGCTCGCGGCGAACGAGAACCGCGAGGACTACTCACTGCGCTTCGCCGCCCATTCGTTCCGGAAATGGTCCCCGTTCGTCGTCGCGACGACGGCGCTGGGCGGCATCGCCTACCTCGCCGACTTCGCGATCGGCGCCAGCATCGTCCTGTCCTACGGCTTCACCTCCGGCGTGCTCGCGATCCTCGCCGCGGCCGTCGTCATCTTCGTGACCGGCGTGCCCATCGCGGCCGCCTGCGCGAAGTCCGGCGTGGACATGGACCTGCTGACCCGCGGAGCCGGCTTCGGCTACTTCGGGTCGACGCTGACGTCGCTCGTGTACGCGAGCTTCACGGTCATCTTCTTCTCGCTCGAAGGCTCGATCATGGGCCAGGCTTTCCAGCTGGCCCTCGGTATCCCGCTGCCGATCGGCTACCTCCTCGCCACGCTGATCGTGCTGCCGTTCGCGCTCTACGGCATGGGCGCGGTGGCGAAGATGCAGACCTGGACGCAGCCGCTGTGGATCGCCGGGCTGGTGCTGCCGTTCGTCGTCGTCCTGGTCCGCGAGCCGGGCAAGTTCGCCGAGTTCGCGCACTTCGGGGGCACCGAGGGCACCGGCTCCGGGTTCTCCGCGATCGGGTTCGGCCTCGGGATGGGCGTGGCGCTGTCGCTGATCGGGCAGATCGGCGAGCAGGCCGACTACCTGCGGTTCATGCCGGAAAAGACCGCGGAGAACAAGCGGTCGTGGTGGGCCGCGGTGCTCGCCGCCGGACCCGGTTGGGTGATCCTCGGGGCCGCGAAGCAGATCGGTGGCGCACTGCTGGCGTTCCTCGCGCTCGGCGTCGTCGGGAAGACGCACGCGCTGGAGCCGATCGCGCCGTACCTCGAAGCGGTGAAACCGGCCCTGGGGCCGGTGGCGCTGACGTTCGCCGCGCTGTTCGTCGTCGTCTCGCAGATCAAGATCAACACGACGAACGCGTACTCCGGCTCGCTGTCGTTCGCGAACTTCTTCTCCCGCGTGCTGCACAAGCACCCCGGCCGCGTCTGGTACGTGCTGGTGAACTGCGGGATCGCGCTCGCCCTGATGGAGTTCGGCGCGTTCGGCTTCCTGAACAAGATCCTCGGCTTCTACTCGAACGTGGCGATCGCGTGGATCGGCGCCGTCTGCGCCGACCTGGTGATCGCCAAGCCGCTGGGCCTCTCGCCGCGCTACATCGAGTTCAAGCGGGCCTACCTGCACAAGATCAACCCGGTCGGGTTCGGCTCGATGGTCGCCGCGTCGACGGTGTCGATCGTGGCGTACTTCGGCGCGTTCGGGCCGTTCCTGGCCGCGTTCAGCCCGCTGCTCGCGCTGGTGATCGCGGTCGTGCTGGTGCCGGCGCTGGCGGTGGCGACGCGCGGGAAGTACTACCTGGCGCGGCCGAACACGGTCGCCGGCCCGGACACCGACGTCGATCTGCGCGCCACGCACGACTGCTCGGTCTGCGGCGACCCGTACGAGCTGCCGGACGTCGCGGACTGCGCGAAACAGGGCGGCCCGATCTGCTCGCTGTGCTGCACGCTCGACAACACCTGCCACGACGTGTGCCAGACGACCGGCCCGGTCGCGCTCGGCCTCCCGGCCGTGCGCACCCCGTAGAGTCCGCGAAGGCCCCTTTCCCGGCGTCCGCAGCCGGGAAAGGGGCCTTCACGTTCGCCGGGCTCCCCCCTGCTCCCCCGCCCGGCTTGACTGTTCCACGCCGGAGGGCGCGCCGGGGTTGCCCGGGATTTCCAAGATTTTTCCGGGCCGCATGATGGCCGCCAGCATCAGCGCGCGCAGCTCCGCGCCGACGTCTTCCACCGGCAGCGGCGGCTCGTGCGCCTGCCACTCGCGCAGCAGCCCGGTGGCCGCGCCGACCAGGGCGATCGCTGTCAGGCGGTAGTCGCGATCGGGGGCCGCGCCGTGTGCGGCCGCGCGCCGCGCCTCCGTCTCGATGAAGCTCGCCCAGCGGTCGACCCACACCTGGTGCTGCTCCTCCAGCTCCGCGCTGACGCCGACCGCTTCGACGTAGTTGAGCCGCGGCAGCCGGGGATCCACGGTGACCGTGTCGATGAAGACGTCGAGCAGCGTGACGATGCGGGTCACGGCGTCGGCGTCGGCGACCTGGTCGAGCGCGGCGGTGACGTGCTCCAGCGCCAGGCTGTTGATCCGGTCGTGGAGCGTGCGCAGCACGTCCTCCTTGCCGGTGAACTCCTCGTAGAAGTTCCGCGTCGACACCCCGGCCCGTGCGCACATCTCGGTGATCTTCGTGAGCCGGAAGCCGGTGGAGGTGAACAGCTCGAGCCCGGCCGCGAGCAGCCGCTCACGGCGGTCGGCGCGGCGCTGCTCGGGTGCGACGCCGCCGTACGTGCGAGCCACCGGTGTGTCTCCTCCTTCTGAGGGATTGCCGGATCCTACCGGGCTGGTAAATTGTGAAAACCTCGATTACCAAACAGCCGGAGGCAACGATGCTTCGTCGGTTACTGGTCGCCGTCGCGCTCCTGTTCGCGACAGCCGCCCCCACTGCGCACGCCGACCCGGGGGTCCTGCTGGAACAGCGCCCGACGACGGTGTTCGTCGGTCCGTTCCCGGCCCCCGTCAAGGCCTGGCACCTCCGGTACCGCTCGACGTCGGCGACCGGGGCACCGAACGCGGTCTCCGGCACGCTGCTGGTGCCGCCGACGCCGTGGCTGCGCGGCGGCGCGCGCCCGCTGATCACGTACGCGGTGGGTACGCACGGCCTCGGCGACCAGTGCGCGCCCTCGAACCTGCTGGCCCACGGCATCGAGAACGAAAGCGCGCTGCTGGCGCAGGCCTTGTCGCAGGGCTGGGCCGTCGTCGTCACCGACTACGAAGGGCTGGGCACCCCGGGGACGCACACGTACGCGGTCGGGCAGTCCGAAGGCCGGGCGGTGCTCGACGCGGCCCGCGCCGCTTCCGGGGTGACCGGCGCCGGGCTGTCCCCGTCCGGCCCGGTGGGCGTGTTCGGCTACTCGCAGGGCGGCCAGGCCGCAGCGTGGGCGGCCGAGCTGCAGGCCACGTACGCGCCTTCGCTGAACGTCGTCGGCGTAGCGGCCGGCGGGGTGCCGGCGGACCTGAACGCGGTGTTCGCGTCCAACGACGGCGGCGCGGCGTTCGGCCTGGTCCTCGGCGCGGCCACGGGGTTCGCGGCGGCGTACCCCGACGTGCCGTTCGCGTCCATCTTGAACGACCGCGGCCGCGAGGCGGTGGCGCGCGTGTCGAAGGCGTGCACGGTCGAACTGGGCGCGGCGGCGCCGTTCGCGCACCTGCAGGACTTCGTGACGGTGCCGGACCCGATCCACGAGCCGAGCTGGCAGGCCCGGCTGGCTTCGAACTACCTGGGCACGACGGCACCGAAGGCACCCGTCTACCTGTACCACGGGACGCTCGACGAACTGATCCCGTTCAGCGTCGGCACGGCGCTGCGTGACCGCTGGAAGTCCCTCGGCGCGGCGGTGACGTGGCAGGAGTTCCCGCTGCTGGAACACATCGGCGGGGTCTCGATCGGCGGCCCGGCGGCGATGACCTGGCTGGGCACCCACTTCTAACCCCGCTGCGGGCTGCCCCCTCCCCCTTCGCCAAAGGGACGCAGGGCCGTGACGGCGTCGGGGGCCAGGGAGGTCGTGAGGGTGCCGCCCGCAGCGAGGGGGCTGCGGGACCACCACTCGCCCGAGGCCGCCGGAAGTTCCGGGCCGCCGACCTCCAGGTCCGTGGCCAGCACCCGGCGGCCGGCCAGCACCGCCAGACTCCCGTCCAAAGTGGAATCCCCGACTGACAGCGTCTGACGCAGCACCGGTACCGCACCGCGGGTGACCGACAGCGAAGTCGTCATCGACCCCGGGCTTTCCCCGGCCCGGCCCAGCACCAGCACCTCCCGCGTGTGCAAGTACGCGTCCGGCGCCAGCGAAGCCCGGAGAACCGCGGTGTGCCGCGCCCGTGCGGTGATCACCGTCGGCTCCGGCAGGTACTCCAGCGAGCCGCCTTCCGAAACCTCGATATCCACAGTAGACAAGGAAGACTCGCCGTGCAGCCCGGGCAGCGCCAGGGTCGCCGCCACGCCGGAGAGCCGGAGGGACGCCCCCGGTCCGACGTGGATCGACAGCGTCAGGTCGTCCCCGCCCAACGGGGACGTCGCCGAGTTGACCAGGTGCACCACCGCCGTCGCACCGGAACGCCGTCGCGGGAACAACGTCAGCGGTGCCATCGAGCTCAGCTCCCGCAGCACCGTGCGCGAACCGTCGAAGCACGCGGTCAGGCGCGCGTGGGCCTTCACAGCAGGGAACGGACCCAGTCGGCGACCGCCGGCGCGTCGGGGGTGTCCACCAGGGACTGCGTGATCACCGGCAGCGAGCCCCGCATCCGGTGCGCGTCCGACGTCATCACGTCCATGTCCGCGCCGACCAGGTGGGCGAGGTCGATCTTGTTGATCACCAGCAGGTCCGCCGTCGTGACGCCGGGGCCGCCCTTGCGCGGGACCTTGTCGCCGCCCGCGACGTCCACCACGAAGATTTGGCTGTCCGCCAGGCCGCGGCTGAACACCGCCGTCAGGTTGTCGCCGCCGCTCTCGATGATCACCAGGTCCAGGCCGGGGAACTTCTCCTCCAGCCGTTCGACGGCGTCCAGGTTCGCGGTGATGTCGTCGCGGATAGCCGTGTGCGGGCAGGCGCCGGTCTGCACCGCCTCGATCCGTTCCGGGTCGAGCACGCCCGCGCGCCGCAAGAAGTCCGCGTCTTCCGTTGTGTAGATGTCGTTCGTGACCACGGCCAGCCGGATCTCGTCGCCGAGCGCGCGGCACAGCGCCGCGGTCAGCGCCGTCTTGCCCGAGCCGACCGGACCGCCGATGCCGATCCGGTACGCGCGCCCGGCCGTCGGCGCGGCGTCGTAGTGGTCGGGTTCACTGGCCGTCGGGTCGAAGCTGACCTCGTGGAAATGACCATGACCGTGCTCAGCTGGCAAAGAGACGCACCTCTTCCTGATGGTGCCGGGCGTGGGCCTCGGCGAACAGATCCAACGCGGGCGACCCCGGTGACGGCAGTGCCGCCGGGTCGTCGCCCGCCACCGCGGCCGCGTCCGTGCACACCGAACGCAGGTCAAGCCGTGCGACCACGGCGTTCACGGCAAAGGGGTCCAGGCCGAGCAGCCGTACCGCGGCACTCGCCGGGCCGCTGACCGACAGGTACGCGGCCGCCATCGCCGCGTCGTACGGCGAACCACCCGCGACGCCGGCCAACGCGCCCAGGACGATCGGGTGGTGGGGCCGCGGAGTCTCGGCCAGCAACGAGTCCAAGACGGGAGAAGGCCACGCGATCCGCCCGGCCCGCGCGGTCCCACGGCCCTGGGCCCGTGAAGCCGCACGCTGAGCGAGCGACGGGGTGCGCGCATCGAGTTCGAGGTCCAAGCGGGTCCAGTGTCCACCGGAGACCGACCGAGCCGCCGCGTGCGCCGAAGCAGCAGCGAAAACGGCGGCCAGGAAGCCCGCGGTCCGCAACCGTCCGGAAAGGAATCCCGGCAGATCGCGCACGGACGTCACCAGCTTCCGCGAGACGACTTCCTCCAACCCGCCACTGTGGACGTGACCGCCGCCGGGGAAGCGGGAGTCCGCGAGGATCAGCGCCGAAAGGTCCATCAGAAGAGAAAGTACCGTTGCGCCATCGGCAGTTCCGTCACCGGCTGCGGTTCGATGAGCTCGCCGTCGACGTGCACCGCGAAGCTGTCCGGCTCGACGCGGACGTCCGGCGTGGCGTCGTTGAGCACCATGTCCGCCTTGGTCCGCGCGCGCATGTCCGACACCGCGACCAGCGGCCGGGTGATGCCGAACGTCTCGCGCAGACCGCTGTCCAACGCCGAAGGGGCGACGAAGTGCAGGCTCAGCGCGGCCCCGATCGAAGCGCCGAACATCGGCCGGGCCATGACCGGCTGCGGTGTCGGGATGGACGCGTTCGCGTCGCCCATCGCGGCCCACGCCGGGAAGCCGCCCTTCAGCACCACGTGCGGGCGGACGCCGAAGAACTTCGGCTCCCACAGCACCAGGTCGGCGAGCTTGCCGACCTCCACCGAACCGATTTCGGTCTCCATGCCGTGCGCGATGGCCGGGTTGATCGTGTATTTGGCGACATAGCGACGCGCGCGCAGGTTGTCGGCCGCGCCGTCGCCGGGCAGCGCGCCGCGGCGGCGTTTCATCACGTGCGCGGTCTGCCAGGTCCGGATGATCACCTCGCCGATCCGGCCCATCGCCTGCGAGTCGGAGCTCATCATCGAGATCGCGCCCATGTCGTGCAGGACGTCCTCGGCGGCGATCGTGGTCGGCCGGATCCGGCTCTCGGCGAAGGCGAGGTCCTCGGGCACCGACGGGTTGAGGTGGTGGCAGACCACCAGCATGTCGAGGTGCTCGTCGAGGGTGTTGACGGTGTGCGGGCGGGTCGGGTTGGTCGACGACGGCAGCACGTTCGGCAGCGAGACGACCTGGATGATGTCCGGCGCGTGCCCGCCACCGGCGCCTTCGGTGTGGTACGCGTTGATCGAGCGCCCGCCGATCGCGTCCACAGTGGACTCCAGAAAGCCCGCTTCGTTCAGGGTGTCCGTGTGGATGGCCACCTGGACGCCGGCTTCGTCGGCCACGGTCAGGCACGCGTCGATGGCGGCCGGTGTGGTGCCCCAGTCCTCGTGGAGCTTGAAGCCGCCCGCGCCGGCCGCGAGCTGCTCGCGCAGCGCCTCGTGCCGGACGGTGTTCCCCTTGCCCAGAAACAGGACGTTGACCGGGTAACCGTCCATGGCGGACAGCATCCGGCCGAGGTTCCACGCGCCGGGCGTGACCGTGGTCGCCTTCGTGCCCTCGTTGGGGCCGGTGCCGCCGCCGACCAGAGTGGTCAGCCCGGCGGCCAGCGCCGTGTCCACGAGCTGCGGGCAGATGAAGTGGACGTGGCAGTCGATGCCGCCCGCGGTGAGGATCTTGCCGTTGCCGGACAGCACCTCGGTGGACGGCCCGATGACCAGCGCCGGATCGACGCCGTCCATCGTGTCCGGGTTGCCCGCCTTGCCGATGCCGACGATCCGGCCGTCGCGCACGCCGACGTCGGCCTTGACGACGCCCCAGTGGTCGAGGATCACCGCGCCGGTGATGACCAGGTCGGGGGCGCCCTCGGCCCGGGTCGCCATGCCCTGGCCCATGGACTCGCGGATGACCTTGCCGCCGCCGAAGAGCACCTCGTCGCCGGAGCCGCCGGGGCCCATCGAGCGGTCCTCGGTGACCTCGATCAGCAGGTCGGTGTCGGCGAGCCGGATCCGGTCGCCGGTGGTGGGGCCGAACAGCTCGGCGTAGCGCTCGCGGTCGATCTGCGGCATCTCGGACGGCTCCTATGCCTTCTCGGCGGGCGGGAGGACCTCGAAGGACCCGGCGAACCCGGACCGCAGCCCCGGCACGCGGCGCGCTCCGGCGAGCGGCACGAGATCGACTTCGCGTTCGACGCCCGGCTCGAACCGCACCGACGTGCCGGCCGGGACGTCCAGCCGGTGGCCGCGAGCGGCGTCGCGGTCGAACTCGAGGCCGGGGTTCACGGCCGCGAAGTGGTAGTGCGAGCCGACCTGCACCGGCCGGTCGCCGAGGTTGCGGACCAGGAGCCGGACGCGCGCGCGGCCGGGGTTCAGCTCGACCGGCTCGTCGCCGGGAATGATCTCGCCAGGGTGCATACCGCTACCTCTCACACGATCGGGTCGTGCACGGTGACGAGCTTGGTGCCGTCCGGAAACGTGGCCTCGACCTGCACGGAGTCGACCATTTCGGGCACGCCGTCGAGGACCTGCGCGCGGGAGAGCACGCTCCGCCCGCTGGCCACCAGCTCGCTGACCGTGCGCCCGTCGCGGGCCCCTTCGAGGACGTGGTCGGTGATCAGCGCGACCGCTTCCGGGTAGTTGAGCCGGACGCCGCGGTCCAGCCGCTTCCGCGCGACGTCCGCCGCCACGTGGATGAGCAGCTTGTCGCGCTCCTGCGGGCTGAGGTGCATCGCTCAGGTCTATCACCCGGGCCACGGCTCCGCCTGGTTCGGAAACATACCTTTAACCTGGGCTTCGTGACACTGAGTGGTGAAAATTCTCCTGCTTGTCGGCCTCGGTGACTGAATCGTTCTCGTAATCGTGACCGAAACCACCGCATCTTTCGATTGCCCCCCGGCCATCGAGGGAGCAAGGTCTATCCATCCGTGCGATGGTGCGCGCTTTCCGTGCGCTATTCCGTCCGCGCGAGCACCACCACCAAGACGGGGAAAAAAGCGCACCGAAAGGTTCCGCGAAACAGTGACTACCTCCACGATCAGCAAGCCACAGCCGTCCGGCCAACCCGACGACGGCTTCCGACCGGGTCTGGAGGGCGTCGTCGCCTTCCACACCGAAATCGCCGAACCCGACCGGGACGGCGGTGCCCTGCGCTACCGCGGCGTCGACATCGAGGACCTCGCCGGCAAGGTGACCTTCGGCGACGTATGGGGCCTTCTCGTGGACGGCCGCTTCGGTCACGGCCTCCCGCCCGCCGAGCCGTTCCCGCTGCCGGTGCACACCGGCGACGTCCGGGTGGACGTCCAGGCCGCGCTGGCCATGCTCGCCCCGATCTGGGGGTACCGCCCGCTGCTCGACATCACCGACGAAGAGGCCCGCGAGCAGCTGGCCCGCGCCTCGGTGATGGCGCTGTCCTACGTCGCCCAGTCGGCCCGGGGCATCGGCCAGCCCGCGGTGCCGCAGACCCGCGTCGACGAAGCCCACTCGATCACCGAGCGGTTCCTCGTCCGCTGGCGCGGCGAGCCGGACCCGACGCACGTCAGGGCCCTGGACGCGTACTGGGTGTCGGCCGCCGAGCACGGCCTCAACGCGTCGACCTTCACCGCCCGGGTCATCGCGTCCACCGGCGCCGACGTCGCGGCGGCCATGTCGGGCGCCATCGGCGCGATGTCGGGCCCGCTGCACGGCGGCGCGCCGGCCCGCGTGCTCCCGATGATCGAAGAGGTCGAACGCACCGGCGACCCCGAGGCCCTGGTCAAGGGGATCCTCGACCGCAAGGAACGCCTGATGGGCTTCGGCCACCGCGTCTACCGCGCCGAGGACCCGCGGGCGCGCGTGCTGCGCCGGACCTGCCAGGAGCTCGGCGCGACCCGCTTCGAGGCGGCCGCCGCGCTGGAGCAGGCGGCGCTGAAGGAGCTCCGGGAGCGGCGTCCGGATCACCCGATCGAGACCAACGTCGAGTTCTGGGCCGCGGTCATCCTGGACTTCGCGCAGGTCCCGCCGCACATGATGCCCGCGATGTTCAGTTCGGCCCGCACCGCCGGCTGGGCCGCGCACATCCTGGAGCAGAAGCGGACCGGACGCCTGGTGCGGCCGTCGGCCAAGTACGTCGGCCCGGCGCCGCGCAGCCCCGAGGACGTCGAGGGCTGGGAACTGGTCACCAAGCACTGACGCACGCCGGAGGCGGCACTTTCACGTGAAAGTGCCGCTTCGGTCGTGGGCGGCCGTGGTGTCAAGCATCGCTGTGAGCTGGTCGACCAGCCAGGTGTCCAGCGATTCGCGGGGAACCGTGCCTTCCTGGAGCCAGCTGAGAAGGGCGCCCTCGACCACCGCGGTCCAGCAGCGCAGGGTCAGCGAAAGCAGTGGCGAAGGGTTCTCGACGCCGAGGGCGTCCAGGATCAGCGCCACCGCCCGGTTGCGGACCTCGTCGATCGCCGCGTCGGTTTCGGACGTCGCGATCACCGAACCGCTGCGCAGCAGGGCGATGTACCCCGCCCGGTAGTGGCCGGCGACGTCGATCAGGCCGCGGACGGCCGCGCGCAGCCGCACCTCCGGCGGGCCCTCGTCGAGCCCGGCCAAGCCGTCGATCAGCCCGTCGGTGACCGTGCGCAGGGCCTCCACCTGCAGGTCGCGCAGGCTCGAGAAGTACCGGTAGAACAACGGCCGCGACACCTCGGCGCGCGCGACGATGTCGTCCACGGTGACCAGTTCCGGCGCCCGCGAGCCGAACAGGTCGAGCGCGGCGCGGATCAGGTCGTCGCGGCGGGCCTGCGGCGACATCCGCCGCGGCCGGCGGTCGGTCAAGGCGTCGGTTCCACGGCACGGAGAACCTCCCGGGCGACGCCCTCGGGACCGAGCCCGCGCCGGTCCGGGCCCACCGCCGTGACGCCGATGTGGTCCGCCGTCAGCTCGGCGCGCAGGCGTGCGCTCAGCGACAGCGCGGCCGCCGGAGCGAGGTTGACGATGTGGCCGCCTTCGGCGCGCTCGACGAGCATCGGCGCGAACGCGCGGCAACCGTGGATCACGCCCCGGAAGCCGACGTCGACGACGCGTTCCCAGTCTTCGGCGGACGTGCCGAGGAACGAGCCGGACAGCTCGACACCGGCGTTGTTGACCACGATGTCCGGGACACCGTGCTCGGCGCGGACCCGCTCGGCGAAGCGGTGCACAGCTTCGCCGTCCGAAGAGTCCACTGTGTACTCGGCGACCCCGCGTTCTCCCAGCTGCTTCAGGGTTTCGGCGGCACTCGCTCGGTCGACGTCGGTGATGATGACGTCGGCGCCCCGGCCGGCGAAAGCCAGTGCGGTGGCGCGGCCGATGCCGCTGCCCGCCCCGGTGACGACGACGAGTTTGTGCGCGAACGGCCCCATACCGGGCCGGGCCCGGCGCAGCGCGCGGCTTTCGGTGCCGGTTTCGGCGTATTCGATCAGCTCGGCGGCCGCGGCGGCCACCACCGCCGGCTTGGCCCTGGTCACCCAATGCGTTCCGACGATCCGGCGGATGCGCAGGTCGGGCACCCAGCGGACGACCTCGGTCTGCAGCGGCGTGGTGACGTAGGCGTCGCCGGTGGGGGCCAGCACCTGCACCGGGATGTCGGCGGGGCGGGGTGCGGGCCGCGACAGCCGGGTGAACATGTTGGCGCGGTACAGCTCGAGGCCGTGCAGTCCGTCGGCCTTCTCCGGGAGCGCCGCATCCGGTTCCATGCGCCGGATCTGCCGGCCCAGCAGACCGGTGCGCCACAGCAGGTCCGGGACGAACGGCACCTGGAACGCGAGGATGTACCACGAGTGCAGGAACTGGCTCAGCGCGTTCTTGAGCCGTTTCGGCGTCGGACGGCTCAGCTGGGCGCGGAACCACGCGCCGGCGTGGTCGAGGCTCGGGCCCGAGAGGGACGTGTAGGAGGCGATCCGTCCGCGCAGGGCGTCCCCGGTGACGGCGTGCCAGGTCTGGATCGAGCCCCAATCGTGGGCGACCAGGTGCACCCGGCCGGTCGGCTGCACCTCGTCGACGACGGCGCGCAGGTCGTCGGCCAGCTGGTCCAGCCGGTAGGACGCGCGTCCCGGCGGCTTGCCCGACTGTCCGGCGCCGCGGACGTCGTAGGTGACGACCCGGTGTTTCGCGCCCAGCTCGGCGGCTACCCCACCCCACATCGAGCTGTTGTCCGGGTAGCCGTGCACGAGCACGACCGTGGGTCCGTCGCTCCGGCCGCCGATGGTGACGGAAAGACGGACACCGTCGCTGGCGGTCACCCACTTGTGAGACATTCTGTCATGTTAGACAACTTGTCAACAGTCGCATTCACCCGCGCGGCGGTTCCCGTGGCGGGAATGTTCAGATTTTTGCTTGTATGACAGCGTTTTCGTGGTTCCACGGGAAACCACGCGCCCGGTGTCCACCGAACGGTGGACAGCCGATTCAGCTGGCCGTTGGTCGGCTTCGCCGCCGCGAGCGACCAGGCTGAACCCATGACCACAGCAGTGAGCGTGCGCGGCCTGCGCAAGCAGTACCCCGGCCACCTCGCGGTGGCCGGGCTGGACCTGGAGATCGCGCAGGGCGAGGTCTTCTCGCTGCTCGGCCCGAACGGCGCCGGCAAGACCACGACGGTCGAGATCCTCGAGGGCCACCGGCAGCGGACGGCCGGCGAGGTCACGGTGCTCGGCGAGGACCCGGCCAAGGCCGGCCGCGCCTGGCGGGGCCGCCTCGGCATCGTCCTGCAGACGGCGAACGACGCCGCCGAACTGAGCGTCGCCGAGACCGTCCGGCACTTCGCGAAGTACTACCCCGACCCGCGCGATCCCGACGAGGTGATCGACAAGGTCGGGCTCACCGAGAAGGCCGACGCCCGGGTGAAGTCGCTCTCCGGCGGGCAGCGCCGCCGCGTCGACGTCGCGCTCGGCATCATCGGCCGCCCCGAACTGCTCTTCCTCGACGAGCCGACCACCGGCTTCGACCCCGAGGCGCGGCGGCAGTTCTGGACGCTGATCAGCGACCTCGCCGCCGAGGGCACCACCATCCTGCTGACCACGCACTACCTGGACGAGGCCGAAGCGCTCGCCGACCGCGTCGCGGTCATCGCGCGCGGCGAGATCGTCGCCCAGGACACCCCGCGGAACCTGGGCGGCCGGGCCGCCGCCGAGGCCACCGTGCGCTGGGTCGACGAACGCGGTGAGCACGTCGAGCGCACCGCGTACCCGACCAAGCTCGTCACCGAGCTCTCTACTGGGGGTAGGGAGCTCGCCGGGCTGACCGTGACCAGGCCGAGCCTGGAGGACATCTACCTCGACCTGATCGGAGACAAGGCATGACCACCGCGGCATCCGGGGCTTCGCCCACCCTGAACCCCCAAAAGCCAACTGTGCCCCTGCCCGGCCCGCTGTCCCTCGGGCTGGCCCGCGGCGGCACCGAGCTGCGGCAGTTCTTCCGGCACTGGGAACAGGTGGTCTTCACCTTTTCCCTGCCCGCGGTGCTGATGGTCCTGCTCGGGTCCATCCTGGACGGACCGACCGCGCTCGGCGGCGTCACCTCCGGCCAGCTGCTGGCGGCCGGGATGATCGGCTCCGGCATCGTGTCGACGTCGTTCAACAGCATCGCGACCGGCGTTTCGGGAGACCGCGAAACCGGGGCACTCAAGCGCCTGCGCGGCACGCCGATGCCGCCGGCGTCGTACTTCATCGGCAAGATGGTGCTGGTCGCGGTGTCGAGCCTCGCCCAGACGGTGCTGATGGCCGGGGTCGCCGTGCTGCTGTTCGGGCTGGAACTGCCGTCCGACCCGGCGAAGTGGCTGACGCTGCTGTGGGTGTTCGCGCTCGGCATCGTGTCGTGCACCCTCCTCGGGATCGCGGTCAGCTCGCTCGCGAAGTCCACCAACGGCGCGGTTGCCATCGTCCAGATGCTGTACCTGGTGCTGCAGTTCATCTCCGGCGTGTTCGTCTCGCCCATCACGAACCTGCCGAAAGTTATGGTGGACATCGCGTCGTTCTTCCCGCTGAAGTGGATCTGCCAGGGGTTCCGGTCGGTCTTCCTGCCGGACGGCGCCGTGAGGATGGAGATGGCCGGGACATGGGAGCTGCCGCGGGTGGCGCTGGTGCTGGGGGTCTGGTGCGTGGCGGGGGCGGTGCTGGCGCGGCTGACCTTCCGGTGGACCGACGCGAAGTGACCGACGCCTGGGACCGGTTCAACTGGCTCTGGGAGATCCTCTTCGCGGTGGCTTACCTGGCCACGACCGTGCTGGTGGTGCTGGACGAGGCCGATCCGGTGCGCACCGCGGTCGCGGTCGGGGCGCTGACCGCGCTGGCGCTGACCTACCTGGTGTGGGGCCGCCGGGTGGTGCGCGACGACGGGCACCTGCCCCAGCGGTGGACCTTGGCCCTGCTCGTCCTGGGCATGGTCGCGGTGGCGATGTTCGCCAACACCACGGCCAGCTTCATCCTGTTCATGGTGTGCCCGTTGCTGTTCTCGACGCTCGACTTCCGCCCCGCCGCGGTGCTCACCACGGCGGCGATCCTGCTCAGCCCGGTGTCGTCGATCGTGAACGAGGGGCTGCGCGGGCCGTCGCTGCACATCCTGCTGCCGATGACCGCGATCCTCGTCGTGTTCGGCATCCTGTCGGGGAAGTTCATCATGCACGTCATTGACGAGAGCCGGGGCCGGGCGGACCTGATCGCCCGGCTCGAGGAGAGCCAGGCGGAAGTCGCCCGGCTCTCCCGGGAGGCGGGCACCGCGGCCGAGCGCGAACGGCTCGCGCGGGAAATCCACGACACCCTCGCGCAGGGGTTCACCAGCATCGTCACGCTCGCCCAGGCCATCGAGTCCGAATTGGACAGCGACCCGGCCGCGGCGCGGCGGCACGCGGAGCTGGCCGCCCGCACCGCGCGGGACAACCTCGCGGAGGCCCGCGCAATGGTCGCCGCGCTGGCCCCGGCGGACCTCGCGGCCGGCTCGCTGGTCGACGCCGTCCGGCGGCTGGCCGATCGGCTCGCCGACGAGACCGGTGTGCCCGTTCAGTACGAAGTGGACGGTGCACTCCCGGCGATCGGCATGGCGGGTGAAGTGGTTCTGCTACGGGGAGCGCAGGAAGCGCTGAACAACGTCCGGCGGCACGCGGGCGCGTCGGCGGTGTCGGTGCGCTTGTCCGCTGTGGACAGTTCGGTGCGGCTGGCGGTGCGGGACGACGGCGCCGGCTTCGACCCGGACCACGCCCCGGGTTTCGGGCTGCGCGGGATGCGGTCACGGGCCGAGCAGGTCGGTGGCACACTGAGCGTCCGGAGTGGCCCCCACGGCACCGAACTCACCCTGGAGGTGCCGGCGTGATCCGCGTCATGCTCGTCGACGACCACCCCGTCGTCCGTGAAGGCCTCCGCGGCATGCTCGAAGCGGAACCGGACCTCACGGTCGTCGGCGAAGCGGGCTCCGGCGACGAAGCCGTCGCGCTCGACCGGGTCGCCGGACCGGACGTCGTGCTGATGGACCTGCGGATGCCCGGCCTCGACGGCGTCGGCGCCACCAAGCGGATCCTGCGCGAACAGCCCGGACGGCGGATCGTCGTGCTCACGACGTACGAAACGGACGCCGACATCCTGCGCGCGGTGGAAGCCGGCGCGTCGGGCTACCTGCTGAAGGACGCGTCCCGCGCGGAGCTCGCGAACGCGATCCGCGCGGCGGCGCGCGGGGAGACGGTGCTCGCGCCGTCGGTGGCGGGGAAGCTGGTCAACCGGGTCCGCAACCCCGAACCGCAGCCGCTGTCGGCCCGCGAAGTGGAGGTGCTCCGGCTGGTCGCCACGGGCGGCACCAACGCCGACATCGGCCGCGCCCTGCACATCAGCGAAGCGACGGTGAAAACCCACCTGCTGCGGGTCTTCGGCAAACTCGGCGTCTCGGACCGCACGGCCGCGGTGACCACGGCCATGGCCCGCAACCTGCTCACCTGAGCCCCAGGACCTGCTTCGCCCGCCGCCGCGCGGCAGAATGCCTCCATGCTTGAGTCGACCGAACACGCGCTGCTCCGCCGGATCGCCCACGAGCAGGCCGCCTGCCGGGCTCCGTCGCTGGTGGCCGCCGTCGTGCGGGACGGGGAGATCGTCTGGTCCGGTGGCCGGGGACGCGTCGGCGGCGACACGCCCGGCACCGACACCCAGTACCGGCTGGGCTCGATCACCAAGACCCTCGTCGCCACCGCCGTCATGCGGCTGCGCGACGAAGGCCTCCTCGACCTCAACGACCCGCTCGAAAAGCACGTCCCCGGCACGCCGTTCGGCACCGCCACCGTCGCCCAGCTGCTGTCCCACACCGCCGGCCTGACGTCCGAATCGCCCGGCCTCTGGTGGGAGCGGACCCCCGGCGCCGACTGGGACGCGCTGGTCGGCAGCCTCGCCGAGGGCGCGACCAAGCACCGGCCGGGCGCGCGGTTCCACTATTCGAACGTCGGCTACGGCGTTCTCGGCGAACTCATCGCGCGGCACCGCGGCAAGGGCTGGCTCTCCGTGCTCGACGAGGAGATCCTCGGCCCGCTCGGGATGACCCGGACCACGCCGCACCCGGCCGGCGCGCACGCCGAGGGCTTCGCCGTGCACCCGTTCGCCGACGTCCTGCTGCCGGAGCCGAGCCCGGACGCGGGGGCGATGGCTCCGGCCGGGCAGCTGTGGTCCACAGCGCAGGACCTCGGCCGCTGGACCGCGTTCCTCGGGGGCGAAACCGGCGGCGTGCTCGCCCCGGAAACGGTCGGCGAAATGCGGACCATGGTCACCGTCGACGACACCGACGTCTGGACGACCGGGTTCGGGCTCGGCCTGATGCTGGTGCGCTACCGGGGCCGCCGGTTCGCCGGGCACACCGGCTCGATGCCGGGGTTCCTCGCCGTGACGCTGGTCGACCCGGCCGCGCAGACCGGCGCGCTGGTGCTCACCAACTCGACGTCCGGCGTCGGCATCACCCAGCTCTGCCTCGACCTCATCACCATGACCGACGAGCTCGAGCCGCGGCTGCCCACCGAGTGGCTGCCGTCCGCCGTCGACCCCGCCCTGCTCGCGCTGACCGGCCTCTGGCACTGGGGCCCGACGCCGTACCACCTGCGCATCCAGGGCGACGGGCTGCTGCTGCTCGCGCCGGTCGAGGGCGCCGGCCGCAGCTCGCGCTTCCGCCCGGCCGACAAGGACACCTACCTCGGTCTCGACGGCTACTACGCCGGCGAGACGCTCCGCGTGGGCCGCAACGCCGAAGGCGTCGCCACCCACCTCGACCTGGCGACGTTCATCTTCACCCGCACGCCGTACGACCCGGCCGCGCCGGTGCCGGGCGGTGTGGAGAACTGGCGGTGAGATGACGGGCCCCGCTCACACCCCCAGGGTGGTGAGCGGGACCCCTCAGGTCAGAGCGGCGGTGCCCACCGCGTGCGCGACGGCGGCGGCGTAGCGGCGGGCGAGGCGCTTGCCCTCGCCCCAGTCGAAGACGCCGAGCTTGAGCACCGTCATGATCGTCAGCGTCGAGCCTCCGTTGACCGGCGACACCGTCACGTTGACGTGCTGCCCCCAGCTCAGGAGGGAAATCCCGGTGCGGCAGGTGGCGAACCCGCGGGGCCCGTCGTAGACCGGCTGCTTCCCGCGGATCGCCGCGACCCCGGCCGGGAGCGCGTTCCAGAGCACTTGGGGCGGCACCGGGAAGGTCTGTTGCACAGTTGTCACGGCCGGGACACTACCGGCGGCCCGACGTGCCGGTAACCGTGTTTTACCCCCACCGCGGTGGACGCCGATGAGCCCGACGGCGTAGCTGTCGCCGTCCGGGAGGCCGACGACCAGCTCGTCCGAAGGCCACCCGGCGAGCCACAGCCGGCGCCGGTCCACCAGCTCGGCGGCGACGTCGGCAGGCGCCGCGGGCAGGTGGAACTTGATCCGCACGTCCCCCGGCAGCACCGCCCAGCCGTCGACCGGCTCGCCCGGCCGCACGTCGAGCGCCGCGGCCGCGACCGGCGTCCAGGCACCGCTCGCCAGGCACCGCGCCGGGCCGGCCAGGTCGGACCGCCACCCGGCCAGGCCGAGCACGACCAGCACCGCCGGGATCGGCAAGACCCAGGGCAGCCAGCCGCCGGTGACGAGGATGGTCGCGACCTCGATGCCGAGGAAGAGCACGCCGGCCACCCACACCGTCGCGGTGGCGAACGCGAGCCGTCGCCACAGGGCCGCTCGCCGCGTCGCCGGCCGCTTCGGCCGGAGCCGGACCAGCCCGAACAGCGTCGCGCCGAGGAAGATCGCGACGAACAGCGCGGCGTACCAGACGTCACGGCCGTGGGGCGGGTGTTCGACGAGCCCGGCCACGATCGCGGCGGCCACCAGGAGCCACAGCACCACGAAGGCGACCACCTTCACGCCGCGACGGCCGCCCGGGCCCGCCTCGCCGGTCGCCCACCACGGCACGCGGCGGACGAAGACCAGCGCCAGCGTCACCGCGAACCCGACTGGCAGCCCGATCGCGGTCGTACCCGTCCAGCCTTCGATCGCGAGGTGCGCCGCGGCCACCACGGCGAACCACGCGAAGAAGCGCCAGCGAGGTCGATCGGTCATCGGTTCCACATGTCGGACACCGCCCCACCTCTGTTACCAGCCACATCCCGACCTGAGAGACTGGCCACATGACCGACGCTGAGTTGACCATCCCCGCCGACCTCAAGCCGGCCGACGGCCGCTTCGGCTGCGGCCCGTCGAAGGTCCGCGCCGAGCAGCTGAGTGCGCTGGCGGAGTCCGGCTCCACCTACCTCGGCACGTCGCACCGGCAGAAGCCGGTCAAGTCCCTCGTCGGGCGCGTCCGTGCGGGCCTGTCCGAGCTGTTCTCCCTGCCCGAGGGCTACGAGGTGATCCTCGGCAACGGCGGCACCACGGCGTTCTGGGACGCGGCCGCGTTCGGCCTGGTCCGCGAGCGCGCGCAGCACTTCACCTACGGCGAGTTCTCCTCGAAGTTCGCCACCGTGACCAAGGGTGCGCCGTTCCTGGCCGACCCGATCGTCGTCAAGGCCGAGCCGGGCAGCGCGCCGGACATCGCCTACGAAGCCGGCGCCGACCTGGTCGGCTGGGCGCACAACGAGACGTCCACCGGGGTCGCCGTGCCGGTCCGCCGCCCCGAAGGCAGCGAAGGCGCTCTGGTCGCGATCGACGCCACCTCCGGCGCCGGCGGCCTCCCGGTCAAGGCCGAGGACTTCGACGTCTACTACTTCGCGCCGCAGAAGTCCTTCGCCGCGGACGGCGGGCTGTGGATCGCCCTCGCCTCGCCCGCCGCGGTCGAGCGGATCGGCGAGATCGGCGGCGGCGACCGCTGGATCCCCGAGTTCCTGTCGCTGACCACCGCGCTGGACAACTCCCGCAAGGACCAGACGTACAACACCCCGGCCGTCGCCACGCTGTTCCTGCTCGCCGAGCAGATCGAGTGGATGAACGGCCAGGGCGGCCTCGAGTGGACGACCGCGCGGACGAAGGACTCCTCGTCGCGGCTGTACGAATGGGCCGAGAAGACGAGCTACACGACGCCGTTCGTGAAGGACCCGGACCTGCGCTCGCAGGTCGTCGGCACGGTCGACTTCAGCGACGAGGTCGACGCCGCCGCGGTCGCGAAGGTGCTGCGCGCCAACGGGATCGTCGACACCGAGCCGTACCGCAAGCTGGGCCGCAACCAGCTGCGCGTCGGCCTGTTCCCGGCGATCGACCCGGACGACGTCTCGAAGCTCACCCAGGCCATCGAGTACGTCGTCGACCGCCTGTCCTGATCACAAGTCCGTGAATGCCACCTTGAGGGTCTTTACGTCCCTCAAGGTGGCATTCACGGCTTTCAGGCGAGGGGCGGCGAAGGCGGCGAGGAGCAGCAGCGCGAAGCCGTACAGCTCGTAGGACTCCGTCGCCAGCCACCAGCCCACGGACGGCGCCGGACGCGGGGCGAACCACATCGGGCCGACGATGAACAGCACCAGGCCCGTCACCACGACGGCCCCGGACCACCAGGCCACGAGGCGGTCGCTTCGCCAGGCTCGGAAGCCGTAGTACCCGGCCAGCACCAGGAACGGCACGCACCACGTCCAGTGGTGGGTCCACGAGATCGGCGACACCAGCAGCCCGCCGAGCGCGCACGCGGTGAGCGCGAGCACGGGTTCCGCGGCCCGCACGATGACCACCGCCACCACGGCCATCACGGCGACGGCGGCCAGCAGCCACCCGATGTTGCCCGCGGTCTCCGCCAGCCCGGTCCGCGTCACCAGCCCCTTCAGCGACTGGTTGCCGACGTAGTCGACGCCGCCGATGCGGCCCGCGTCGAAGACGAGCTTGGTCCAGTACGTGACCGACGCCGACGGCCGGATCAGCCACAGCAACGCCCCGGCCGCCACGAACCCGCCCACCACGCGTGCGGCCGAGCGGAAGTCGCGGCGGAACAGGAAGTACACGACGAAGACGGCCGGGGTCAGCTTGATCGCCGCGGCCACGCCGATCAGCAGCCCCTTCGTCCGCTTGCGCTCGCCGGGCAGCAGGACGTCGAGCACCACCAGCACCATGAGCAGCGCGTTGATCTGCCCGAAACCCAGCGTCGAGCGCACCGGCTCGAGCAGAGCGCCGGCGAGCTGCGCGCCGATGGCGACCAACGCGGCCACGGCGCGGCCGTGGACCTTCGAAGCGTCGGTGAGAGAACCGTTGAGCGTCGCGACGTAGAGGTAGGCGACGACGCCGGTCGCGAGGATCGACGCGACGCTGACCAGCTTCATCGTCACGGCGAACGGCAGCAGCGTGCCGGGCAGGAACACCGCCGCGGCGAACGGCGTGTACGTGAACGGCAGCAGAATCCGGTGCGTGGTCGGCACCCAGGCGTCGTACGGCGAGCCGTGCTCGGCCAGCGCCTTCGCGCCGCCCAGGTAGACCTCCAGGTCGAGGCCGTCGAACCGCTTCAGCACGAGAACCAGGGCGACGGCGGCGACCTCGAGCACGGCGAGCGACCACGCCAGCTTCCGCGCTGACTGTGACCAAGGCTTCGCCCCAAGCCCCCGGAAAAGCCCAGTGAGCACGCATCCCCCTCGAACCAGGTCTCAGACCGGCCGAGATTACCGGGCCGTCAGCAGCAGCCGTGCACCGGCAACCGCACTGACCTGGCGTTCGCCGCATCCATCGGCCGGTTCGCGGCGGCCTCGGCGTCGGCCAGCATCCGGTCGAGCGCGGCGCGGTCGAGGACGCGGCCCGCGGTGACGACGGTGTTGATCCGCCGGACCGCGCGGATGTCGGCGAGCGGGTCGGCGTCGAGCAGCACCAGGTCGGCGACCTTGCCCGGGGCGATCGTGCCGGCGCTGTCCGCCCGGCCGAGGAACGCGGCCGCGTCGCGGGTCACCGCCTGCAGCGCCCGCCGCGGGCCGAGCCCGGCCTCGACCAGGAAGTCGAGCTCGTCGTGCAGGCTGAACCCAGGGAAGACGTACGGGTTCTGGCAGTCGGTCCCGCCGAGAATCCCGACGCCGGCGCGGTGCGCCTCCCCGACGAGCCGCAGCTGCGCCTGGAAGTAGGCCTCCTGCTGGGCGATCTGCTCGGGGGTGACCGGGGTGAACAACGGCAGCCGGTCGGCCCAGAGGTCGCGGATGTCCTGCGAGACGTACTTGAGCCGGGGGTCGTGCGCGAACGCGTCGGCCGGCCGCGAAATGACCCGGTTGACCGTGAAGGTCGGGCTCAGCCAGCTGTCGTAGGCGTCGAGGCCCGCGAAGTGGCGGGCGGCCGTGGCGGGGTCGTAGGCCTGCGCGGCCTGCCGGTCGAGTTCGCGGGCCAGGTTGAAGAAGCCGCGCGGGGCGTTCGGGTCGAACGGCGTCGCGTCGAGGCGGGCGAGGAACTCGTCCCGGCGGCTCGACGTCGCGATCGGCAGCCCGAAGAGGTGTTCGAAGCTGCGCTGCCCGGCCCGGGCGGCGTCGAGCTGGCGGAGCCGGTAGGGCCAGTGCCCGGCGAAGGGCAGGCCGTGGCGGTGGCATTCGTCGGCGATCGCGGCGAACGCGTCCTTCGGCAGGTAGAAGTACACCTTGACGAAGTCCGAGCGCTGAGCGATGGCGGTCCGGACCGCGGCCCGTGCCTCCGCGGCGTTCGCGACCTTGGTGACCGGCGGGCCGAGCAGGGACACCGGGCCGTCGATGATCGCGCTGGCCAGCACGACCCGCGGGCCCAGCAGCTCACCGCGGGCGATCTTGTCGCGGGTGACGCGGTTCTCGTCGTACCCCTGCATCTCGCGGATGCCGGTGACGCCGTTGGCCAGGAACAGCGGCGGCCACAGCTGTTCGTAGTCGATGCCGTGGGCGTGCATGTCCCACAGGCCCGGGACGAGGTAGCGGCCGCGCCCGTCGACGACCCGGGCGCTCCCGCAGCGCGGCACCTCGGCGGCCGGGCCGACCCAGGCGATCCGGTCCCCGACCAGCACGACGGCGGAGTGCGGGCGGGCCGGGCCGTCGGTGCCGTCGACGACGGTCGCCCCGGTCACCACCACCACGTCGGTGCCGGCGGCCGCGGCCTCCTGCGCGAAGACCGCGGGAGCGATCCCGGCGGCGGCCAGGCCCGCTCCCGCCGTCGTCAGCCACCGCAGGAACTCGCGCCGGTTCGCCTCGACTCGCAGCACCGCGGCCCGCCTTTCGATCGGCTCCCTCCGGTCAATCCAACACCCCACCGAGCGAGTGAGAAATCTTCCAATGTGCTGAATGCCGGGTGACGAGTAATTCGCCACCCGGCATCCCGTGCACTTTCAGGCCAGCGCCTGCGTGGGCGCCAGCCGAGCCGCCCGCACCGCCGGGTAGGCCCCCGCCACCGCCCCGACCAGCGCCGCGACGCCCACCCCGCCGGCGAGCGCCGCCGTCGGCAGCACCGCGGGCCACCCCTGGCTCAGCGCGTACCCCGCCGTCACCAGCACCCCGGCCAGCACCCCCGCCAGCCCGCCGAGCCCGGACAGCAGCACCGACTCGGCCAGGAACTGGCCGCGGATCTGCCGCTTCGTCGCCCCGAGCGCACGGCGCAGGCCGATCTCGCGCCGCCGCTCCAGTACCGAGATCACCATCGTGTTCGCCACCCCGACGCCGCCGACGAGCAGCGCGACGCCACCGAGGCCGAGGAACAGCGCGCTGTAGGTGGTGTCCGTCAGCTTCTGCGCCGCGAGGGCGTCCGACGGGCGGCGCACCTGGACCTCGTTCGGCGCCTGCGGGTTCAGCGTCCCGGCCAGCACCGACCGCACTCCGTCCACTTGGGACTCTTCGGCGCGGACGTACACAGTGGACGGATGGCCGTCGAAGCCGAGCAACCGCTTCGCGACGTCCCACCCGACCAGCGCCGAGCGCTCGACCTCCGGGGCGAGCGGCATCGGCGCGAGGATGCCCACCACGGTGAACCACTGCGTCCCGATCAGCACCTGCGGCGGGCGGGCCGGGTCACAGTTGCTCTTCGGGGGGTCCGGGTGGCCGAGCCCCGGGCCCGGGGCGAAGCCCCGGATGTCACAGTGGTCGATGCCGAGCCGGGCCGCGGCCTGGGAACCGAGCACCGTCACCGGGTAGTCCTGGTTGCCCCGTGCGAGGAAACTGCCGGTCCGCACCTTGCCGCCCAGCACGCCGAGCAGATCCGGCCGCGCCGCGTACACGGTGAGCCCGGACGTGTCGTCCGGTGCGATCTTGTCGCTGCGGCGGACGCTCGCCGACGTCGTCCCGGTGCCGGCGGCCGCCCGCACCGGACCGATCCGCCGCGCCATCGCGACCGCGTCGTCCGGCAGCGTCGCGTCGTCGCCGAACAGCGTCTGCCCCGGCCCGGCGGTGAGCAGGTTGGGGCCCAGCGCGGCCAGCCGGTCGTGCAGGGCCTGCGCGCCGGACGCCGGGATCGCCAGCACCGCCACCATCGCGGCGACACCGATCGCGATGCCCAGCGCGGAAAGCACCGCGCGCACCGGCCGGGTGCGCATGCCGTGGGCGCCGAGCGCGACGACGTCCGGCGGCGCGAGCCGGGCGGGTTCCGGCAGCGCGACCTTCACCGGCGCGGTCACCACGCACCCACCAGGCCGGTGTCCAGCCGCAGGCGCCCGTCGAGCAGTTCGATCCGGCGGGGCATGCCCGCCGCGATCTCCCGGTCGTGGGTGATCACGACGATCGTGGTGCCACCGGTGGACAGCTCGCCGAGCAGCGCGAGCACGGAGGCGCCGGTGCCGGTGTCGAGGTTGCCGGTCGGCTCGTCGGCGAGCAGGATCGCCGGGTCGTTGACCACCGCCCTGGCGATCGCGACGCGCTGGCGTTCGCCGCCGGAGAGCTCGCCGGGACGGTGCCACGCCCGGTGCCCGAGCTTGACCCGGTCGAGCGCCGCCAAGGCCCGCGCGCGCCGCCGTCGCCGCGGCACCCCGGCGTAGAGCAGGCCGGTGCACACGTTGTCCACCGCACTCATCCCTTCGTCGAGGAAGAACTGCTGGAACACGAACCCGATCCAGCGCGAGCGCAGCGCCGAGACCTTGCGGTCGGGCAGCGCGGCGACGTCGTGGCCGCGCAGCTCCACCCGGCCCGACGACGGCCGGTCGAGCGTGCCCATCAGGTGCAGCAAGGTGGACTTGCCGGACCCGGACGGCCCGACGATCGCCACCATCTCGCCGTCCTCCAGCGAAAGCGAGACGCCGTCGAGCGCGGCGACCCCGCCGGGGTAGGTGCGCGTGACCTCGTGCACGCGCAGCACGGGCGTCACGACGTCGTCACCACCCGCATGCCCGCGGCCAGGCCGGTGCCGGTGACCTCGACCTTGCCGCCGCTGAACAGTCCCGTTTTCACCGCGATGAGCCGGCGTTGGCCGTTCTCGTCGATCTCCACCGCGTACCCGCCTTCGGCGAGGGCGAGCAGTGCGCCGACCGGGACCGCGAGCACGCCCTGGTGGACGTCCTTCGTGAACCGGACGGTGGCCGGAGCCGAGTCGAGGCTGCCGCCTGCGGCCGGGTCGTCGAGCCCGACGGTCACGGTGATCTTGGGCTTGCCGTCGTCCTGGCCCGCCGGGTCCTTGCCTTCGACAGCGGTCCGTCCGACGTCGGTGATCGTGCCCCGCGTCGTCTTCCCGTTGATCGTCACGGACGCCTTCGCGCCCTGCTGGGCGAGGCCTTGCTTGGCCGCGTCGAGCTTCACCTGCACCGACCGGACGGTGCCGGTCGTCTTGAGCACCTCGCCCTGCGCGGGCGAACCGGGCTTGGCCGTCACCGCCGAGATCCGGAGTTCACCCGCGGCCAGCACGACGTCGCCCTGGCCGAACGCGCCGGTCTGGTCCAGCCCCATGGCCTTCTGCCACTTCTTGAGCGCGGCCGCCGTCGCCGCGGTGAACTTCTTGTCCGGCGTGCCGAACCCGCCGAAGCCGCACGCCTTGAGGTTCTCCTCCAGCTGCTTGACGTCCGCGCCGTCGTCCGCACCCGTGGCGAGGTCGCGGTAGAACGGCAACGTGCCGTAGAACAGCGGCACCGGCTTCGCGTCCACTCCGTACACCGGCTTGCAGCGGGTCAGGGTGGCACCGGCGGCAGGCAGCGACGTGATCGTGCCGGGCTTGCGGCCCTGGACGACCGACTCGTCGCCGTAGCCGAGGGTGCCGTCGGCCTCTTCTTCTTCGCTCAGGTCGGTCTTGACCACCTCGGCCGTCTCGACCGCGGGCGGCGCCGCTTCCTTGACGGGCGTCGCGCTCGACACCCGGGTCAGGACCACGACGGAGCCGGTGCCCAGCACCACGACGACGACCGCGGCGGCGATCAGCCAGCGGGCGCGGCCGCGACGGCGGGGTGGCCTGAGTTCGGTCACGTCGTTCACTTGGCGGCCTCGGAGTGGACGCTCATGCCGAGCCCGCACGCCTTCGCGGCGTCTTCGAACTTCTTCGGGTCGTCGCCCGGCCCGCCGATCCGCGTGGCGCCCTTGCCGCTCGGATCGGGATCCGGCATGTCGACGCCGTGCTCCCGCATGCACTTGGCTTCCTTGCGCATCTTGTCGAGTTCCTCGGCGCTCGGCGGCTTCATCTCGCCGCCGTTGGGCATCAGGTGCTTGCACGCGTTCTGCGCGGCGTCGAGCTTCCCGTGATCGGCGCCGTCGGCGCCCTGAATCGCGATCGACATGCCCTTTCCGTCACCCGCGGGTTTCGGGTCGGGCATGTCGACGCCGTGCTCGCGCATGCACTTGGCGAAGTCCCGCATCTTGTCCTCGTCGCTCTTGCCGCTGTTGTCGGCGGCGGCGGGGCCGCCCGTCTTCGACGGCGTCGAGAGCGAGGCGACCTTCGACCCGTCGTCGGTCTTCGCGCCGCAGCCCCCGAGCAGCAGGGCCGCCCCGAGTGCCGCGACGGCGATCCGTGTCCGCATGGCTCGATTCCTTTCGTCCGGATGGGTGCCAGGTCTACGGGCGGGGGAATTCGGGCGCGTTAAGCGACGTCGCTTATGCGGTCCTTATGGCCCGCCTGCGCAGACTGTGCGGGTGCGGGTGCTGGTGGTGGAGGACGAACGGCTGCTGGCCGACTCGGTCGCGGAGGGGCTGCGGCGGTTCTCGATGGCCGTCGACGTCTGCTACGACGGCGAGCAGGCCCTCGAACGCGTCGGCGTGCACGGCTACGACGTCGTGGTCCTCGACCGCGACCTGCCGAAGGTGCACGGCGACGACGTCTGCGCCGCCGTGGTCCGCTCCGGCGGCGAAGCGCGGGTGCTGATGCTGACCGCGGCCGCCGACGTCACCGACCGGGTCGCCGGCCTCGGCATCGGCGCCGACGACTACCTGACGAAGCCGTTCGCGTTCGCCGAGCTGGTCGCCCGGGTCCAGGCGCTGTCGCGGCGCGCGCGGCCCGCGCTGCCGCCGGTGCTGGAACGTGACGGTGTCGTGCTCGACCTGCCGCGGCACCAGGCCGCGCGTGACGGCCGGTTCCTGCTGCTCTCGCCGAAGGAGTTCGCCGTGCTGGAGGTGCTGATGCGGGCGGAAGGCACCGTGGTCAGCGCGGAGGACCTGCTGGAAAAGGCGTGGGACGAGCACGCCGACCCGTTCACGAACGCGGTGCGCGTCGCGGTGATGACACTCCGGCGCAAACTCGGCGACCCGCCGGTGATCCAGACCGTTCCGGGCACCGGCTACCGGTTCGGCACCCCGTGAACGGCTTCTCCGTCCGGACGAAGCTCACCGCCTGGTACGGCGCGCTGTTCCTGCTCGCCGGGCTGATCCTGGTCGTCATCAACTACCTGCTGGTGCAGAGCACGCTGCCGGACCCGGTCCGGTTCGCCTCGACGGCGGTCGCCGGCGACGCGGAGTACGGGGCCGCGCAGCGGCTGGACACCTTCTCCCCCGCTCCGGCGGTGCAACTGGTCAGCGGGTCGCTGGACGAGTACCGCTCCTCGACGCTGTCCACCCTGGTCGTCGGCTCGGCGATCGCGCTGGTGGCGACGGCGGCGCTGGCCGTGCTGTTCGGCTGGCTGATGGCGGGCCGGGCGCTGCGGCCGCTGCACGACATCACCTCGGCCGCGCGGCGGCTGGAAGCGGGCAAGCTCGACCGGCGGATCAACCTCGAAGGCCCGCCCGACGAGCTGAAGGAGCTGGCGGACACCTTCGACGGCATGCTCGACCGGCTGGCGGAGTCGTTCGACAGCCAGAAGCGGTTCGTCGCGAACGCGTCCCACGAGCTGCGGACGCCGCTCGCGGTGCAGCGGACGCTGATCGAGGTCGCGATGGCCGACCCCGAAGTGGCGCCCGAGGTGCGGAAACTCGGCACGCACCTGCTGCACACCAACGAGCGCAGCGAACGGATGATCGAAGGCCTGCTGATCCTCGCCCGCAGCGACCGGGGCCTGCACGCGCGGGCCCCGGTGCGGCTCGACGAGGTGGCCGCGTCGGTGGTCCGCGCGACGGCGGCTTCGGCGGCCGCGGCCGGGGTGAGGGTCGAGACGCGGCTGCGGCCGCGGGTGGTGGCGGGCGACCCGGTGCTGGTCGAACGGCTGGTGACGAACCTGGTGGTCAACGCGATCACGTACAACGCCTCGGGTGGCTGGGTCTACGTCGAGGTGCGCGGGGATCCGGCGCTGGAGGTGCGGAACTCGGGGCCGGTGGTGCCGCCGGAAGCGGTCCCGACGCTGTTCGAGCCGTTCCGCCGGGTCGGCGGGGCCGAGCGGACCGGCGACACGCGCAACGCGGGGCTGGGGTTGTCGATCGTCCGCTCGGTGGCGCAGGCCCACGGCGGAAGTGCCGAAGCCCAGCCCGGCCGGCGTGGCGGCCTGACCGTGACGGTCCGCCTCCCGGCTTCCTGATCCACTCGATCGTGACTTTGCGTGGTCGGCGTGTCACCCCTTTGCCGCCGACCTGGGCGGGTGATGATGCCGGAACGCAAAATGAACAGTGGGCAGTTCATTGCGGACTCGGCGCGCCTCGCACGTCAAGCCGACGCGCCGTTCTAACGTGGGCACCCACAACGGTGAAGAAGATCGGGGAGGCGAGAACAATGCGGGCGCTGCGAGTGGTCGGACTGCACGAGGACGGGAAGTCCATCGTGCTCGAAGACCCGGCGAGCCGTACTCGTTTCCTGCTCCCGGCTGATGAGCGACTGCGCGCGGCGGCGCGGGGTGACATCACCCGCCTCGGCCAGATCGAAATCGAGTTGGAGAGCCAGATGCGGCCACGCGAGATCCAGCAGCGCATCCGGGCCGGCGAGTCCGTCGAGCAGGTCGCCGCGAGCGCCGGTGTCTCGGCGCAGCGCGTCGAGCGCTACGCCTACCCCGTCCTGCTCGAGCGGTCCCGCACGGCCGAGCTGGCGCAGAGCGCCCACCCGGTCCGGGAGGACGGCCCCGACGTGCAGACGCTCGGCGAGGTCGTCGCGCACGGCTTCGGCGTCCGCGGCCACGACTACTCGCGGGCCACCTGGGACTCGTGGAAGGGCGACGACGGCCGCTGGGTCGTCGTGCTCCAGTGGAAGGCCGGGCGGTCGGACAACCGCGCGCACTGGGCGTTCGCGCCGGGTGCGCACGGCGGCACGGTCACGGCGCTGGACGAGAACGCCGAAGTCCTGCTGGACCCGAGCGCCTACCGCGCGCCGCGCACGGTCCGCGCCCTCGACCCGGCCCGCGATGCGGAGTTCCAGCCGACGCTGGACTCGGTGTCGCCGGAGCGCGCCGAGCTGCCGTCGGCCGAGCCGGACCCGGACGACGACACCCGCGAGATCCCCCGCGTCCCGGCGGACCCGGAAGAGGACGCCGCGGTGCCCGAACCACGGCCGAAGGCGAAGAAGAACCACCCGATCGTGCCGTCCTGGGAGGACGTGCTGCTCGGGGTCCGCTCCCAGCGCGGCTAGTCCCGACCGCCTCAAGGTCACCTTGGGGCGCTAGTCCACCAGCGCGGCGAGCGTCTTCGGCGCCACCAGCCGGTAGGCCTCGCGCACGATGCGGTCGACCTCCGCCCAGTCCACGTCGACGTCCAGCCGCACGCCCAGCCAGCCGCGGTGCCCGACGTACGGCGGCCGGAAGAACCGCCCGGGCTCGGTGCGCGCCAGCTCCTCCTGCACCCCGGGCGGTGCCGGGCACCAGAAGGCGAGCACGTCGTCGTGGTGGTGGTCGGCGAACATGACGAACGTCTTCTTGCCGCGGACGAACCACGTCGGCTCGCCGTGGCTGAGCCGCTCGCTCGTCTCCGGCAAGGCCAGGCACAACTTCCGCAATGCGTCCAGCTGCTCCATCCCGCCAGGCTACGATGTCACGCTGAGGGAGGGATCGATCATGCTGGGTGACCATCAGGCGTGGCTCGTCCGCTTCGGCGAGCTGAGATACCGCGCGTTCGGCGGCGCACCGGTGGTGGAGGTGGCGCCCGCGCAGTGGGGCCTGGACCCCACCACCATCCGGCAGGCCGCGCACTCGCGCCGGTACCGCGAAACCGCCCCGAGCCAAGCGGAGTCCCTGCGGTTCGAGTTCGCCCCCGGCGTCCTCCCGCCGCCGTTCGACCGCGGCCCGGGCACGGACGCCGACCGCCGCCGGCTCGAGAAGCTGCTCACCGGGCAGGACCAGTTTTGGGCCAGCTCACGAAAGCTGCGGCTCGGCCGCGACGACATCGGCAAAGGCGCGGCGGCAGCCGGGATGACCGTGGTGGCCGAAGCCGCCGACTCGACCGACCGGCTCCTGCTGCTGCGGCGTGCGGGGCTGCCCGACGAGGAGCTGCGGCCGCGCACGGCCAGACGCCGGCTCAGCCTGGGTGCGGTCCACGGCCTGGCTCTGGTGCTCGGCCTCGCCGCGCTCGGCGTGGGCACCTGGTTCGCGGCCACGGCCCAGCAGAAGTGGCCGGTCCTGCTGATCCCGGTCGCGGTGGTCGCCGTGGTCGCGGCGCAGTTCGTGATCCGCGCGGTCGCCGGCCGGTCGCCGCGCATGCCGTGGCTGGACGAGCCGTTCGACGGCAGCCCCCAGGTGATCGTGTCGCCGCCGCCGTCGGTGTCCGCCGAACTGCTCGGCGAAGTCGCTTCGCGCTACGGCTACTTCCACGCCGGCCAATACCACTCAGGCCGCAACAGCCGCAGCCTGTTGTTCCGGAAAACCCGTCCCGGCTTGGTCTTCGGCAGCCCGGCGCCACGGGTCCCGCCGTCCTTCGAGATCCCGGCCGGGTCGCCGGATCGGGAGCAGTGGCTGCGCAACCACCTCGACGGCCGTGACGAGCTGTGGGTGAGCGTCCGGCACGCGAAGCTGACACCGGCCCGCATCGTCGACATAGCGAGCAGCGAGGGGCTGTCTCCCGTCGCGGAATTCGCCGACCGCACCGACCGGATCCTGCTGCTGCGCCACGATGCACCGGTCACCGCGCGGAAGTTCCGGATGTCGTTGGCGGGCTTCCTCGCCCCGGCGGTGTGGGCCGTGCTGTGCTTCGGCGGCAGCGCCCTCACGGCGGCGATCACCGGCGAGGTACGCATCTTCGCGATCGGCTTCGGCCTCACCGTGCTGGGTGTGCCGCCGCTGCTGTGGGTGCTGCGGGCGTTCCCCCGCTCGACGCGCGTCGGCTGGCTGGCCGGCGAGTTCAACGGCAACGCCAGCGTGACGTTCTTCTCCGGCCAGTTCGACGTCTCCCCCGAGTTGGTCCGCCAGATCGCCGGGTTCCACGGCTACTTCCTCCGCAGCCAGACCTCGACGGCGGCCCAGGGCACCCTCGTCACCTTCGCCAGATTCCGCTAGAAGGCGATCACCAGCACGCCGATCCACGCGATCACGACACCGCCCGCCGCGCCGTACGCGGCCCAGCGCAGGATCGGGGTGCGGCGGATCAGCCACAGCGACGGCGTGATCCCGGCCGTCACGATGACCGAGGCCACCAGCGCCAGCCAGCCGCTGGTCTCGCGGGCCAGCGTCGAGGCCAGCGCGAGCATGGCGACCACGACCACGGCCGCGATGAACGCCGACACCGTCAGCCCGGTCAGCCACGGGGTCGGCTCGCCGGGCGGCCCGGGCGGGCCGAGCACCGACCGGATGAAGCGGTGGCCCGGTTCGGTGGCCGGTGCGGGCGGCTCGACGACCGTGTCGGTCCCGGTCACCGGATCCACGAAGCGCACGGTCGTGCCCATCACCGAGGCCAGCCGGCCGGCCAGCTGGCGGCCGCGCTGCGAGACCACCGCGCCCGCCTCCGCCCCGGAATCGGCGGTGACCGCGGACGCCACGCGCGCCCACTCGTGCAGGGCCTGCGCCAGGTCGGCGCCGATCGCGAGCTTGTGCGGGTCCACCTCGCGCGCTTGCTCCCCGCCGGGGCCGGCCAGCACGGCGCGCTCGCCGCGGATCCGCAGCTCCATGGTGTCCCTTCTCGCCTCGGAGACCAAAACCTTAGCCGCCCCGGGCCAGTTCGTAGAAGGCGACAGCGGCGGCTGTGGCGATGTTCAGTGAATCGACTCCGGCCGGCATGGGTATCCGGACAGCGTGATCAGCCGCCGCCAGCGCCGTCTCGGTCAACCCCGGACCTTCGGCACCGAAGAGCAACGCCACCCGTCCCGGCGCGTGCTCACGCAGCGCGTGCAGCGGGACCGAACCCGGCCGCGGGGTGAACGCCGCGACCGCGAACCCGCGCGCACGGAGGTCGTCGAGCCCGCCCGGCCAGTCCGTCAGGTGCCCGAACGGCACGCGCAGGACGTGGCCCATCGACACGCGCACACTGCGCCGGTACAGCGGGTCGGAACAGCCGGGGCCGAGCAGCACGCCGCCGACGCCGAGCGCGGCCGCGTTGCGGAAGAGCGCGCCGAGGTTTTCGTGGTCCCCCACGCCTTCCAGCACCGCGATCGGACCGTCGCCGTCCACCACTTCGGAAACCGTCAGCGGTGCGGGCCGACCGGCGACGGCGAGGATCCCGCGGTTCAGGTGGAAACCGACCACCTCGGCCATCGTTTCCGCGGACGTGACGTACTGGGGCACGTCGAGCCCGGCCAGGTCGGCAGCCAGTTCGGCGAACCGCCGCTGAACGCCCAGCAGCGCTCGCACCGGGTAGCGGGACGCCAGCAGCCGGGCCACCACGACCGTGCCTTCGGCGATGACGAGCCCCCGGCCACCGGGCCGGTCGGGACGACGGTCCGCTGTGGACAGGTAGCGGAATTCGTCGACCCTCGGGTCGCCGGGATCGTCGATGTGGATCACACCCATCTACCCAGTCTGTCACCCGCTTGCCGGGGGCCTCACTGGTCCGAACGTCCACCGCCCGGTGGTACGAACGGGGCCAATTTGCTCTGGGTTAACCGTCCGTGACGGAGAGCACCAGTTTGGCCGCTAGCCCGGCTGCATCGCCTGTGTAACGGTTGTCCGCCGGGGCCTGAAACACGTCCTAGTCCACCGACGCAAAGCAGGGATGGTCATGGGGATGGACCTCGAGGCTCAGCCGTTCAACACGCTGGACCGAGGACGATACCGCCGCAAGGTGCAGCGTTGCCTGGACACGTTGGCCCGCATGCTCACCGACGGCAGCTTTTCGTTCCCCCGCAAGAACATCGGGCTCGAAGTCGAGCTGAACCTGGTCGACCACGAGCTGCGCCCGTCGATGACGAACACCGCGGTGCTCGAAGCGCTGGACGACCCGTCGTTCACCACCGAGCTGGGTCAGCACAACATCGAGCTGAACGTCCCGCCGCGGCCGCTGGCGGGCGATTCCGCTCTTCAGCTCGAAGACGACCTCCGCGCGTACCTCGACACCGCGGCGGCGAAGGCCCGCGACACCGGGTCATCGCTGGCCATGATCGGCATCCTGCCGACGTTGAAGCACGAGCACTTCGACCAGAAGTGGCTCACCAACAAAGCCCGCTACGCGACGCTGAACGACCAGATCTTCGCCGCGCGCGGGGAACGCACGGTGCTCGCCATGGAAGGCGCGCCGCTGCCGGGCCAGCAGCCCGAGCGCCTGCGCAGCTACGCGGAGTCGATCCTGCCGGAGGCCGCGTGCACCAGCGTGCAGCTGCACCTGCAGGTCGCGCCCGAAGAGTTCGCCGCGCACTGGAACGCGGCGCAGTGCCTGGCCGGGCTGCAGGTCGCGCTCGCGTCGAATTCGCCGTTCCTGCTCGGCAAGGCGCTGTGGCAGGAGACGCGGATCCCGCTGTTCCTGCAGGCGACCGACACCCGGCCGGAAGAGCTGAAGAACCAGGGCGTGCGGCCGCGGGTGTGGTTCGGCGAGCGCTGGATCACGTCGATCTTCGACCTGTTCGAGGAGAACGTCCGCTACTTCCCCGGCCTGCTCCCGGAAACCGACGCCGAGGACCCGATCGAGGCGCTCGACGCGGGCCAGGCGCCGAAGCTCACCGAGCTGCGCATGCACAACGGCACCATCTGGCGGTGGAACCGCCCGGTGTACGACGTCGTCGACGGCCTGCCGCACCTGCGCGTGGAGAACCGGGTGCTGCCGGCCGGGCCGACGGTCGTCGACACGGTGGCGAACGCGGCGTTCTTCTACGGCGCCCAGCGCGCCCTGGCCGACGCGGAGCGCCCGGTGTGGACCCAGATGTCGTTCCAGGCCGCCGAGGAGAACTTCTACGCGGGCGCGCGCCGGGGCTTCGACGGACAGCTGTACTGGCCGGGCATCGGCTGGATCCCGCCGGACGAGCTGGCGCTGCGCGTGCTGCTGCCGCTCGCCCACGAGGGGCTGCGCCGCTCCGACGTCTCCGACGAGGCCCGCGAGCGCTACCTCGGGATCATCGAACGCCGGTGCCTGGCGCGGCGCACCGGGGCGACCTGGCAGCGGGACTACGTCCTGCGGGCCCAGGAGCGCGGGCTGGACCGCGAGGCGGCGCTCAGTCTGATGCTGGGGCGCTACCTGGAGCTGTCGGAGTCGGGCGAACCGGTGCACACCTGGCCGGTGGCCGACTGAGGTTCGTCCCGCGGGAACCGGGCCGCGCCCGCTAGCCTGGGTGGATGCCGAAGATTCTCGGTGAGTCGCTGGAGGCGCACCGGCGCGAGGTGCGGGCCCGGGTCTTCGAAGTGCTGCGCGCGCAGCTCTACGAGCGCGGCTTCGACGCGATCACGCTCGCCGGGATCGCGTCGGCGGCCGGGCTGGGCCGGACCGCGCTGTACAACCACTTCCCCGACAAGGAAAGCCTGCTCGTCGCCTTCGTCGAGGACGAAGCGGCCCGGTACGTCACGCGGCTGACCGACGCCGTCGAAGCCCGGGCCGATCCGGTCGACCAGCTGGCCACCTTCGTGCGGCTGCAGCTGCGCGTGCTGGCCGAGTACCACATGCCGCCGGGCACGGCGCTCGCGTCGGCGCTGGCGCCCGCGGCGTACCGGCGGATCAGCGCGCACGCCGACCCGATCACCGACCGGCTCCGCGCGATCCTCGCCGGCGGCGTCGACCTGGGGCGCTGGCCCGCCGAGGACCCGGACGTCCTGATCCCGATGATCACCGCGGCGCTGGGCAACCGGACCCTCGTCGACGGGCCGGCCGACCAGCTGGAAGAAGTGGTCGAGGCGGCGGTGCGCTTCGTGCTGCGTGCGGTCGGCGCGGCGGTTTAGGTTGGCCTAACCAGCACCGATGCCCTACGATCTTTCTGACAGCGTGTCAGATCGATCGCCGGGAGGCCTGCCCATGTCGGTGACCACGGACGCCCGCCCCTTTTCGGCGACCTTGCGCGCGTCGACCCTCGAAGTCCACGACCGGGCGAACTACTCCACGTACATGCGCGCCCTGCTCGGCGGGGAGCTGACGCGGGACGGCTACACCCAGCTGGCGATCCAGTACTACTTCATCTACGGCGCGATCGAGGCGGCGAGCGACGCGATGGCCGGCCACCCGGTCGGCGGCGAATTCGTCTTCGACGAGCTGCGGCGGCTGCCGCTGCTCGAGCGCGACCTCGCCCACCTGGCCGGTCCGGACTGGCGCTCGGCGATCTCGCCGCTCGCTTCCACGGAGGCGTACGTCTCGCGGATCCGCGAAGCGTCGTCGTGGGCGGGCGGGTACGTCGCCCACCACTACACGCGCTACCTCGGCGACATCGCCGGCGGTCAGGTCATCCGGCGGGTGCTCGAGAAGAACTACGACGTCGCCGAGGCGGGCGCGCTGTTCTACCACTTCGACGGGATCGGCAGCGCGCCCCGCTTCCGCGACCAGTACCGCGCGAAGCTGGACAACGCGCCGTGGGACGACGCCGAGCGCGCCCGCGTGATCGACGAGACGCTGGTGGCGTTCGAATGCAACGTCGCCGTCTTCGACGAGCTGGCCCAGCGCCTCGACGAGTTCCGCGCCTGAATGATCGATCTCACAGCTCGTTGACCTCCAGTTAAGTCCAGGTAGCAGGCTCGGTTTCGAGTGGTGCGCCTCCGGGGTACGCCATTCACGAGCCGTCGTCTCAAGCTGTGACAACCGGGGCTCCGCCCCGGGCCGGGGGCTCCGCCACCCGGACCCCCAAATCAGTGTGACGACCACCCGCCCCCGCTCGCCGCAGAGGGCGGTGTGCTACTAGGTTCGATACCGGAAATCTTGTGTCGAAGACAGAAGGAGGGCCAATGGCCCGCTACGAGCTCCCCGATCTCGACTACGACTACAGCGCCCTGGCGCCGCACATCTCCGGCGAGATCAACGAGCTGCACCACAGCAAGCACCACGCGACCTACGTCAAGGGCGCGAACGACACGCTCGACAAGCTCGCCGAAGCCCGTGAGGCCGGCAACTTCGGTGACATCGTCGGCCTGCAGACCACGCTGGCCTTCCACCTGGCCGGCCACGCCAACCACGTCGTGTGGTGGAAGATCCTCTCGCCGGAAGGTGGCGACAAGCCGACCGGCGAGCTGGCCGCGGCGATCGACGAGGCGTTCGGCTCCTTCGACAAGTTCAAGGCGCAGTTCACCGCCGTCGCGACGACCATCCAGGGCAACGGCTGGGCCGCACTGTCCTGGGACCCGATCGGCAAGACGCTGATCACCCAGCAGCTGCGCGACCACCACAACAACCTGGTGCTGCCGACCACGCCGATCCTCCTGGTCGACGTCTGGGAGCACGCGTTCTACCTCGACTACAAGAACGTCAAGCCGAAGTACGTCGAGGCCCTGTGGAACATCTTCAACTGGGCCGAGATCAGCAAGCGTTTCGACAACGCCGTCGCCGGCGGCAACGGCCTGCTGCTCGGCTGAGCTTCTCGGCTGAACTTTCTCGGCTACGGGGTCCTTCTTCCGGGAAGGGCCCCGTTTTCGTCGGTGAAAATCCGCTTGACCTCGAGTGCGGTCGAGGTGTTTCAGTGGTCGCCATGGACGTCGACGAGTATCTGGCCCGGCTGGGCGTGGGACGGCCCGCGGCGGCCGACCTCGCGACCCTGCGCCACCTGCAGGAGCGCCACCTGACGGCGGTGCCGTTCGAGAACCTGAGCATCCACCTGGGGGAACCCGTCGAACTCGACGAGGAAGCCCTGTTCGGCAAGATCGTGCGCCGACGGCGCGGCGGGTTCTGCTACGAGCTGAACGGCCTGTTCGTCGCGTTGCTGCGCGAGCTCGGGTACAACGCTTCGCTGCACGCGGCGCAGGTCTTCCGCGCCGACGGCACGCTCGGCCCGCCGCAGGACCACGCCGCGATCGTCGTCTCGCTGGACGAGCCCTGGCTGGCGGACGTCGGGTTCGGCCGGTTCGCCCGGCACCCGTTGCGCCTGTCCGGCGTGGACCCCCAGTCCGATCCCGACGGCGAGTTCCTCGTGCTGGACGCGCCCCACGGCGACTTCGACGTCCTGATGGGCGGCAAGCCGCAGTACCGCTTGGAGCGCCGTCCGCGGCCGCTGACCGACTTCGTCCCGATGGCGTGGTGGCAGACGACGTCGCCGGAGTCGAACTTCACGCGGTCGCTGACGTGCTCCCGGCTGACGTCCCAGGGCCGGGTGACGCTGGCCGGCGACCAGCTGATCGAGACGGTCGACGGCGTCCGCCACGAGGTGCGGCTGCCGAGCCCGGAAGCGGTCCGGGCGGCGTACCGCGTGTACTTCGGGATGACGTTGACGCGGCTGCCGGTACCGCCGGGTGAGAGTCCCTTGACGGAAGAGGCGGCCCAACCGGACACTGCCGGTGCCGCGAAGTGAACGAAGCCCCGGCCTGGGGTTCCCAGGGCCGGGGCTCCGTCCGTTCCCGAACTGACTGCCGCTCCCACCACGAAGCGAACGAGTATGAGGTTAGCCTAACCTCATCTCTTGCGGCAAGGGGTGCGCCGCAGAGACCCCGATCTCACTCATCCGGGTGACTCCACAGCGGTGAACCGCCGGTTTTTGTCGGTGCCCGCGGATACGGTCACGCCGTGAACACGAACCGATACTCCTCGTCAGACCTTCGAGCGCTGGAGCACCCGAAGGCCGAATCCACGTCGCATGGGCCACGACACGCCACCGCGCCGGATCAGCACCACCGCGCACACGACCGCGGCCACCGCCGACACCGCGCCGCCGATGTAAAACGGAGACCGCCCCCCGTAGGCGTGGGCCATCCAGCCGACCAGCGGGCCGCCGATCGGGTTGCCGCCGATCAGCACCAGCACGTAGAGGCCCATCACGCGGCCGCGCATCTCCGGGCTGACCGACGTCTGCACCAGCGCGTTCGCCGTGTTGAGGAAGGTCATCGTGGCGAACCCGAGCGGGATCAGCCCGAGGCCGAAGGTCAGGTACGTCGGCATGAACGCCGTGACCAGCTCGAACACGCCGAGGAAGAACGCCGAGACGAGCATCAGCCGCACCCGCGGCCTGCCCTTCGTGCCGCGGCGGGCGGACATCACCGCGCCGGTGAAGGTGCCGACGGCGACCAGCGTCGAGAGCAGGCCGTAGCCGTCGGCCGCGGTGTGGAAGACGTTCGCCGCGACGATCGGGAGCGAGCTGAAGTACGTGATGCCGAACGTGCTGACGAACAGGACCAGCACCATCACCGTCATCAGGTCCGACCGGCGGCGGACGTACCGCAGGCCCTCGGCCAGCTGGCCCTTCTCGCGCGGCACGGCCGCGACGCGGAACAGCTTGTCCGGGTTCATCAGGACGAGCCCGGTGATCACCGCGACCGTGCTGAGCGCGTTCGCGATGAACAGCCAGCCGGTGCCGATCCAGGTGATCGCGAACCCGGCGATCGCCGGGCCGACGATCCGCGCCATGTTGAAGATCGAGGAGTTCAGCGCGACGGCGTTGGTGACCTGGTCGCGGCCCACCATCTCGGCGACGAACGACTGCCGCGTCGGCACTTCGAGCGCCGACGTCACGCCGAGCGTGAAGCACAGGAGGTAGACCTGCCACAGCGTGGCGATCCCGCTCAGGTCGAGGACACCGAGGACGACTGCCTGCGAACACGCCGCGACCTGGATCCAGGTGAGCAGCCGCCGCTTGTCGACGCGGTCGGCGAGGACGCCGGCCCACAGGGAGAGGAACAACGTCGGCGTGAACTGCAGGGCCACCGCGATGCCGAGGGCGATCGGGTTGTTGCCGCTGAGGGTGAAGACCAGCCAGTCCTGGGCGATGCGCTGCATCCAGGTGCCGATGTTCGAGATGACCTGGCCGGTGAAGAACAGCCGGTAGTTGCGGACCCGCAGGGAGGCGAACATGCTGCGGCGCTGTGTTTTCGAAGAGCGCGACGTTTTCGAAGAGCGCGACTCGGACGGCGGTGAAGCGGACGGCGGTGAGGCCGTGTCCCGGGTAGCAGTGGTCTCGGTCGAACGCTTGGTTTCGCTACCCGTGGCCGTCACCGTGGTTAGTTCCCCGCCATCCTGTCGATGATTTCGGCGGCTTTGGAGAGCACTTCGCGCTCTTCGTCGCCGAGTTCCGCCAATTGCCGGTCCAGCCACGCCTCCCGGACGGAGATGGCCTTCCGAACGTAGGCCAGCCCACTCTCGGACAACTCGACGATGGCTTGCCTGCCATCGGTCGGGTGCGGGCGCCGCTCGACGAAACTCAGCTCCTCGAGCGCGGCGATCACCCTCGTCATCGAAGGTGGCTGGACGCCTTCCTTCGCGGCGAGCTGACCCGGGGTCAGCGCACCGCACTTGTGCAGGGTGGACAGCGCGGCGACCTGCGTCAACGTGAGGTCGTCCCCGACGCGCTGTGCCCGCAGCCGGCGGTTGAGCCGGACCACCGCGAGACGCAAACGGCTCGCCAAGGAGCGTTCGTGCGTGTCGCCGGACATATAGTTAGCATACCTTACGAAACATCGGCCGCACGGGTGATCTCCGTCAAACCGCAACCTTGGAACAGGCCCGCGCGTCCTCACCAGGAGCAGAACCTGGGGAGCGGGATGAACAAGAAACTGGTGGGCTCGGCCGTGGTCGGCGCGGCGGTCCTGGCGATCGTGGTAGCGCAGTTCGTCGGCGGCGGTGACGAGGCACCCGCGGCCGCCCCACCGCCGCCGCCGGCACCCAAGTTCATCCGGGAGACGTTGGAGATCTACCAGATCCAGGACGCGACCGGCCCCGGCGCGGCGATCGAGATACCGGTGCCGTCCTGGGCCGTGAGCCGCGACAAGGAGCGCGCGAGCTACCGCCAAGGCGAGCTCCTGCTGGAGACCGACCGGGTGCCGATCACGCAGGAGGATGCCCTCGGCGGGCTCCGGGCGGTGGCCGGCGGGCAGGGCGGCACCGTGGTGGAGCACGCCCCGATCGCCGACCGCGACGCCGCGGAATGGGACTACACCTACGAGCGCGACGGCGTGCCGCGGCGGGTGACCGTCGTCGGCCTCGGCGCCGGCGACGCCCTGGTGACGGTCCGGTTCGAGGCCCCGGTCGCCGAGTTCGAGCGCAACCGGGGCGTCCTCGACGAAGCCCTGAAAATCAGGGGCTGATCACCTGAACGCCGCCTGGAGCGGGCCGACCGCGAAGTAGGCGATGAACGCCAGCGCGATCACCCACATCAGCGGGTGCACCTGGCGGGCCTTGCCGGTGGCCGCGCGGATCACGACGTAGCTGACGAAGCCGGCGCCGATGCCGTTCGCGATCGAGTACGTGAACGGCATGACGACGATGGTCAGGAACGCGGGCAGCGCGATCGAGTAGTCGGTGAAGTCGATGTCGCGGACCTGCGACATGAGCATCGCGCCGACGACGACCAGCGCCGGGGCGGCCGCCTCGACCGGCACCACCTGGTACAGCGGGGTCAGGAACATGGCGGCGAGGAACAGCACGCCGGTGACGACGTTCGCCAGGCCCGTCCGCGCGCCTTCGGCGATGCCCGACGCCGACTCGACGAACACCGTGTTCGAACTGGCCGAGCCGAAGCCGCCGGCCGCGCCCGCGAGGCCCTCGACGAACAGCGCCTTGCCGACGTTGGGCAGCTGGCCGTCCTCCGGCAGCAGGTCGGCCTCCTTCGCGAGGCCGGTCATGGTGCCCATCGCGTCGAAGAAGTCGGCGAGCACCAGCGTGAACACCAGTAGGCAGACGGTGATGATCGGCAGCCGCGTCCAGGCACCGAACGAGACGTCACCGACGAGCGAGAGGTTCGGCAGGCCGAGCACCTGGTCGGGCAGCGCCGGGTAGCCGAGGTTCCAGCCCTTCGGGTTCGTGCCCTGCGACGGCCCGGCCTTGACGATCGCCTCGACGACGATGGCCAGCACCGTCGACGCCAGCACGCCGATGAGGATCGCGCCCTTGACCTTGCGCGCGACCAGGATCCCGGTGATCAGCAGGCCGACGACGAACACCGCGGTCGGCCAGGACGCGATCGAGCCGCTGATGCCGAGGCCGACCGGGACGGTGGTGTGCGCGGCGTCCGGCAGCCGGCGCACGAACCCGGCGTCGACCAGGCCGATCAGGCAGATGAACACGCCGATGCCGACGGCGATCGCGGACTTCAGCGCGGCCGGCACGGCCCGGAAGACCGCGGTGCGGAACCCGGTGAGCACGAGCGCCACGATGATCACGCCCTCGATGACCACCAGGCCCATCGCTTCGGGCCAGGTCATCTGCGGGGCGATGGTGACCGCGACCAGGCTGTTGATGCCCAGGCCGGTCGCGATGGCGAACGGGTAGTTCGCGATCAGGCCCATCAGGATGGTCAGCACGCCGGCGACGAGCGCGGTCACCGCGGCGACCTGCGGCACGGGGAGGATGCCGCCGAGGACGTCCTTGTGCGCGCCCGCGTCGTCGGCCGAGAAGCTGCCGATGATCAGCGGGTTCAGCACCACGATGTAGGCCATCGTGACGAAGGTGACCAAGCCGCCGCGCAACTCGCGCGGCACGGTCGACCCCCGCTCGGTGATCTTGAAGAACCGGTCCAGTGTGGACGTCCCGGTGCGGGTCGTCTCCTGCTCCGCCATTCGCCTGCCCATTCTGTCGCTGCTGCGGAGTACCCTTCACCCCGTGAGTGAACCGATCAAGCCACCGGAGGTTACGGGCTCGTTGCGGCACACGCCGGAACTGCCCGAGAAGCTGACCGACCTGACGCCGGTGGTGATCGTAGGCACCTCGATCTGGGCTGTCGCACTGGTGGTGCTCTTCTTCACGACATCGGGGCTGTGGGTGCAGACGGCGCTGTCCGGTTTCGCGCTCGGCTTCGTCGGCCTGGCGATCATCACGTGGCAGCGCGCGGCCGCCCGCCGTGGGTCGAAGTCGGCCCAGCGGCTGTAAGACTCCGAGGGCTCTGAGGCTTACGCCAGCAGCGTCCGCGGCGAAGGGTCGTCGAGCAACGCCGTGATGAGGTGCCGGTCGGGCCAGCGTCCGGCCGCCCAGGCGAAGGCGCGCGCCAGTCCTTCCGAGGTGTCGGCCGCGTGCAGCCGGTCATCGGACCACCACTGGACGTCGTGCTCGGCGCCCTTGATGCGCACGGTGAGCGGGTCGTGCACCAGGACGCCGCCCTCGGGCAGCCGGATGCCGAGCTGGTCCGCGACGAGCTTCAGGGCGGGGAGCCCGGCCCAGGGCGCGTACTCGCCTTCGCTGGTCACTTCGGCCGGTTCTTCGCCGGCCAGTGGCAGATCGAGCAGGTAGGACAGCCGGTCCGGATCCGCGGGCGCGGCGACGAACCGGTTCGGCTCCAAGGCTCCCGCGACCCACGGCACGTCCAGGACGAGCGCGCCGTCGGCCACCGAACCGTCGGCGGTCCGGACCCCGCCCGGATCGCCGGGCTCGAACCCGGATTCGACGACCGCGTCGTAAGCGCGGGCCGCGAGCCCCGGGGAGATCGTGCGGTCCGGGTCGGCGAGCCGGGCCAGCACGTCCTGCGCCTCGTCCACTGTGGACAAGCTCAGGTCCGTGCGCACGCCGGCGACCTTGAGCAGGTCTTCGCTCAGACCGACGTCGGGGACCTCGTCGAAGAGCCCGGCCAGCTCGGCGTCCGACAGGCGCCACTCGTTCGGTGCGGCGCCGCCGAGCACGGCGTACTGCGCGATCCACCAAGCGGCATGTCCGTGCGGCGCGCGCAGGGCGTGCCACGTCTCGGGTTGCGCGGCGAGCAGGCGCAACGCGGCGGGCCAGGCGTCGTCGGCGACGAGGTCGAGGTCCCGGATCGCGACGAGCGTCGACGGCGGCTCCGGCAGCGAGTCCCACCACGTTTCCTCGTCGGGCAGGTCGTGGTCGGGCTCGTGCGGCTCGTCGTCGACGACGAGCGCGAAGGAGTCGAGCACCCCGGCGGCCTTGAGCGTGCCGGCCGGCCAGTCTTCGGCGAAGTCCTCGTCGAGGACGTCCAGCGCGCCGTCTTCCTCGAAGACCTCTTCGTCGAAGATGTCCAGCAGCGGCGAGGCCGGGAGGACTAGTTCGTCGGCGCGACGCCAGGCGTCGGTGCCGGGCAAGGCGAGCGCACGGACCCAGCGCGGGGCGTCGTCACCGCAGTCGGCGATCAGCCGCAGCACCGCGCCGGCGAGCGTCGTACCGTCCAAACCGGACCGGACGTCCTCGACGCTGCGCTCGACGGCGTCGCGCAGCTGGTCGGCGTTGAGCAGTTCGCGGGCGTCGGCGTGCTTGGCTCCCAAGCGTTCCAGAAGCGGGTGCGACGCGGCCGGGTGCACCAGTCGCAGCCCGGGAATGTCCACATCGGACAAGAGGTCGAGGAGCTCGGCCGAGCCTTCCACCAGCAGACTGCCACGAGCACCCGGCAGCGTCCGGCCGTCCGACAGGGGAACCGGCAGGCCGTCCAGCCGTTCCCCGGCGAGCGCGTGCGACTCGACGGCGATCGCCAGTACCGCGTAGACCTCCCGCCACCAGCTCGGGTCGCGAGTGATCCCAGTGAGCGTTTCCAGCACCTCTTCGATGCTGATCACCTGCACCGCAACGGCTTTCAGCGCTTGCGCGGGAACGGAGCCCGCGAGCAGGCCGGGAACGAGGTCGGCCAGGAGCGCGGGCAGCCCGGGCACGTCGACGTCGAGCACCCGGGCCTGGCGCCCGGAGACCTCAGCGCCGTCCTGAGTGGACAGCCAAGGCTCGGAGCTGAGCACGGACAGCACTTCGTCGCGCAGTTTCGCATCCACAGTGGACTTGGGAAACCCCGGCGTGGGAACGAGCGCGAACCGGTGTTCCGGCGGCAGCAGCCGGACCAATTCGACGTACTCTTTCGCGGCCGCTTCAAGCGCTTTCGTCAGTTCGGGCCCGGGCAGCGCGCGCCGGCGCGAGGGCTCGACCGGCAGCGACGCCAGCAGCCGCGCGGGCAGCGACAGTCCGTCATCGGTCGGCGTCGGGGCGTGCAGAACGTCTTCCTCGAGCGGCCGGGGCGTGCCATCGGCGCCGACCGGGACCGCCCACACGACGTCGCCGCGGTGGGTCAACCAGCGCGTTTCCCGGTCGGGGCCCCGGATTCCGACGACGTCACCATCGGCTTCCCGTGTCCAAACGCGACCATCGACGTCGACTTCCGCCAGCCAGGGCAGGGCCAGCAGCAGATCGGCGACGTTCCCGGCGAGTTCGTCGAGAAGGGCTCGCCCGTCGACTCCGTCCCGCAGCGGCAGCCGGACTTCGGTGTCGAAGCCGGGCGGCACGTCGGCGGGAACGGGCCACGGGAGCCGCAGGACGGGAACGTCCCCGTCGATCCCCGCGGCGTGTCTGGTGCGCTCGGCGGAGAAGACGACGCCCCCGCTGACGGAGACGACGCACGGTTCATCCGAGACGGTCCGCACGGCGGCGAACCCGACACCGAAGCGCCCCACGGTCCCGCCGGTCTTACCGGAGGCTCGCAGCGAGGCGAGCGAGGCAACACCACGCGCGTCGAGCGGGGCGCCGGTGTTGGCGAACCTGAGTTCGGAGTCCACAAGGGACACCCGAACCCGCCCGGGTGTCCCCCCGGCCATGGCGGCATCGGCGGCGTTCTGCGCAAGCTCGACGAAGAGCCGATCCCGATAGGCCCCGACACGCAGATCGCGTTCGACGTTGGTGTCCTCGGTGAGCCGGGTGGGCGAGTCCTGCCAGGCGCGCAGAGTGGCTTCGCGGAGCCGAGCGGTCCCGAACGGATCGCCCGGCTCAGTGGTGGCGCCGGTCACCGTTCGGGAGTGTTGTCGACCTGGGCTTGCGCTTCGTCGGCTTCGCCGGTGTCGGGAGCCGGGGCCGCATCGGGTTCGGGAGCCTCGGACGCAGTGGTCACCACGTTGTCGGTGAGGGCAGCCTCGGGAACCTCGACTTCCTGCGGCTCGCCAGCCACATCGGCCACCTCGGCCTGGGCAGCCTCGGCGTCCTGCGGCTCGTCAGCCCCATCGGCCACCTCGGCCTGAACAGGCTCGGCCTCGGCGTCCTGCGGCTCGCCCACCAGATCGGCCACCTCCGCCGGGACGGGATCCACTTCCGCCGCGTCCGACTCCGCCGCCACCGGGACTTCGGCCGCATCGGGTTCGGTCGTCGCCTCGGTCGTTGCTCCCAGCGGCTCCGGGGTTGTCCGCAGCTCGGCCGCATCGGTCACCTCGGCCTGCGTCGGCTCCGCTTCCGCGGGCTCCGGCACCTCGGCCACGACCGGCTCGGTCACCTCATCGGTCACTTCCGGAGTCGCCGCCGATGCCTCGACCGGCTCGGTCACCTCCGAAGCCTGACCCTCACCCGGCTCGGCAACCTCGTCGGCCCCTGCCGAAGACTCCGCCGCAACCGGCTCAGCCGCTACCGGCTCGGCGACCGCCGCAGCCGGATCGGCCACCTCTGAAGCCTCCGAGTCCACCGGCGCGACAGCCTCCACCGCTTCACCCGGCTCAGCGACCTCACCGGTCACCTCCGGCTCGGCAACCGCGTCAGCCGACTCCACCGCAGCCGACTCCGGCTCCGGCTCCGGCTCCGGCTCCGGCTCCGAGATCTCCGCCACAACCTCCGGCTCCACCTCCGCCGGCGACACGTCGGACTCCGCGATGCCCGTCTCCGGCTCGGCCGCCGCCGTCTCCACCGGTGCCGGTGCCGGTGTGAAGTCAAGCAGGGAATCGTCGTACACCAGCTCGGCCACCGGGACCGAGGACGTCACCTCGACCTCGACCTCCGAGTGCGCTCCGCACCCGTACTCCACGTCGACCACGTGGCCGTCCGCCGGGGCGATGTCGTTGCTGCACACTCCGAACACCCCGCGCAGCGAACCCGCCAGCGGCACGAAGAACCCGCACGTCCCGCACACGTCCGGCGCACTGCGCGCCATGTCCGAGCGGGGCCCGAACTCTCCGGCGTGCCAGCGCGCCGCCGCCTCGGTGCGGCCGAAGCGGGACAGCACGTGGATGCGGCCCAGGCCCGCCTCGTGGGCGACCTCCTCCACCGCCGGGTCGTCCGACTGGAGGTACGCCGGCGCCAGGCGCGGGTCGTTCTCGTCCGTCGGGAAGATGTCGCCCACCCCGAGGTCGCCCGCGCGGACGCGGCGCTCCCACGGCACCCAAGCCGGTGCGACCAACGCCGAGGGGCCCGGCACCAGCACGACCTCACTGACCGTCACCGGCTCGTCGTCGCCCGCCAGGGCCATCGTCACCGACCAGCGCCAGCCGCCGTAGCCCGGTACCTGGGCCTCGAACAGGTGACTCGCCGTGACCGCGTCCTCGCGGGTGACCCCCACATGAGCGCCGAGCTGCTCCTCGGGTGCCTCCTCCAGCACCGCAGCTCGCGCGAACTCCACCGCATCGGCGAGTTTGCGCTGCACGGAACCGTCGTCCAGGGTCAGCAGCAGAGTCATGCGGCCAATTGTGCCGCACGCACCCGCGGCGCCCGTGCCAGGCTGTTCAACGTGCGTACGCCGATCGTCACCTCGCTGCTGCTGGCCGCCGCGCTCGGCGGCTGCGCCGGTGCCCCCGAGCAGGAACCGAGCCCGGAACAGCTCACCGTCCAGGTGCTCTCGACCCTGCCGCACGATCCCGCGGCGTTCACCGAGGGCCTCGAGTTCGCCGGTGACACGCTCTACGAGAGCACCGGGCTCGCCGGGCGCTCGACGCTCACCGCCGGCCCGGCGGGCGGCGGGCCCCGGACCACGATCACGCTGCCGTCGCCGCTGTTCGGCGAGGGCGTCACCGTCCTCGGACCGAAGCTGTGGCAGCTCACCTGGCAGGACGGGTTCGCCATCGAACGCGACGCGAACACCCTCGCCGAGCTGCGGCGCGTCCCGTTCCAGGGCGAAGGCTGGGGCCTGTGCCACCAGGCCGACCGGCGGCTGGTGATGAGCAACGGCTCCGCGCGGCTCACCTTCCGGGACCCGGAGACCTTCGCCGTCACCGGCGGGGTCGACGTCGGCCGCGACCAGCTCAACGAACTCGAGTGCGTCGGCGGCGACGTGTACGCAAACGTTTGGCACACCGACACCGTCCTGCGGATCGATGCCGCCTCCGGCCGCGTGACCGGGACGATCGACGCACGTCAGCTGCGTGGTCAAGTGAACGCGACGGGCACCGAGGACGTGCTCAACGGTATCGCCGCCGTCCCGGGAACCGACGAGTTCCTCCTCACCGGTAAGCAGTGGCCGGTCACGTTCCGGGTGAGGTTTGTCCCGGCTCCGGCGTGAAAGCACGGATGAGCAGGCGGAACCGGCCCCCGGTAAGGCAGGATTGACACGTGGCACTCTTCGGCTCCCGCTCCGGCTCAGACGGCACCCGGTCCGGTCAGCCGCGCGGCCGGAAGTCCAAACGGCGCTGGACGCCGGAACCGGGCGCCGCGCAGGCCCGGCCCTGGCGGGAGGCGGCCACGCCGACCCGCGCCCAGCACCCGAGCCCGCCGCCGCCACCCACCCGCGTCGAACGGCCCGTCCCGCCGCCACCACGGCCCGCACCGCCGCGTGCGGGGTTCCACGACGACCGCGTCCCGAACGCCGGCGAAGCGCCGACCACCGCCGCGCCGACGGGCCACCGGCCGCCGCCCCCGCGCGGGGCCCGGCCGTACGACCCCCACCGCACCGAGCCGGTGCGTCGCGAGCCGCCCGGTTTCTACCAGGGCGAACGCCACCCCGGCAGCGGCGAGTACGAGCACTACGACACCGGCGGCTACGCGGGCGAACCACGGCCGCCCGAGCCGGAGCCACCGCAGCAGCCCCCTCCGCACACGCCGGGCGGCACGCCGAAGCTGCCGAAGAAGATCACCGTCACCCGGGTGGCGGCGATGCGCAGCCGTCAGCTGACCGGCCAAGCCGTCGACGCCTTCCAGCGCGCGACGAAGGCCGACGGCGCCGAAAAGTCCGGTCTCACCTCGCTGACCTACGCCGTGATGCTGAACTACGCCAGCGACGCGGCGATGGCGATCGCGCTGGCCAACACCCTGTTCTTCGCCGCGACCAGCGGCGAGAGCAAGGGCAAGGTGGCGCTCTACCTGCTCATCACGATCGCGCCGTTCGCGCTGGTCGCGCCGGTGATCGGACCGGCGCTCGACAAGGTGCAGCGCGGCAGGCGGCTGGCGATGTGCGCGTCGTCGATCGGCCAGGGGCTGATGGCCGTCGTGATGGCCCTGCACTTCGACGACTGGCTGCTCTACCCGGCCGCGCTCGGGATGATGGTGCTGTCGAAGTCGTTCACCGTGCTCAAGGCGGCGGTGACCCCGCGGGTGCTGCCGTCGGAGATCACGCTCTCCAAGACGAACGCCCGGCTCACGATCTTCGGCCTGGTCGCCGCGGGCGTGTTCGGCGCGCTGGCCAGCGGCCTCAACGCGATCTCCGGGTCGGCGGGCGCCCTGTGGTTCACGGCGCTGATCTGCGTCGCCGCGGCGGTGCAGTCGATGCGGATCCCGGCCTGGGTGGAGGCGACCGAGGGCGAGGTGCCGACTTCGCTTTCGGCGCACCCGAAGGAGAAGAAACCCCGTCAGCCGATGGGCCGCCACATCGTCGTCGCGCTGTGGGGCAACGGCTCGGTGCGCGTGCTCACCGGCTTCCTGATGATGTTCGCCGCCTTCGCGGTCAAAGCCCAGACCGAAGGCAGCGGGCAGACGCCGTTCACGCAGTTGCTGCTGCTCGGCGTGATCGGCGCCGCGGCGGGGGCCGGCGGGTTCCTCGGCAACGCGCTGGGCTCGCGCCTGCAGTTCGGCAGCCCCGATCAGGTGATCGTCGGATGCGTGGCGGGCTGCGTGCTTGCCGCGCTGGTCGCGACGGTCCTGCCCGGGCTGGCCACGGCCGCGATCGTCGGCCTGATCGGCGCCACCGCCAGCGCGCTGGCGAAGATCAGTCTCGACGCCGTCATCCAGGAGGACCTGCCCGAGGAGTCGCGCGCGTCGGCGTTCGGCCGCTCGGAAACCGTGCTGCAGCTGGCCTGGTGCTGCGGCGGGGCGGTCGGCCTGCTGCTGCCGCCGACGTACTGGATCGGCTTCCTGGTGGTCTCGATCCTGCTGGCCGTCGGCCTCACGCAGACGTACCTGGTGCGCCGCGGCGGCTCGCTCGTGCCGGGCCTCGGCGGCGACCGGCCCCTGCGGCCCGAGCCGACCGGCAGCTTCCCGGCCCAGGGCCTGCCCAGCGACCCGAGGGCCCGCCGGTAGGCTCCGGCGCATGCGACGTTCCCGGGTGGTGGCCCTGCTTGCGGCCGGTGGGTTCGCGGTGGCCGGCTGCTCGGCACCGGGCCCGGCCGAGGTCACCTTCTACGCCGACGGCCACACCATCAACACCACGCCGGTGCTCACGTGCGACTACTCCCAGCAGCTCGCGCAGCCGTGCAGCACGAAGGGCTCGACGCAGACGCTGAAGGTCCGGCCGGGCAAGCCGGTGCAGATCTCGGTGCCCGGTGAGGTCGCGGACGCGCCGTGGCAGATCGTCTACGAGTACGTGACCCCGCAAGGCGAGTACAAGCAGAGCGACCCGATCCCGTTCACGTCGCTGGACCGCTACGCCTACACCGTCACCCCGCCGACGCCCGCCGACCGCATTTCGGCGGTCGACGTGCAGCGGTACACGGCCGTGCTGAACTCGAACACCGGCGAATCGGGCCTCCTGCCCAGCGACGTGTGGGGCCTGCGGCTGGAGGCTTAGGGGTCGATGTCCCGGGCGACCGCGCGCATGATCTCGCCGATCTGCTTGGTGTGCTTGCGGTCCGGGTAGCGGTTGCGCCGCAGGTCCGGCTGCACCTTCAGCTCGAGCAGCTTGATCATGTCCTCGATCAGGCCGTGCAATTCCTCGGCCGGCCGGCGGCGCGCCTCGACGACGGACGGCGGCGGGTCGAGCAACCGGACGGAAAGCGCTTGCGGGCCGCGGCGGCCGTCGGCGACGCCGAACTCGAGCCGCTGTCCGGCCTTGAGCCCCTCGACGCCCTGCGGCAGCGCGGCCTTGCGAATGTAGACGTCGGCGCCACCGTCCTGCGTGACGAACCCGAAGCCCTTCTCCGCGTCGTACCACTTGACCTTGCCGGTCGGCACTTCCCTCACCAGTCCTTCTGCTGTCCGCTCACGACGAACGCGCCCGGGGCGTACCCAGGGCGCGCTGCGTAAAGGGTATCCCGCCACCGGCCCTGGGGAGAAGGCGATACCGGCGGATATCCTCTTGCGTCATGAAGACCACGACGAAGGAGGCCGCCGTGGCCACTCCCGGCAAACCGTTCCTGATGCGCGTCGGCATCGGGTTGTTCGGCCTCGGCATGATCGCTGTGCTGGCGGTGTTCATCATGTTCGCCGCCGGCCTGGAGAACCTGCCGGTCTGGCTGTCCCTCGCCGCCGGGGTCATCACGCCGCTGGGGTTGCTGCTGGGCTTGATCGCGCTGGTCAAGGAAGCGCGCGCCAAGAAATAGGGCTACGGCACCGCGCTCCCCGCGAACGTCCGCTCGAACCACTCCGGGAACTCCGTCAGCGAGTCGAACACCACCTCGGCGCCTTCACTGAGCAGGAGCGTGCGATCACACGGTCCGGTCGTGACGCCGACCGGGATCGCGCCGGCCGCGAGCGCACCCCGCACGTCGCCGGCGTGATCTCCGACATACACGCGCGCATCGTGCGCCAGCAGCGCCTCGGCCTTCTGCGTCGACCACAGCTCGCCGATCACTTCGTCGACGTCGAGCCCGAGCGCGTCCACGTGCAGCTGCGCGTTGGGCCCGTACTTCCCGGTGACGACCAGCGTGCGCCCGCCCGCGGCCCGCACCGCGCGGAGCGACTCGACCGCGCCCGGCAGCGCGATCGCGCTGGGCACGACCACCTCGGGATACATCGCGCGGAACCGGTCGACCAGGCCGGGGATGCGTTCCTCGGGCGCCTCGAAGCCGCGCAGGATGTCGTCGAGCGGCGGTCCGAGGTTCGCCGCGAACGCCTCGCCGTCCAACGGCAGGCCGGATTCGGCGCCGAGCGCGTTCATCGCCGCGGCCATGCCCGGCCGCGCGTCGATCAGTGTCATGTCCAGGTCGAAGCCCACGGTGATGCCCACCCCCGCACCGTAGCCGCCACCACCGACAAATTTACGTACGAACCGAACGTGTACAGCACCTTGACAGCGGAGCGATTTGTGTCAAGGTAAAAGTGTGACCAGTTTCACCGAGCGAACCAAGGCGTCCCTGCGCGAGACGCTGCTCGACGCCGCCGCCGACCTGCTGCCGGACCGCGGCCACGCGGGCTTGCGGATGGCCGACGTCGCGGCCAGGGCCGGGGTGAGCAGGCAGACGGTCTACAACGAGTTCGGGAACAAGGCGGCGCTGACCCAAGCGGTGGCGCTGCGCACCGCGTCGGAGTTCCTCGACGGGATCCGGCAGCGGTTCGAAACGGCGGACGGGCTCCTGGCGGGCATCCACCACGCCGTCGTCTACACGATCGAGCACGCACGGGAGAACCGCCTGGTCGCGGCGGCGCTCGGCACCGAAGCCGGCGAAGACCTGCTGCCGCTGCTCACGACCAGGGGCGAGCCGATCCTCACCGCGGCCGCGGAGCTCGCCGCCGAGCAGTACCGCGAGTTCGAACCCGGGCTGTCCGCCGAAGCCGCGGCCCTGCTCGCCGAGACCGCCGTGCGCCTTTCCCTGTCGCACCTGGTGCTCTCCACGCATTCGGCGACCGAAGCGGCCGACGCCGTCACCGCGGTGCTGGCCCCCGCCATCCGGCAATTCGTCCACTGAATCGACTATCGGAGTGACACGATGACCGACACGCTCTCCGAACTGCGGACCGGCTTCTCCTCGCTGCGCAAGGGCGGCCTGAACTGGGACTCGTTCCCGCTGCGGCTGTTCGTCAAGGGAAACAAGAAGTTCTGGAACCCGGCGGACATCGACTTCAGCCGCGAACGCGAAGGCTGGGACACGCTCAACCCCGAGCAGCAGCGAAGCACGACGTACCTGGTCGCGCAGTTCATCGCCGGCGAAGAAGCCGTCACCGAGGACATCCAGCCGTTCATGCGGGCGATGTCGGCGACCGGCCGCTTCGGCGACGAGATGTACCTGACGCAGTTCTGCTTCGAGGAAGCCAAGCACACGGAAGTGTTCCGGCGCTGGATGGACGCCGTCGGCCTGACCGAAGACCTCCACCCGTACGTCGCGGAGAACCCGCACTACCGCAAGCTGTTCTACGAGGAGCTGCCGCAGTCGCTGCGCGCGCTGGAGGACGATCCCAGCCCGCTCAACCAGATCCGCGCGAGCGTCACGTACAACCACGTCATCGAGGGCAGCCTCGCGCTCACCGGCTACTACTCGTGGCAGCTGATCTGCACCCAGTACGACATCCTGCCGGGCATGCAGGAGCTGATCCGCCGCATCGGCGACGACGAGCGCCGCCACATGGCGTGGGGCACGTTCACGTGCCGGCGGCACGTCGCGGCGGACGACTCCCTGTGGGACGCGGTGCAGCAGCGGATGGGCGAGCTGCTGCCGCACGCGCTCAACATGATCCAGTGGGTGCAGGACCAGTTCGAGGAACTGCCGTTCGACAACGATCCGCAGGAAATCATCCAGTACGCGGCGGACCGCGCCCAGCGCCGCCTGGGCGCGATCGAGTCGGCCCGCGGGATGCCGGTGGAGCAGATCGACGTCGACTACTCGCCGGAGCAGCTGGAGGACACCTTCGGCGAGGAGGACGCGAAGGCGATCGCGGAGGCCGCCGCGGCGGTGTCCTGACGCGCGCCCTGAGGGCACCTTCATGGTGAAGGTGCCCTCGCGCGCTTTTCAGCCGCTCACCAATCCCAGCCGAGGATGATCATCGCTCGCCTCCCTTCGCAGAATCGCGAAGGGAACACGCCCGGCCGCGCCGATCGGTTTAGGCGTGCTTCGCCGACGCCGCCTGTTCCAGCCCCAGCAAGCTGATCGACTTCTCGCGCATCTCGACCTTGCGGACCTTGCCGGTCACGGTCATCGGGAACTCCTCGACGACGTGGACGTACCGCGGGATCTTGTAGTGCGCCAGCTTGCCGCCGCAGAACTCGCGGACCTTCTCCGCCGTCAGCGGTTCCGCACCTTCGCGCATCCGCACCCAGGCCATCAGCTCTTCGCCGTACTTCTCGTCGGGGACGCCGATGACCTGCGCGTCGAGGATGTCGGGGTGGGTGTAGAGGAACTCCTCGATTTCGCGCGGGTACAGGTTTTCGCCGCCGCGGATGACCATGTCCTTGATGCGGCCGGTGATGTTGACGTAGCCGTCGCCGTCCATGACCGCCAGGTCGCCGGTGTGCATCCAGCGGGCCGCGTCGATCGCCTCGGCCGTCTTGTCGGGCTGTTCCCAGTACCCGAGCATCACCGAGTACCCGCGCGTGCACAGCTCGCCCGGCTCGCCGCGCGGAACCGTGAGGCCGGTTTCGGGATCGACGACCTTGACCTCGAGGTGCGGCCCGACCCGCCCGACCGTCGACACGCGGCGCTCGATCGAGTCGTCGGACCGGGTCTGCGTCGACACCGGGGACGTCTCGGTCATGCCGTAGCAAATGGAGACCTCGGCCATCCCCATCCGGTCGATGACCTGCTTCATCACCTCGACCGGGCACGGCGAGCCGGCCATGATGCCGGTGCGCAGCGACGACAGGTCGAAGCTCGCGAAGTCGGGGTGGTTCAGCTCGGCGATGAACATCGTCGGCACGCCGTAGAGCGACGTGCACCGCTCGGCCGCGACCGCTTCGAGCGTCGCACGCGGGTCGAACGCCGGGGCCGGAATCACCATGCAGGCGCCGTGGCTGGTGCAGGCCAGGTTGCCCATCACCATGCCGAAGCAGTGGTAGAAGGGCACGGGGATGCACACCTTGTCGGTTTCGGTGTAGTTGCACAGCTCGCCGACGAAGTAGCCGTTGTTGAGGATGTTGTGGTGGCTGAGGGTGGCGCCCTTGGGGAAGCCCGTGGTCCCGGACGTGTACTGGATGTTGATCGGGTCGTCGGCCGACAGCGCGGCTTGCTTCTCGGCCAGCACCGCGGGATCGCCGCGGCGTCCGGCCTCCACCAGCGCCTGCCAGCCCTCGCCGCCCAGGACCACGACGTGTTCCAGCGCGGTGCACTTCTCGCGCACCTCGTCGGCCATCGCGGGGTAGTCGGACGTCTTGAACGCGTCCGAGGCGACCAGCAGCTTCACGCCGGACTGGTTGAGCACGTACGCCAGCTCGTGCGCCCGGTAGGCGGGGTTGATGTTGACCAGGATGGCGCCGATCTTCGCCGTGGCGTACTGCAGGAACGTCCACTCCGCCCGGTTCGGCGACCAGATTCCCACCCGGTCACCCTTGCCGATGCCCCGCGCGACCAACCCCAGCGCCAGCGCGGTCACCTCGGCGGCCAGCTCCCGGTAGGTCCACCGCCGCCCGACGGCCCGGTCCACCAGGGCGTCCCGCTCCCCGAACGCGGCCACCGTCCGGTCGAAGTTGTCCCCGATGGTGTCCCCGAGCAGGGGGACCTCCGAAATCCCCGAGGCGTAACTCGGCAGGGCGGGCGCGTCAGGCATGGTGACTCCTCGGACGTCTTCGTCGGGCACCCCGAGTCTAGGAACCGGAACCCGGGCCGGCCAAGCTCAGGACCTGCGGCGCGGGGTGCCGGTTCCGCTACGCTCGGGGACGTGCCGGAGGAATTCTCGCTGGGCTTGACGGAGGTGGCCGCCGCGGTCCGGCGCACCGGCCTCCCGGCGCACTGGCACCCGTTCGAAATCCGCAGCCCCGGCCACACCCTGGAAGAGCACGACCGCATCATGGCGGCGGCCTGGGACGCGATGCGGGCGCGGGGCCTGGCGGGCCCGGAGAAGCTGGACATCGAGGTGGAGCAGACGCTCCGGGCGTGGACGCAGCCGGAGGTGCTGATCATCGTCCGCGCAGCAGAGATCGCGGACGGCCGCCAGGTGTTCTACCGAGCCACCATCGGCCACGGGCTGGGCGTGTTTTCGGAACAGGCGGGCGAGGAGCTCCTGTTCGCGCAGACGCGGCCGGACCGGCTGGTCGACCTGGTGGTCGGCATGCTCCCGAGCTACCAGCCCGTGCCGCTGGCGGAGCTGACGTTCGTCTCCCCCGGCTCCCGGCAGGACACGGCAGCGGCGGCCGAGTTCTCGTCGTGGCCGCTGCACCGCTACGGAACATTCGAGCTGTCGACCCGGCAGGGCCAAGGTGCGCTTCACCCGATCGGCGCAGCCACGTTCGTCGACAACGACGGCGGACGGTTCCTGATGTTCAACGAGCCGCTTCCCGGCGGTGAGACGCGGGTGCGGTTCACCCCATCGGATGGTTCTCACCTGCGGAGCTGGCTTCACGAGCGTGGCAGGAACCACTGACACCGCCGGTTCGTCACTAGTACAGTGCGAGGGACCACGCAGGGTGGTGCCGAGACGACTGGGAGGGCGTCATGGGCGGTTCGCAGTTCGGCGCGCCGGGGTCGTTCACGCCCCCACCCGCGGCGGGGGACGCCGGGGCGAACTTCCTTTCGGGACTGCTCGACGGGCCTACCGACTCGGAGGCCGCAAAGCGGGTCAGCGAGGGTGGCCACCACCTGAAGTCGCTTGCCGAGAGTGGCCAGTTCGCGGTGAACGAAGAGGGTTTCCAGGCGTACATGAAGGCATGCGACTTCTTCCTCGACGGCTACAACCGGATGATCGTCGATGTTCGTGAACTGGCAGCCCAGGCCAAGATGGGCGGCAGCGAATACGCCAAGGCCATCGCCGCTTTCAATGTGAAGGTTGCCGATGGGGATGAGCAATCGTTGATCCCCAACTTGATCCGGATGCGTGACGGGGTCCAGCAAGCGCGTGAAGCGATGGTGATCGCACGCAAGAACTACCGCGAAACAGAGGATGCCCACAGCATGACTTTCAGTCAGCTCAGCAAGGGACTGCAGGAGCAGTGATCGCACGCGCCGTGGTCACGTCAGCCGCGTTGGCATTCGCCTTGACCGCCTGCACGAGTCAGGTCGGCGGTCAGGCGGCGCCCAGTTCGCAGGCGACCGGATCGACCGCTCCCAGTACGGGCAGCGCAACCGCCGACCCGGACAACCCGTTCTCGGGCGTGAGTTCTTGCTCAATCCTCGACCAGGCGCTCGCCGGCCAGGGCTACCCCAAGGCGGAGCCATTGGTCGCAAATCCGAAGCAGGGATGCCGCACCACCAAGTCCGCGTCCGGCAACACGCCTGGCGTGGACGTAGGGCTCTCTTTGAACCCTGGACGGGGATACAAAGAAAACGTCGGCAACCCCACCCAGGCGAGTGAAGGAAATGTCAACGGGCGTCCTGCGGTCATGGAACGCGAACCGGAGAACTCCCCCGGGCAGTGCGACGTTTGGCTGGAAGTGAAACCCAACTCTCGCGCCTTTGTCCTACTGGCTTCGGGCTCGGACACCGCGAGGGCCTGCCAGCTGGTCGAAGACGTCGCCGCGAAGGTCGAGCCACTACTGCCGAAGAATTGAGACGGAGTCCAGCCATGAGTCAGCCGCACCGGGCGGGGCACCGCCAGTCCGAGGGTGACTACTACGCGGAAACCGCACAGAAACTCCAGGACCATGGGGGCGAAGGTCAGCGGTTGACCGAAAAAGCCGCGTCGGACTACTCGGTCGCGCAGGCAAAACTCCTGCAGGAAGGCCAGAGCCTGCGAGGCGACTCGCCGGCTCCTGGCGAGAACTACGCGCACAGCGCGCACGAAGTGCTCTACGACATGGTCCACAAGGACCTCGACATCGAGGGCATCAACGACCGGAGCCGCGTGGCCAACACCTACGGCAACTGGCTCGCCGACGCCTCAAACCAGTTCCGCGACGCCGCGACCGCCGCCGGTGGCTCCTGGCAGGGCCCCGCAGCCGAGCAGGCGAACACCTTCTTCCAGAGCACCGCCGGCCACACCGAGCAGACCGGCAACGCCATGCAGCTGGTCTCCAACCACTACTCGCAGCAGTCCGCGGCGGCCCACTACGCCAAGACCAACATGCCCGAGCCCACCGGCTTCAACCAGCAAGCCGAGATGGACAAAGCGCGCCGACAGTACGAATCCGGCGACCTCATCGGGATGAACACGACCATGACCGACGTCGCCGCCAAGCAGCAGCAGGCCGATTCCGCGCATCAGCAAGCCGTTCAGGTTCTCCAGAACCTCGACGCCACCTACCACGAAACGGCCAGCACCCAGCCCACCTACACCCCGCCGCCTCAGCTGGGGCAAGGGGACTCCACCTCCGTCTCCGGCTTCCACGGCACCAGCAGCACCGGCTTCACCGGCACCCCCACCATCGGCGGGACCGGACCAGGCGGCACCGGACCGGGCGGCACCAGTGGCAGCTACGTCCCCGGCGGCACCACGCCACCGGGAGCCACCCCGCCCGGCACCACGCCGCCGGGCTACGTCCCGCCCGGCACCTCCAGTGGCACCGGCACCTTCAGCGGCAACACCAACTTCCGCGCCGCGCCCGCCGCCGGCGGCTTTGGCCGGATGACGCCCGATGGGCTCGCCATGCCCGGGACTCCCGGCGGTGGCGGCACCTCCGGTGGCGGGGACGTCACCCGCAAGCCCGGCATCGGGTCCGGGCGGGCCGGGAGCGGGTTCGCCGGGTCGCGGGTTTCCGGCAGCGCCGGCAGCACGCCCAAGGAGACGCCCGGCGAAGGCGGCAAGAGCGGAGGCAAATCCGGCGAGCGGCTCGAACGCGGGGCCACCGCCGCCGCGGCCGCCAAGGGCAAGGCCGGTGGCGCCGCCGCAGGGGCCGCCGGGGCCGGGGCGGGCAAGAAGAAGGAAGACGACAAAGAGCACAAGAACAAGTACGCCGTCGACGAAGATGTCTTCGATCTCAAGCCGGAACGGGGTCCGGACGGCGAAAAGATCGTGCGGCCGACCATCGGGGAGACGTCCTAGGGGACATCCCGGGGATCTCCCCCGGATCAAGATCCACCGCCCGGGTCGCAGCTACATTGGTGGCATGCGCTTCTTCATCGTCGACGCCTTCACCGACCGGGCCTTCACCGGGAACTCCGCCGGGGTCGCCCTGCTGGACGAGCCCGCCGATGCCGCCTGGATGCAGGCCGTCGCCGCCGAGATGAAGCACGCCGAGACCGCCTTCGTCGTCACCTCGCCGGCCGGTCCCAAGTCGCTCCGGTGGTTCACCCCCGCCGTCGAGGTGGCGCTCTGCGGGCACGCCACCCTCGCGACCACCCACGTCCTCGGCGGCGAACAGACCTACACCACCAAAAGCGGCGAACTGCGCGCCAAGGCCGCCGACGGCTGGGTCGAACTGGACTTCCCCTCCGACCCGCCGCAGCCCACCGACGACGACCTGTCCGGGATCCTCCCCGGCGTCGACATCGAATACACCGGACGCGGCGTGGAGAACCTCGTCGCCGTCCTGCCCGACGCCAAATCCGTGCGCACCCTCGAACCGAACCTCGAGAAGCTCAAGCGGACCTGGACCGGACGGCTGCTCGTCACCGCCAAGGGCGACGACGCCGACTACGTCAGCCGCTTCTTCGCGCCCGGCGTCGGCATCGACGAAGACCCCGTCACCGGCTCGGCGCACTGCATCCTGTCGCCCTACTGGTCCGAGCGGCTCGGCAACAAGAACCTCGTCGGCGAGCAGGCGTCGGCACGCGGCGGAATCGTCCGGACCCGCCAGGACGGCGACCGGATCCACCTCGCCGGCCGGGCCGTCACCGTCCTGAGCGGGGAGCTGCACGTCTGATGCGCACCCTGCTGAACATCATCTGGCTCGTCCTGTGCGGCTTCTGGATGGCCCTGGGCTACCTGTTCGCCGGCGTGATCTGCTGCATCCTGATCGTCACCATCCCGTTCGGGCTGGCGTCGTTCCGGATCGCGCACTACGCGCTCTGGCCGTTCGGCCGCACGGTCGTCGACCGGCGGGACGCGGGCGCCGCGTCGTGCGTCGGCAACGTCGTCTGGTTCGTCGTCGCCGGGTGGTGGCTGGCGATCGGGCACGTCTTCACCGGCATCGCGCTGTGCGTCACGATCGTCGGCATCCCGCTCGGCATCGCGAACTTCAAGATGATCCCGGTGTCGCTGGTCCCGCTCGGCAAGGAGATCGTCGAGATCGCCTGATCACGACTCCGGTTCGTACGGCAGCTCCACGACCAGGCACGGCCCGCCGACGAACAGGCCGCCGTCGACCCCGAGCGCCTTGCCGCCCGCGTACAGGAACGGGCCTTCGATCTGCGTCGGGTGGATCCCCAACTGGTCGGCGATGACGCTGTGCCCGTGCACGATCCGCGACCCGCCGAGGGCGTCCATCAGCTTCTGCGCGTTCTCCTCGCCGTCCGGGCCGCGGAAGGCGTAGCGCGTCGTCATGCGGCGCCAGACGTCCCACCACGCCTCGATGTCGCTGCCCTCGAGGATCTCGCGGGCGGCCTCGTTGATCGCCTCGATCGAGGAACCCCAGTCGAGGTACTCCAGCGTGTCCGAGTGCAGCAGCAGGTGGTCGGCGGCGACTGCGGCCAGCGGGCGCGCGGCCAGCCACTCGATGTGCTCCGGCGTCAGGCGGTCCTGGTCCGACAGCAGGCCGCCGTTGATCTCCCAGCTGCGGGCGAAGCTGCGCGGGCCGAAGTCGGACGGCACCGGCTCGTCGCCGAAGTGGTACATCCCGAGCGCGAGGATCTCGTGGTTGCCCAGCAGCGTCTGCACCCGGCCACCGGCCTCGGCCGCCTGCTCTTCGAGCCGCATGACCAGGTCGATCGCCCCGACGCCGTCCGGGCCCCGGTCGACGAAGTCGCCGAGGAACCACAACTGGTCCTCGCCGCCGGACCAGTTGTCCTCCTCGTCGACCAGGCCTTCGGATCTCAGCGCGTCGGCGAGTTCGTCACGGTGGCCGTGGACGTCGCCGACCACGTACGTCGACTTGCTCATCCGGTGACGATAAGCCCTGCGGCCGCCCGGCCGGTGGTCAGCCTTCGCCGAACGGGTCCAGGGTCCGCCCGATCAGGTCAGCGACCGAGTCGATCACCATCGTGGGCCGGTACGGATAGCGTTCGGCCGACTCCTGGGTGGAGATGCCGGTGAGCACCAGGATGGTCTGCAGGCCGGCCTCGATGCCCGAGTGCACGTCGGTGTCCATCCGGTCGCCGATCATCAGCGTCGACTCCGAGTGCGCGCCGAGCCGGCGCAGCGCCGAGCGCATCATCAGCGGGTTCGGCTTGCCGACGTAGTACGGCGAGCGCCCGGTGGCCTTCTCGATCAGCGCCGCGACGGACCCGGTGGCCGGCATCGAGCCCTCCAGGCTCGGGCCGGTCGCGTCGGGGTTCGTCGCGATGAACTTCGCGCCGCCCTCGATCAGCCGGATCGCGCGGGTGATCGCGCTGAAGCTGTACGTGCGGGTCTCGCCCAGCACGACGTAGTCGGGGTCGCGCTCGGTCAGCACGTAGCCGACCTCGTGCAGCGCCGTCGTGAGGCCCGCTTCGCCGATGACGTACGCCGAGCCGTTCGGCCGCTGCGACGAGAGGAACTTCGCGGTCGCCAGCGCCGAGGTCCAGATCGACTCCTCGGGGATGTCGAGCCCGGTGCGCTCCAGCCGGGCCCGCAGGTCGCGCGGGGTGTAGATCGAGTTGTTCGTCAGCACCAGGAAGTCGATGCCGTTCGCCTTCAACTCGGCGAGGAACTCGTCGGCCCCCGGGACGAGGTGCTCCTCCTTCACCAGGACGCCGTCCATGTCGGAGAGGTACGTCCACCGGCGTTCGCTCATGGTGCGAAACCTATCACGCGCGCGAGACACCTGCGTGATACGCCGAAAAGGGCTACCATTGGAATTGTCGGTAACGCGAGGGGAGTCGCGCGACCGGTCACCGAGGGGGTTCGGGGGAATACTTTTCGACGTCGACGGCGTGCGCGCCGCCGCGCGATTCTTCCTGCCCCCGCACCGAAGGGGGAGAACAATGACCGAAATCATCGAGCGCCCGGCGACGACCGGGCCGATCACCGCGCCGAACTGGGGACTCACCAAGTTCCTGGACCCGCTGCGCATTCCACCGGTACTCCGGCCGCATTCGTGGTGGGGCCAGGACATGATCACGATTCCGATGATCACCAAGCGCAGGCGGCTGCACTCGGAATTGCCCGAAACTACGCTTTGGACGTACGCGGGGCATTTCCCGGGGCCGACGATCGAAGTGCGCAGCGGCAAGCAGCTGCGGATTTCGTGGTCGAACGAAATCGACGGCGAGTTCCCGTTGGTCGCCGTTCAGGGCCCGATCACCGACGTGCCGACGAGCCGTCCCGGCCGCGAACTGGACAGAAAGGACTACTCGATCATCGAGGGCGTCGCCGACCTGCCGTCGTGGACGGTCGTCCACCTCCACGGCGCGCGCACCAACGCCGGCAACGACGGCTGGGCGCACAACGCGGGCCTCGAGGGGACGTCCCAGCTGACCGAGTACCAGAACCGCCAGCCGGCGATGCCGCTCTGGTACCACGACCACGCCATGGCGATCACGCGCTTCAACGTCCACACCGGCCTCGCGGGCATGTACCTGATCCGCGACGACGAGGAGGACGCGCTCGACCTGCCGCACGGCGACCACGAGATCCCGCTGATCATCACCGACCGTAACCTCGACACCGACCCGGCGACCCAGGCGCTCACCGGGCAGCTGCTGTTCAAGGTCCCGTCCCTGCCGAACGGCACCCTGATCCCGTTCACCGGACCGTTCAACCTGGTCAACGGCGTGATCTGGCCGCACCTCGACGTCGACGCGCGGTGGTACCGCTTCCGGCTGCTCAACGCGGCCAACTCGCGGTTCTACACGCTCAACCTGGTCGACGAGAACGACAAGGTGGTCAACGAGGCCGTGCGGCTGATCGGCACCGACGGCGGCCTGCTGCCGGCGCCCACCAAGCTGCCGAAGGACGGCCTGACCGTCGCCCCGGCCGAGCGGTTCGACGTCCTCATCGACTTCAGCCGCTACCCGGGGCAGAAGCTCAGGCTGCGCAACGCCGACCCGCAGCTGGGCATCGTCGAACCCGACCTGATGGAGTTCCGGGTGGACAGCCGGGCCAAGCACGACCCGTTCACGCTGCCGGAGAAGGTTTCGACGTCCTACACGCGGCTGGTGCACGGCTCGACGCTGCCGGAGGACCACGACCACGTCTGGGTCGCGCTGCTGCTCAACGCCGAGGGCCACCCGGAGATGTGGGATCTCCAGCAGGTCGACGCGGACCCGGGCGGCGCCGGGATCATCCAGCTCCAGGACCCGAACGGCGGGCTGAAGACGTTCCGGATGACCGGGCGGCTCTTCGACGACACCACGGGCATCTTCATCGACCACGACCGGTGGGCGGTGTGGAACCTCGTGCACGTGGCGAACGGCGGCCCCGCGCACCCGATCCACATCCACCTGACCGAGTTCCAGGCGCTGTTCCGGCGCACCTTCACCACGACGTTCGACCAGGCCACCGAGCGGACGACGCAGCCGATCGACGGGTTCACCGACGTCCCGCTGGAGGAGTACGAGGAGGGCTGGAAGGACACGATCGTCGTGCACCCCGGCGAGTGGGTGAGCGTCGCCGGGCAGTTCGGCGGGGGCACCGGCGAGTTCATGTACCACTGCCACATCCTCGATCACGAGGACGAAGGCATGATGCGGCCGTTCGTCGTGCACCCGCCGGCGGTGGCGAAGTTCCACGTCCACCCGGGCGGCGGCCACCACCACGACGGCTGAGCCGCTTCGGGGTCAGGAGGCCGCGGCCGGGTGGACCGCCACGGTCGCGGCCTTCACCGACAGCGTCACCGCGGAGCCGGGCTCCAGGGCGAGCTCGGCCACGGCGGCCGGGGTGAGGTCGGCGGTGAGGCCGTGGGCCCAGCCGTCGCCCTCGGCCCGGATCCGGATCACCGGCCCGTGCGGTTCCAGGGCCGCGACGACGGCGTCGGTGGTGTTGCGCGGGCTGCCGCGGTGCTCGCCGTCGTGCGGGTAGACGGCGACGGCGTTCGGCGGGAACACCGCCACCGCGGGCTCGCCGAGCACCACGTCGGCCGCCGGAATGCCGCTGACGACCTCGCCGGACGTCGTCCGCAGCCCTTCGGGGACGGCGGTGCCGGCGACCAGGTTGAGGCCGGCGATCCGCGCGGTGAACGCCGTCCGCGGGGCCGAAAGGACCTCACGGGTCGGCCCGCGTTCGACGATCCGGCCGCCGTTCATCACCGCGACGTGATCGGCGAGCGCCAGGGCGTCCAGCGGGTCGTGCGTGACGAGCACGGTGGTCGGCCCGGTCTTGAGCACCCGCCGCAGCAGGCCGCGGATCGACGGCGCGGCGTCGACGTCGAGGGCGGCGAACGGCTCGTCGAGCAGCAGCAGCTCCGGCTCGGCGGCGAGCGCCCTGGCGATCGCGACGCGCTGGGCCTGGCCGCCGGACAGCTGCCCGGGCCGGCGGCCGGCGAGCTCGACGGCGTCCACTTCGGCCAGCCAGTGGAAGGCGCGCTCCCGCGCGGCGCGGCGGCCGGCGCCGGTCGAGCGCGGCGAGAACGCGACGTTGTCCGCCGCGGACAGGTGCGGGAAGAGCAGGGCGTCCTGGGAGAGCAGCCCGATCCCGCGGCGGTGCGGCGGTGCGCCGGCCAGCGCCCGGCCGGCCACCGTGATCTCCGCCGACACCGGCGTGATCAGCCCGGCGAGACAGCCCAGGACCGTCGACTTGCCGGAGCCGTTCGGGCCGAGCAGCGCCAGCACGTGCCCGGTGGGCACGTCGAGGTCCACGTCGAGGCCGAACGAGCCGCGCACGGCGGTGATGCGGGCGGTGAGGCTCACCGGAGGCCGCCTTCCCACGACCGCGGTCGCGCGACCGCGATGACGACCACGGCCACGGCGATCAGCAGCAGCGCGAGCGCCACCGCGCTGTCGACGTCCACCTCGGCCTGCGTGTAGACCTCGAGCGGCAGCGTGCGGGTGACGTCTTCGAGGCTGCCCGCGAAGGTGATCGTGGCGCCGAACTCGCCGAGCGCGCGGGCGAAGCTGAGGACGACGCCGGAGCCGAGCGCGGGCAGCAGCAGCGGCAGCGTAACCCGGCGGAACACGGTCCACGGGCGCGCGCCGAGCGTCGCGGCGACCTGCTCGTAGCGGTCGCCGGAGCCGCGCAGCGCGCCTTCGAGGCTGACCACGAGGAACGGCATCGCGACGAACGTCTGCGCGATGACCACGGCGGTCGTGGTGAAGGGCACGGACTCCCCGGTCAGCGTGGTGATCAGCATCCCGAGGAAGCCCTTGCGGCCGAGCAGGTAGAGCAGCGCGAGCCCGCCGACGACCGGCGGCAGGACCAGGGGCAGCAGCACGATCGAGCGCAGCAGCCGGACGCCGCCGAACCGCGCCCTGGCGAGCACGACGGCCAGCGGCACGCCGAGCAGCACGCAAGCCGCCGTCGACAGCGCGGCGGTGATCAGCGACAGCCGCAGCGCGTGCCACGACGACGGCGTGACGATCAGGCCGGGCAGCCGGGTCAGGTCCGTGCGGACCAGCAGCCCGACGACCGGCAGCACCACGAGCGCCAGCGCGAGCGCGGCCGGCACCCCCAGCACCCAGGGGACGCGCGAGTGGCCGGCCGGGGCAGCACCCCGCCGGCCACCCGCGGAACGCCTACTGCGCAGAACCGAACCCGGCCTTCGACAGCTCGTTCTTGCCCTGGGTACCGAGGACGAACTCTTCGAACTGGCGCGCCAGGTCGGCCTGGCCGCCCTTGACCGCGGCGATCGGGTAGCTGTTGGCCGCCTGGGCCGCCTCCGGGAAGTCGACCTTGTCGACCTTGCCCGCGGCCGAGGTCGTGTCGGTGAGGTACACCAGGCCCGCGTCGGCGTCGCCGGACTGCACCTTGTTCAGCACCTGCTTGACGTCCTGCTCCTCGCTCTTCGGCTTGAGCGTGACGCCGGTGGCCGTCTCGACCTTCTTCGCCGCGGCACCGCACGGCACCTGCGCGGCACAGGTGACCACGTTCACGCCGGGCTTGTTCAGGTCGGCGAAGGATTTGATGCCCTTCGGATTGCCCGGGGCGACGGCGATGGCCAGCTTGTTCGTGGCGAACACCGTCGCCTGGCCGTCGACCACGCCGCCCTGGACGGCCTTGTCCATGGTGGCCTGGTCGGCGGAGGCGAAGACGTCGGCCTTCGCCCCGTTGTCCAGCTGCTGCACCAGGGTGGACGAGCCCGCGAAGCTGAACTTCACGGTCACGCCGGCGTGCTGGGCTTCGAACGCCTTGCCGAGCGCGGTGAACGACTCGGTGAGCGACGCGGCGGCGAACACGGTCAGCGTGCCACCGCCGGTGTTGGCGGCCCCCTTGGGTGCGGGCGCGGTGACCGACGCGCCGGGCTGCGTGCTGGGCTCGTCCGAGCTGCTGCACGCGCCCGCGAACAGGGCGACTACGGCCACGACGAGAGCGAGCTGTGACAACCGGGGCTTCGCCCCGGGCCGGGGGCTCCGCCACCCGGACCCCCGAAAAGCTAGCTTGTTCATCGATTTCCTTCCGGTGTTTCCACCACGACAGTGGTGGCCTTGACCACCGCGACCGCGAGCACCCCCGGGCGCAGACCCAGCTCGCGGACGGCTTCCGTACTCATCAGGGACACCACGCGGTGCGCCCCGCACTGCAGTTCCACCTGCGCCATCACCTTGTCGGCGATGACCTCGGTGACCAGCCCCACGAACCTGTTGCGGGCCGAGCGCCCGACCGCCGAGGGGTCGTCCGGCGCGGCGGCCTGTGCCCGGGCGAACCCGGCCAGCTGGGCGCCGTCGACGACCTTGCGGCCGGCGGCGTCGTCGGTCGCGGTCAGCTGCCCCGCGCGCACCCACCGCCGGACGGTGTCGTCGCTGACCCCGAGCAGGCGTGCGGCCTCGGACAACCGAAATTGCGGCATGCCGGAGACATTATCTCCGCAGTTGAGGAAAAGCTACGCGGGGCGCGCCCCGTCCATGACTTCGGCGCGCAACTGGTCGAGCATGACGTTCTGATAACGTTCGATCACTTTTCGCTCGGCCGGGGAGAACTGCGCGAGCAGGTCGCGGAGGACGTCGAAGGCCGACTCGAAGAGCGGCGCGAAGCGCTCTGCCGACCCCGGCACCACCTCGACGAGGACCTTGCGGCGGTCCTCGGGGTCGCGGACGCGGCGGACCAGGCCCACCTTCTCCAGCCGGTCGATGACGCCGGTGACCGCACCCGTCGACAGGCCCGTCAGCTCGGCGATACGGCCGGCAGTAAGGGGTCCGTCGGCCTGGATGACCAGATCGAACGTCTTGTGGTCGGTGCCGGAAAGACCCATCCGCTCGGCGATCCTGGCGTGCCGCAGGACGGTGAACGTGCTGCCTTGCCGGCCCAACTCCGCGAAGCGGAAGAGTTCCTCTTCGGTGACCGGGTAAGTCTTTTCCGTCACGAGTCCTGCTCCCGGCACGTTGGCTCGCCCTCTGAACAACCCACTCCGGAAGTATCCTAGCGGCCGTTGCGGAGCTACTCTGGGCGCAATGACAGCTGTGGAACTCGGGTTTCCTCGCGTCCCCGGTACACGAGGGTCTTCTCGCGTGCCCCGACCCGAGAATCCCCGCCTCATCGACACCTTCGGCCGGGTGGCCACCGATCTGCGGGTTTCCCTGACGGATCGGTGCAACCTGCGCTGCACCTACTGCATGCCCGCGGAGGGCCTGGACTGGATGCCGGGCGAACAGGTGCTGACCGACGACGAGCTGGTCCGGCTCATGCGGATCGCCGTCGAGCTGCTCGGCGTCACCGATATCCGGCTCACCGGCGGCGAGCCGCTGCTGCGGGCCGGCCTGGAAAACCTCGTCGCGCAAATCACGGCGTTGACGCCCCGGCCGCGGTTGTCCATGACCACCAACGGGATCGGCCTCGCCAAGCGCGCGGCCGGGCTCGCCGCGGCCGGCCTGGACCGGATCAACGTCTCGCTCGACACCGTCGACCCCGAGGTGTTCCGGACGATCACCCGCCGCGACCGGCTCTCGCACGTCGTGGCCGGGCTGGCGGCGGCACGGGACGCCGGGATGTCGCCGGTGAAGGTCAACGCCGTGCTGATCCGCGGGCTCAACGAGACCGAAGCCGTGCCCCTGCTGAAGTTCTGCCTCGCCGAGGGCTACCACCTGCGGTTCATCGAGCAGATGCCGCTGGACGCCCAGCACGGCTGGAACCGCGGCGAGATGATCACCGCGGCCGAAATCCTCGAGATGCTGGGCGCGGAGTTCTCGCTGACGCCGTTCCCGGTGGCCCGCGGCGGCGCTCCGGCCGAACGCTGGCTGGTCGACGGCGGCCCCGGCGACGTCGGCGTGATCGCGTCGGTGACCCGGCCGTTCTGCTCGGCCTGCGAGCGGACCCGGCTGACCGCCGACGGCGCGGTGCGCTCCTGCCTGTTCAGCAACGACGAGACGGATCTGCGGTCCCTCGTGCGCGCGGGCGCGCGCGATGAGGAGGTAGCGGACGCCTGGCGGGCGACGATGTGGGGCAAGCTCGCCGGCCACGAGATCAACGACGCCGGGTTCGCGCAGCCGATCCGGCCGATGAGCGCGATCGGCGGTTGAGATGGCGACCATCACCATCGCGGTGCGGTACTTCGCGGCGGCCCGGGCCGCCGCGGGCGTGGAAGAGGAGAAGGTGCAGCTGCCCGCCGGCGCGTCGGTCGCCGACGCGGTGGCCGAGCTGCGCCGCCTCCACCCGGCCGGCTTGCCGCGGATCCTGGACGCGGTCAGCTACCTGCTGGACGGCATCGCGGTCCGGGACCTGACCCGGCCGTTGCGGGACGGCGCGGAGCTGGACGTCCTCCCCCCGTTCGCCGGCGGCTGACCTTCCCATTGGGCTGTTCGGGTGCCTCCTGACGGCCATCTCCCCCTGGGACGCGGGCCGTCCGCCCCAGGCGCACGAGTTCGCCTTTCCTGTATTCCGGCGACCGCTCGGGTACGCCTGCCGACCACTCGGCGACCGGAGTTTCCGCCCTCGGCGTGGCGCATCACCGGATCCGGGTGTTCGCGAGAAGCTGATCGCGGACGGCCCACCACCCGTCCGGTGACCTGTTTCACCTGGTCCGTCGCCCTGCGTCGGCGTGGGTGGGCGAGCTCGGTGAGCCCCGCCGCGCCGGCCGGGTCGGCAAACCCCACGAACAGGTGGGACTGTTGTGACTCTTGGGGCACCAGGGGCTGGATTGTCAAGTCTGGCGCAGTGCTCCCGGAGGTCATAAGATGCGCGCTTCAATCACGCGCCGGACGACGCGAATGGTCCATTCGCTGCGCGAAACACGTGATGCAAGCCTCACGATCCGTGTTTTATCTCGGCAAGGAAACGGCCAGATAACGGCCCGCTGACCTGCGGAAACAGGGGCATCGATCGGGGTTGTGTGCTGTTACTGTGACGTAGGTCACGCCCCGAATAATTTCCGATCACGGCTCTCGTTACGTACCGTCGCTTTTCGGTTGGCCCCGACCAACCGACGCAACACCGGGAATCCGTAGCGCCTAGCCCTGTCCAACGGATCCCCGGACCCATACCCCGAGCGAAAGCATTTCCGGACAGGGACGAGGGGACGATGAAGACGCGACGTGCGTCGGACTCGTCAGCCGATCTGAGATGGCCGGCACAGGACCCCGATCCTGACCCTCAGCACAGGTTCGTAGGCGCTGGGAACCGAGAAGCATCCAAATGTCTTACCGAGGCAAGCACCGCAAGATGTCCGCTGCCACCCGCACCGTCGCTCGCGTCGCCATCGCGGGCATTGCGGTCGGCGCTCCCCTCGCGATCGCCGCGACCCCCGCGTCGGCGACCAACTGGGACGCCATCGCGCAGTGCGAGAGCAGCGGCAACTGGAACACCAACACCGGCAACGGCTACTACGGCGGCCTGCAGTTCTCGCAGAGCACCTGGAAGGCCTACGGCGGCACCGGCAGCGCGGCGAACGCTTCCCGCGAGCAGCAGATCGCCGTGGCCGAGCGTGTCCTGCAGGGCCAGGGCATCGGCGCGTGGCCGGTCTGTGGCAAGAAGGGCGGCGGCGGCTCGTCGGCCCCCAAGGCCACCGGCAAGACCACCACCAAGAAGGTGACCCCGCAGAAGAGCACGACCGCCCCCAAGAAGGTGGCGGCGGCCCCGGCGGCCCCCGTGGCGGCGACCGGCGTGAGCAGCTCCAACCCGGCCGGTGACTACACCGTCGTGGCGGGCGACACGCTGTCCAAGATCGCCAACCAGTTCAACGTCCAGGGCGGCTACAAGAAGCTGCAGGACCTGAACGCGAAGTACATCCCGAACGCGGACCTGATCCTCGTCGGCCAGAAGATCGCCACCAAGTGACGATCACGCAGTGATGCGCGAGTCCGGCCTCGAGCCGTGACGTGAAAGGGCTCCCACCGCCGATCCCCCGGGCGGTGGGAGCCCTTCACGCGTTCCACGGTCCGGCACAGGCGGCTCCGGCTGCGGTGGACCGATGGCTTGAGGGGCCACCTGCCGCCTCGTGCGCCTTCTGACGCGCCTGAGGTCCCGCCTGGGCATCCTGCACGTCCTGACCGTCCTGGCCGTCGCTGGGGCGTTCTGAGGCCCCACTACGGCCTTTCCGCTCACGATCGACGGGCGCCGACCTGGTCGGCGTTCCGGATCACGGGGAGTTGACCCACTCGTCCGTGCCGTCGGTGAAGTGCTGGTGCTTCCAGACGGGCAGCCGGGCCTTGACCTCGTCGACGAGGTCCGAGCACGCCGAGAACGCCTGCCCGCGGTGCTCCGCCGCCACAGCGCACGCCAGGGCGACGTCGCCGATCGTCAGGGGCCCCAGGCGGTGGCTCACGGCCACCGCGCGGACGCCGGTCCAGCGCGCCGACAGGTCCGCGACGACGTCCTCGATCACCTGGCCCGCGCTCGGGTGGCCCTCGTACGTCAGGTCGCGGACGCCTTTGCCGCCGTCGTGGTCGCGGACCACGCCCGAGAACGTCACCACCGCGCCCGCCGCTTCGTCCTCCACGAGCCGCGCGTGCTCCTCGACCGACAGCACCTCCTCGGTCACCAGTGCCCGCGCCACGCGCACCGACGGCCCACCCGCAGCCGGCCGCGGGTGGTCGCCACCCGCCAGCTGGTCGACCGCGTGCTCGAGGATGCCGTCCAGCACGCCCAAGCCGTCCTTCACGCCGCCGCTGGAGCCGGGGAGGTTCACGACGAGGGTCCGCCCCGCCACGCCCGCGACCCCGCGCGACAGCACCGCGGTCGGCACCTTCGGCAGCCCCGCCGCGCGGATCGCGTCCGCGACGCCCGGCAGCTCGTGGTCCAGCACCGCGCGGGTGACGTCCGGGGTGCGGTCGGTCGGCGAGATGCCGGTGCCGCCCGTGGTGAGCACCACCGCGACGCCGTCGGCCAGCGCGGCCCGCAGCGCGACGCCCACCGGATCGCCGTCCTCGACGACGACCGGCGCCGGCACGTCGTAGCCGCGGCCGGCCAGCCAAGCGGTGATCACCGGGCCGGTCTTGTCCTCGTAGACGCCCTTCGCGGCACGGTTGGACGCCACGATCACGCGCGCGGTGTGCTTCACGGCCGCTCCCAGGTTCCGGTCTTGCCGCCGTCCTTGCGGAGCAGGCGGACCTCGTCCAGTGTCGCCGCCGGGTCGACGGCCTTGATCATGTCGTGCAGCGTCAGCCCGGCGACGGCCACCGCGGTCAGCGCCTCCATCTCGACGCCGGTGACGTCGGTGGTCTTCGCGGTCGCGCGGATCCCCACCTCGGCCTCGCCGAGGGTGAACTCGACCTTGACCCCGGACAGCGCGATCTGGTGGCACAGCGGGATCAGCTCGGGCACCCGCTTGGCGCCCATGATCCCGGCGATGCGCGCGGTGGCCAGCGCGTCGCCCTTGGGCAGGCCGTCGCTCGCCAGCAGCCGGAGCACCTCGGCGGTGGTCCGCACGGTCCCGGCCGCGAGCGCGGTGCGCGCGGTGGCGGTCTTGCCGGAGACGTCGACCATCCGGGCGGCGCCGGTCTCGTCGACGTGGCTGAGTTCACTCACCTAGCGAGGCTACTTCCGACGTGCGGCAAGGCCGCCCTGAGGGACTTCAATTGCCTCAGCGGCTCATCAGCGCCTCCGCCGGGGGTGGGGGCGGTGGCCGGCTCCGCCGCGCACGCCGTGTCGTGCGCCGGACGCACGCCGGAGACCAGGAACGCCGTCGCCGCGTCGTTCGCGCACTGGTTGGTGCCGAACAGGTACGTGCCGTGGCCGCCCTGGTCCGCCGTCACCATGCGCGCCCGGTCGCCGAAGGCCTGCCGCAGGCGGCGGGCGCCCGCCAGCGGAGTTGCGGGGTCGCGCAGGTTCTCCAGCATCAGGACGTCCGACGGGCCACGGTCGCCGATGCGGACCGGCGGCTCCACCGGGTCCGACGGCCAGAACGCGCACGCCCAGACGTTGGCCGCGGCCGCCCCGAACATCGGGTGACGCAGGCGGTCCACCGCCACGTTCCGCTGGTACGCGCGGACCGGTTCCGGCCAGTCGGAGTCGCCGCAGAGCACGTACAGCTGGCTCGACAGCACGTTCCCCGGGTTCGGCCCCGCACCGACGGGCGGCGGCGAGACCGGCTGCCCGGTGTCGAGCGCGTGCCAGGCCGAGGCGAGGTACGGCAAGGCCGCGTCGTAATAGAACATGCCGAACGTGAGGTGCCGGAACTGCCGGCCGTCGATCCCCTCTGGGCTCGGCTTCGCGTCGAGCCGCGCGGCGAGATCGAAGTACTTCGCCCGCACCTGCGCGGGCGTCGCGCCCAGGCTGTACTCGGGGTGAGCCGCCGCGAAGGCGGCGAAGTCGGGGAAGCGGTCCTCGAAGCCTTGCGCGAACAGCCGCGAGCCCGTGACGTCCAGGCCGCCCGGGCCGAGGTTGCTGTCGAGCATGATCCGGTCGCTGCGCTGGGGGAACAGCGTGGTGTACACCGCGCCGAGGTAGGTGCCGTACGAGATGCCGTAGTACGACAGCTTCGGCTCGCCCAGTGCCGCCCGGATCCGGTCCATGTCGCGGGCGGTGTTCGCCGTGGTGACGTACGGCAGCATCGACGCCGTGGACGAAGCACCGCACTGCCGCGCGATGCCTTCGACGTACTCGGCGTCCGCTACGACGTCGGCCGCGTTGCGCGCGTACAGCGGGACGTTGCTCCGCAGCTGCGCCGGCGCGAGGTCGCACGTCACCGGTGTGCTGTGCCCGACGCCGCGCGGATCGAACCCGATGACGTCGTAGGTGTCCAGCACACCGCGCGGCAGCCCGCCCGCGGCCAGCGCCGCCGGCAGGTCCAGGCCCGGTCCGCCGGGACCGCCCGGGTTGGTCAGGAGCACCCCACGGCGCTGGGCCGGGTTCGTGCTCTTCAAGCGTGAGATCGCGACCTGGATCTGCCGTCCGGCCGGCTTCCGGTAGTCCAGCGGGACGTCGAGCGCCGCGCACTCCAGGCCCGGCGCGGTGACGTCCGCCGGGCACGCTCCCCATTTCGGCGCACCCGGTGCCGCTTGCGCCACCCCCGGCGCCACCGTCACGAGCACGGCCGCCACCACGGCGACCAGCAGGCTGTTCCGCATTCGGTTCCCCCCTCAGCGAGTCGAATCCCAGCGTAGGGGGCCGGAAGGCCCCGGTCGTCCGTCCGAAGACGGATTCCGGGGTCCTCCGTTCTACGGACTCAGCGCTCCGCGACCACGGCCTTCCGGACGGCCTCGGCGACCGCGGGCGCCACGGCGGTGTCGAACACGCTCGGCACGATGAACGACGCGTTGAGCTTGCCGTTGTCGACGACGTCGGCGATCGCGTCGGCCGCCGCGAGCAGCATGTTGTCGTCGATGTTGTGCGCGTGCGCGTCGAGCAGGCCGCGGAAGACGCCCGGGAAGGCCAGGACGTTGTTGATCTGGTTCGGGAAGTCGCTGCGGCCGGTCGCGACGACGGCGGCGTGCTGCTGCGCTTCCAGCGGGTCGATCTCCGGGTCCGGGTTCGCCAGCGCGAACACCACGGCGTCCTTGTTCATCGTGGCGACCTGCTCGGCGCCGAACAGGTTGGGCGCGGAGACGCCGATGAAGACGTCCGCACCGTTCAGCGCCTCGTGCAGGGTGCCGCTGACCTGGTCCTTGTTGGTGTGCGACGCGATCCAGGCCAGGTTGTCGTCGAGGTTGCCGCGCGCGGAGTGGACGACGCCGTCGATGTCCGCGGCCACGATGTCGCCCGGGTTCTTGTGCAACAGCAACCGGATGATCGCCGAGCCGGCCGCGCCGACGCCGCTGACCACGATCTTGCAGTCCTCGATGTTCTTCTTGACCACGCGCAGGGCGTTGCGCAGCGCGGCGACGACCACGATCGCGGTGCCGTGCTGGTCGTCGTGGAACACCGGGATGTCCAGCTGCTCGCGCAGCCGCGCCTCGATCTCGAAGCAGCGCGGCGCGGCGATGTCCTCGAGGTTGATCCCGGCGTACACCGGCGCGAGCGCCTTGACGATCTTGATGATCTCCTCGGTGTCCTGGGTGTCCAGGCAGACCGGCCAGGCGTCGACGTCGGCGAACTTCTTGAACAGCGCCGCCTTGCCCTCCATCACCGGCAGCGCGGCGGCCGGGCCGATGTTGCCCAGGCCGAGCACCGCGGACCCGTCGGTGACGACGGCGACGGTGTTGCGCTTGATGGTCAGCCGGCGCGCGTCCTCGGGGTTCGCGGCGATCGCCTGGCAGACGCGGGCGACGCCCGGGGTGTACGCGCGGGAGAGGTCGTCACGGTTGCGGAGCGCGACCTTCGGGGTGACCTCGATCTTGCCGCCGAGGTGGATCAGGAACGTCCGGTCGGAGACCTTGCGGACCTTGACGCCGGGCAGCGAGTCGAGCGTCTGGGTGATGTCGTTCGCGTGGTTCTCCGACAGCGCGTTGGCGCTGATGTCGACCACGATCGAGTCGGGGTGGGACTCGACGACGTCGAACGCGGTCAGCACGCCGCCGACGCGCCCGACGGCGGTGGTGAGGTCACCGGCCGCGCTGGACGAAGCCGGGGCCTCGACCCGGACGGTGATCGAATATCCGGGACCGGGAACCGGCATGGCACTACCCCCGCGTGGGAAAGGTGGGCTGGGACGGGAGGAAACCTACTCCCGTGACCGCCCTCACGAGGGGCCGATACCGGTACTGACCAGTAACTCTGCCGCTGGCTGCCACCTCGGTCACAGTCACGGCCGCATGGCTTCGCAGCAACGGTTACGTGCCGCTCCGGGGCGGCCTGCTTTTGGCCGGGGCGGCCCCACCGGGCTCAGCGGTTGATCTCGGTCTCCGGGTGCACGTACGGCACCGTGTCGAGGGGGAAGGTGACGTCGCCGAACGGCGACAGCGCACCCTGGCGGTCGGCCGCGAGCTCGGTCACGGGGTGCTCGCCGTCCTCGCCCGGCCAGGTCGGGTCGATGCCCTTGTGCTTCTTCTCACCCTTGGCCACAACGTCCTCCACAGCCGTTCTTCGGTCTTGGAAGGACAGTCTGCCTCAGCCGCGGCGGCCCGGCGCAACCGCCCGGTACCCTGGTCTTCTATGCCCGCGACCTCTTTGGCGGACTGGCTGCGCGCGGAGTCCGACGCCGCACTCGCGGAGCTGCTCCGCACGCGGCGAGACCTGTCCACGCCCCCGCCCTCCGACAGCACGGTGCTGGCCACCCGGGCCGGCACGCCGGGCTCGGTCGCGCGCGCCTGCGAGGACCTCGACACCTTCACCCTGGCCGTGCTCGAAGCGTGCCTGCTGGCCGGCGCGGACCGCGACCCGGTGCCGGTCGAGGACGTCGCGAAGCTGGTCGGCGCCGACATCGCCGCGCCACTGGCCCAGCTGCGGACGCGGGCGCTGACCTGGGGCCCGGATGACGCGCTGCGCGTGCCGCCCGCGGTCCGGGAGGCGCTCGGGCCGTTCCCGGCCGGGCTGGGCGCGCCTTCGCCGTCGCTGGCCGGTGAGGACCTCGAGTCGCGGCTCGCCGAGCTGTCCGACGACGAGCGCGGCGTGCTGACCGCCCTCGCCGCGGGCCCGCCGATCGGCCGCACCCGCGACGCCGGGCTGGACTTCACGCTCGGGAAGGCCGAGACGCCGGTGCAGAAGCTGCTGGCCCGCGGTCTGCTGCTGCGGCGCGACGACCAGACCGTCGAGCTGCCGCGCGAGCTCGGCATCGCGGTGCGCGGCGGGGCGTTCCGGCCGGGCACGCTCACCGAACCCGAGTTGCCGGTCCACCCGCACCAGCCGGCCACTTTGGACGCGGCGGCGGCCGGTGAGGCGATGGAGTTCCTGCGCCACACCGAAGCCCTGCTGCGCGCGTGGTCCGCGGCGCCGCCGCCGGTGCTCAAGTCGGGCGGCCTCGGCGTGCGGGAGCTGAAGAAGCTCGCCAAGGACCTGGAGATCGACGACGCCCAGGCGATCCTGCTGGCCGAGCTGGCCGTGGGCGCCGGGCTGGTCGCCGACAGCGAGGCGACCGTGCCCGAATGGGTGCCGACGACGCTGACCGACTCGTGGCTCGCGTCGCCGACCGCGCAGCGGTGGATGACGCTGGCCCAGGCGTGGCTGGAGCTGCCGCGGCTGCCGGGGATGGCCGGCGGGCGCGACGCCAAGGACAAGCCGATCGCGCCGCTGTCGGAGGAGCTGCGCCGCCCGCTGGCGCCGGTCGCGCGGCGGCGCGTCCTCACCGCGCTGGCCGACCTGCTCCCGGGCGCCGGGGTGAAGAGCGTCGACGAGCTCGTCGCGGTGCTGGCCTGGCGCGCGCCGCGGCGGGGCGGGCGGCTGCGGGACGAGACCGTCCGCTGGACGATGGCCGAGGCGTCGGCGCTGGGGATCGTCGGGCTCGGCGGCGTCACGACGGCGACGCGGGCGCTGCTCGCCGACGACCGGCCGGCTGCGGTCGAGGCGATCCTGGACGCGCTGCCCGCGCCGGTGGACCGCGTACTGCTGCAGGCCGACCTGACGGTCGTCGCGCCGGGGCCGCTGGAGCCGGAACTGGCGGCAGAAATCTCCGCCGCCGCCGACGTCGAGTCGGCCGGGCACGCGACGGTCTACCGGATCACCGAGGGCTCGGTGCGGCGCGCGCTGGACACCGGGCGCACGGCCGACGAGCTGCACGCGCTGTTCAAGGCGAAGTCGGCGACCCCGGTGCCGCAGGGGCTGAGCTACCTGATCGACGACGTCGCCCGGCGGCACGGACGGCTGCGCGGCGGCGTCGCGGCCTCGTTCCTGCGGTGCGACGACGAGGCGCTGCTGGCCGAAGTGCTGGCCCACCCGGTGGCGGCGGAACACGCACTGCGGCTGATCGCGCCGACGGTCGTGATCAGCCCCGACCCGCTGCACGAGGTCTTGACGGCCCTGCGCGCGGCCGGTTTCGCCCCCGCGGCGGAGGGCCCGGACGGCCGGGTGGTCGACATCCGTCCCGGTGGCCGTCGCCTGCCGGCGAAGGCGCGGGCGGCGCGGCGCAGCCCGGGCGAGCAAGCGGTGCTGTCCGAGGACCAAGCGGCCCGGATCGTCTCCAACCTGCGCGCGGGGGACGCGGCTTCGGCCCGCCGCCGGGGTTCGGCGGTGCGGGCGCCGGTCGGTGGCGGCGCGGACACGTCGGCGACGCTGGAGCTGCTGTCCCGCGCGACACTGGAACGCCGTGAGGTGTGGATCGGGTTCGTGGATTCGAAGGGGACGGCGAGCCAGCGCGTCGTCCGGCCGGTGCGCGTCGGCGGCGGGGTCCTCGAGGGCGAGAACAACGAACGCTATTCCCTCCACCGCATCACCTCCGTGGCTCTGGTCGAGGATTGACGCCGGATTCGGTGAATCTCCACCCGGCCGCGCGGTCAGGTGGTAAGCCTGGTGCATGAAATGGGGAACGCGCGTGACCGCGGTGGCGGCCGCGACGGTCATGAGCGGGGCCGGGTTCGCCGGCGCCGCCGACGCGGCCGGGCCGCCGGTCTACTCGAAGTACACCGTCGACGGGACCACGCACATCGCGAAGCCGGACGCCGACCTCGAACTGGGGCCGGGACAGTTCGACATGTACACCCAGATCGGCTCGTACACGTTCTACGGGACCATCACACTGCCGCCGGTGAAGGTCACCCGGTCGGTGCCGGGAATCGGCAAGGTCAGCGGAACCATCACGCTCGGCCCCGGCCACGCCGAGGGCTCGGTGTTCAGCGGCTTCTCCGGCTCCGCGACCTGGCCGGTGCGGCTCTCCGACGTCCGGGTCAACGGGGCGCCGTACGACGTCGGTGCGGAGTGCGGCACGGCCGAACCGCTGACGACCGAACTCCGGTCGGACGACTTCGCCGCGGGCAAGGGCGGCCACCTCGAATCGACCTACACGATCGGCGCCTTCGCGAACTGCGGCGCGGCGACGCCGCTGGTCAACTCCGTGGTCCCGGGCCCGGGCAACACGCTCACCCTGGACCTCACCTCGGGCTGACCCTTTCGGGCCGGTTCACAGCGCGCGCAGGCCGGCCAGGACGCGTTCCATGAACTCGCGGGACGACCGGTCGCCGAGGATCAGCTCGGTCTGGTGGACCAGCACCAGGCCGATGTCGGCCATGTCGCCGACCAGCACCTTGACCACGCCCAGGGGCAGCCGCAGGTGCGCGGCGATCTCCGCCACGGACCGGGTGTCCAGGCACAGGTCGCAGATCCGGCGGTGCTCGACCGACCGGACCCCGCGGTAGCGGCGCCCGTCGTCGGACGTCGAGACCAGCGCCTCCAGCGCCAGGTTGTGGTCGGACCGCGTGCGCCCGCCCGTGCGGGTGTACGGGCGGACCCGCGACCCCGCCGAAGCGACGGGCACCGGGCTCACGCGGGCCGGTTCGTGCCAGGCCGGGTCCTCCCACGGTTCCGGGTGGGGGATCCACCGGGTCTCCGGGTCCGGCGGGGGCGTCCAGTCGGCCGGCGGCCGGGGCGGCGCCGGGGCCCACGCAGGCGGGGGTGCCGCCTGCGGCCGGGACATCGGTGCGGGCGGCCGCGGCGCCGGTGGGCGGGGTGCGGGCGGACGGGGCGCCGGCGGGTGGGGCGCCGGGGGCCGCGGCGGAGCGGGCGGGCGCGCACCCCGCGGCGGGGTCCACGCCGGCTCCAGCGGCGGCGGCTCCGGCTCGTAGCTCTCGCTGTCCTGCCACTCCGGCTCGACGGGGTCGTAGTCGTCGTCGGCCGGCGAGCCCCACTCACGGGTGTCCTCGTCGGTGTAGCCCTGCGGATCCGGCTTCGGCCGCGACGGCTTGCGCTTGGGCATGATCATCGACAGCGTCGACATGTCGAACTTGCTGGGCGAATCGAAACCCTCGCGCTCGGTGCCGCGGTGCAGTGCGTCCCAGCCGCTGGAGTCCGGATCGTCGAATCCCGAAATCCTCATCTCGCCCTACCCACGCACGCCGCCCTGGAGCTGCGCGCGCAGCTCGGGGGTGATCTGCTGGCCGACCCGCTCGACGAGCAGGGTCATTTCGTAGGCGACCGTGCCGATGTCGCACGTCGGCGCGGCCAGCACCGCCAGCGACGAACCGTCCGAAACGGACATCAGGAACAAGTAGCCGCGCTCCATCTCCACCACGGTCTGGTTGACACCGCCCGCTTCGAAGCAGCGCGCGGCCCCCGACGTCAGGCTGATCAGCCCGGACGCGACCGCCGACAGCTGCTCGGCACGCTCCTGGGGCAGCCCTTCCGACGGCGCCAAGAGCAACCCGTCCGCGGACACCAGAACGGCGTGCGCGGCACCGGGTACCCGGCGCACGAAGTCCGTGATGAGCCAGCCGAATGTGCCCTGGCCGGAAGCCGTCACTACTGCTCCTCCTTGCTCGCGCGGCGCCGCCCGCCGCACCCTGGAGCGCCCGGCACGGCCGGTCGGCGACGCCACGATAAAGCGTATTCGCACCGCCGGTGGTGTCGAGTCTGCCACCGATCGACCGCTGCGCACCCTACGTGTGCGCCCGGATGCGCTCCGCGCCGACCCGCGACGCGACGCACGTCCGCGGGTCGCGCCACGCTGCCGCCCGCGACCGGCCCCCACGGGGTGTCCGCACAGGTCAGCCGAGCGGCAGGGGACCGGGACGGTCGACGCCGGGCCCGGCGTCGCCGGAGCAGCGTGACCGGCTCTTCCCCCGGACGGGGGCAGCACTCCCCGAAGTGGGTGAAGCACGCGGAGTTCACTCCAACGGCCGCATCCGCTTCGGGGCGTCATCGGCTATCCCGCGCGCAAGGCCGAATCGTGCGCGATCGCGTGCTGGACGACCGAGATCAGCACCTGCTTGGCGGACTCGCGCTCCCGCGCGTCGCACGCCATGATCGGGACCGACGGCGCGATGGTGAGCGCGTGCCGGACGTCCTCGATCTGGTGGTGCAGCAGCCGGTCGAAGCAGTTGATGGCCACGACGTACGGCAGCTTCCGGTTCTCGAAGAAGTCGATCGACGGGAACGCGTCGGCGAGCCGCCGCGTGTCCACCAGCACGACCGCCCCGATGGCGCCGACCGCGAGGTCGTCCCACATGAACCAGAACCGGTGCTGACCGGGGGTGCCGAAGACGTACAGCACCAGGTCCGAGTCCAGCGAGATGCGCCCGAAGTCCATCGCCACGGTGGTGGTGGTCTTGTTGGGCGTGGCCGAGGTGTCGTCGTGCCCGACGCTCGCCTCGGTCATCATGGCCTCGGTGGTCAGCGGGTCGATCTCCGAGATCGCCCCGACCATGGTTGTCTTCCCCGAACCGAACCCGCCGGCGACCACGATCTTGGCCGACGAGGTCGGACCCGTCACCTGCGGCGCGTTCGCGTCGGAGTCAAATTCTCCGAAGCCCACTGAGCACCCTTTCCATGAACTCGATACTCGGGCGGTCGCCCACGGTCGTGCTGCTGGAGTGCACCAGCACCAGCCCGAGACCCGCCACGTCACCAATCAACACCCGCACCACGCCGAGCGGCAGCCGCAGCAGTGCGGCCACCTCGGCCACCGACCGGGTGTCGAGGCACAGGTCGCAGATCGACCGGTGCTCGGGCACCCGGACCCGGTCGAGCATCCGGCCCTGTTCGCTGGTCGAGATCAGCGCCTCGATGGCCAGGTCGAGGGTCGCCTTCGTCCGGCCCCTGGTCCGGAAGTACGGCCGGACCAGCCCCGACGTCTCCATCTCGTTCTGCGGCGGCTCGTCGACGTACTCCTGGTGGGCCTGCCGCGGCAGCGCCGCGGCCAGCTCACCCGAGTCCGGGCCCGACGAGAAGTCGCGCTCGGTGCTGTACGCGGCGAACTCGTGCGCGTCGTACAGCGGTCCGCTCGAACCGCCGAACAGCTCCGCGCCCGGCCCGCCGAGCAGCCGGTCACGGTACTCGGTGCCGCCGGCGATCGGCCGGATCGGCTCCTGACCGGCATTGCTGTCGGTCAGCCAGTTCGGTGGTTCCCGCACGGGGTCGCTGTCGGAGGCCTGCACCCGGCGCGCCCGCCACTCACGGTCGACGCGGTCCCGGAACGACTGCCAGTCCTCCCGGCCGTCGTCCGGTTGTTCGGACCACCCGCCGGAGAAGTCGTCACCGAGCCGGCCATCACCCCTCAAGCGCCCGTCGTCCACGGCTCTCTCCTCGGTTCCCAAGTCCTCAGCGGCGGACGGCCGAACCCTGCAGTTGCGCCCGCATCTCCGGAGTCAGCTGCTGGCCGACCCGCTCCACCAGCAAGGTCATCTCGTAGACGACCAGGCCGATGTCACTCTCCGGTGACCCCAGCACCGCCAGACAGGAACCGTCGGAAACCGACATGAGGAAGAGGAAACCGTTGGCCATTTCGACCACGGTCTGCGCCACCGTGCCGCCCTCGAACACCTTGGCCGCGCCGCGCGCGAGGCTGGTCAGCCCCGACGCCACCGCGGCCAGCTGGTCCGCCCGGTCCTTCGGCAAGCCTCGCGAGGCCGCCAGGAGCAGACCGTCGGCCGAAACCACGACCGCGTGGGCCGCGCCGGGCACCCGGTGCACGAAATCCGTGATCAGCCAAGCGAAGCTGCCGGCATTGTTCGCCTTGGCATGCGCTTGGCCGTTCGGCTGCGCGGAGCCACCCGGCTGCATTGCACCCGCCCGTGTCACTTTCACTCCTCACTGCTGTCTGTGGTGTTGCCACGCCCATGAACCCCGCTGCCTTCCAGCCTCTCGTCGGCCGGGAGTTCCTTCAAGGCGTGCCGTCCCGAGGTGTAGCCCCGTTGGAAGCTTGCCATCCGGTTCCGCGCCGCGGACGCGGAGCGGGTGATCGCACCCGTTCCGGGCATGCCCGCGGTTGCGTCCGCGAAGTTGTTCTGCGCCGGTGCCTCGGATGTCGAGCTCGGGCTGTCGATCGATCCGGGCACCAGGTAGGCGTTCGGGATGCGCTTGGGCAGCCCGGCCGGGGTGATCTCCTCGTTCTTGGCCTCCAGCAGCGACTGCGCCGCCTGCCAGCCGTCGTCGGAGGCACTGTGCCAGCCGTCGTCGGGCGGGAGGAGCGGGTGCCGGGTCGCCGCGGTGGGCTGCAGTTCGTCCGGAGCCGGCTCGGCGATCGGCATGGGGGGCGCCGACGGCGCTGACACCGCTGACGACTCGTCGGAGCCGGTGAGCGGCGGCAGGTTGGGGTCTTCGCCATCGCTCTGCGGCGGCACCGGGTCGGCTGCCGAGTCGTCGCCTTCACTGAACCAGCGTGACAGCACCGACTGGTAGATGGGCAACCGCCGGGTGGGTACATCGTCTTCGAGCGCCGACGAACCGACCTCGTTCGCGGGCGGCGGCGCCGGCGGCGGCTCCTCCGGCGGGACGTACTTCGGCTCGCGCTTGGGCAGCACCAGCGGCGCGAACTGCGTGTCGGCGGCCCGCGAGCTGGCGCCATCGCCGTTCCCCGGCGGGGCCAGCGGCGCCAGGTCCTCGGCGGTCGGCCAGGCCGGCGTCTCGGGCTTCGGCAGCTCCGGCGACAGGAACGGACCCGCCGCGCGGCCGCCGCTGACCAGGTCGTCCAGGCTGATCGGCTGGTCGAGCGGCACCAGGCCGCCCTGGTTCGGCACGGGTTCGTGCCTCGGCGGAGGCGGGGGTGGCGGAGGCGCCGACGGCGGCACCGCCGCGTGCGTCTGCGTCTGGTCGAAGTCCGTGCGCGCGGCCGGGATCGGGATGCTCGGCATCGACATCGACGTCTCGGAGCGGTTCGCCGGCAGCGGGGTCTGCCGCTGCATGCCCGGGCGGAGGTGGGTCAGCAGCTCGGCCGGGACGACGACGCGGGCGATCACGCCACCCTCGATGTCCTCGTTCTCACGCAGCCGGACCTCGATGCCGTGGCGCTTGGCCAGCCGCGAGACCACGTACAGACCCATCCGCCGGGTCACCGACACGTCCAGGTCCGGCGGGTCGGCCAGGCGCGCGTTGACCTCGGCCAGCCGCTCCTCGCTCATGCCGACACCGTGGTCGGTGACCTGGATGGCCAGCGCCTTGCGGCGGGTCACCACCGCGCGGACGATGACCTTCGTCTCCGGCTCGGAGAAGTAGGTCGCGTTGTCGAGCAGCTCGGCGAGGACGTGCACGAGGTCGTGGATCGCCAGGCCCTGGACCGCGACGTCGGGCACGATGCCGACCTCGATCCGGGCGTACTGCTCGATCTCGGACACCGCGGCGCCGATGACGTCGGCGGCGGGCACCGGCTTGGGCACCGACTTCGCCAGGCCGGCGCCGGAGAGCACCAGCAGGGACTCACCGTTGCGCCGCAGCCGCGTCGCGAGGTGGTCGAGCTCGAACAGGCTGGCCAAGTGGTCCGGGTCCTGCTCGTCGGCCTCGAGCCGGTCGATGACGCCGAGCTGGCGTTCCACCAGCCGCTGCGACCGGCGGGACAGGTTCACGAAGATGCCGTTGACGTTCTCGCGCAGGAGCGCCTGCTCGGCGGCCATCTTGACGGCCTGCTCGTGGACGATGTCGAACGACCGCGCGACCTCGCCGATCTCGTCGCGGGAGGTGACGGGCACCGGCTGGACGGCCTTCTTCGAGGCGCCGACCGGGTCCGGGTCGTCGAGGATCGCCTGCACGGTTTCCGGCAGCCGGGTGTAGGCGATGTCCAGCGCGCTCTTCCGCAGGATCCGCAGCGGGCGCAGCATGAGCCGGGCGACGACGAGCATCAGCGCGATCGCAGCGGCCAGGGCCGCGAGGACCACGGCACCGCCGACCCACGCGGAGTTGACCGCCGCCGTGGCGAGGTCGTCGGCGCGGGTCTTGAGCTGGGCGAGCAGGTTCGACTCGACCGCGTGCAGCTTGTCGGCCGACACCGTGCTGTCCTTGCCGAGCGCGGTGGTGTCGATGGTCGGCGCCTCACCCTGCTGGGCCAGCGCGAACGCCGAAGTCTGGATCCGGCGGCGGTCGTCGACCTCCGGGCCCGAGTAGGTGTCGTTGTAGAGCTGGCGCTGGTCGTCGTCGGCGTTCGCGAGGAACGACGCGACGGAGGCGTCCGCGCTGGACGCCGCCGCGTGCGTCTGGTCCAGCAGGTCGCCGGGGAAGGTGCCGCGGAACGCGGCGATCTGCAGCTCGGCGTCGGAGCGGGTGGTGAACTCCTTGGCCTCGCTGATCGCCTGCGTGCTCGTGCCGAGGCGCAGCACGTCCCGGTCGGTGACCGCGGTGGTCACCTCGCGGCCGAGCTCGATGAGCGAGTCGAGGATGCCCGAGTAGGCGGTGAGCACCGTGATGTCGGGCAGGCCGTCCGCGGTGTTGAACGCCGCCCGCAGCGGGCGCAGGGCGTCGAGGCGCTGGAGACCGCGGGTGTAGCGGTCCTTGGTCGCCTGGTTGTCGTAGTCGAGGGTGTTCACCGCGCCGCGCAGGTCGGCGACTTCGCGGTCGACCTTGGCGATCTGCGCGTCGAGCCCGGTCTGCAGCAGCGAGTTCCGCGAGGAGATCCGCGCGACCGCCAGCGAGCGCTCGTTCTGCAACTCGTGCACCACTGTGGTCACCTTGACGGCGAACGCGACCTGGTCGGCGGTGCGCTGGAACTCGGCCGCCTCGCGGGCGTCGTCGACCACCCGCACCGCACCCAGCGCGAGCGCGGTCAGGGTGGGGATGATCAGGACCGCGGCCAGCTTGGACCGCAGCCGCCAGTCGCGCATGCCGGAGAACAGCCCGGTCTTCCGGCCCGGATCAGCTCCGGGTGACTGCGCAGGGGCCCCTCCCACCCCCGCGGCGTCTTCGTTCGGCACCGCCGCACCACCATCATCGTTCGTGCTCGTGAAAGCCTGGTCGGTCCAGCGCCCACCAGGGCGCATCGCGTTCTCCTCAGCCACTCGTCTGCACGCTCCCGGTGCTCCGGCGCTCCGGCCCATCGGAAGGAGCCCAGCGCAAGACGCTACCCGTACGGGTGAAAAGATCGTCTTCGGTGTTGGCCCTGGGGGTTCCTGAACCCCGTCCGGCCGGACGGAATCGGTTCAGCTCGAGCATCACGGTCGGGTCCCTGCGCTGGTCCTGCATCGGTCTGTTGGTTCGGCCTAGCCCACCGGCGCGGCGGCTGCACCCGGCCTGGCAGTGGTCATTGCGGGGAAGATTCTCTCAGGAAAAGCACAGTGTGTGCTGGTACACCGAAGTGTGCTGGGACACCGAAGTGGATCATCTTGATCGGCCATCCAGGCACTCTCTCTCACTACATCGGAGGTTGATACCTCCCCGCAGGTGCAGAGGGTAGCGAACGGCAGGGGAAGATGTAACCCTCCCGACAGGACCCGCTGGATGTTGCACAGCGTTCGCTCAGCCGACACACAGCTGGTCATCGCTCTTTCGAGACCTTGACCCTACGCTGGGTGAACGGCTACGGCGAGTGGAGCAGCGGGTCTAGACCAGAGGCCCAAAGAGTGACGTGCGCCACTCGGTCCGGTAGTGATTCCACCCATTGTGAGCAAGCTGTCACGTTCTCTACAGTGGCCCGCGTGACTTCTGAGAATGAGTCACGCACTCCCATTGGATTCGGTTCACCAACCGTCACTTTCTTCAAGGAGCAGGCCTTGTTTGGAAACGCCATGAGCGGTGGCCGGGTTCGCACTCGCCGCGCCGCGCTCGGGCTCGCCCTCACCGCCGCCGCAGTCACCGCCCTCAGTGGCTGCAGCGCGCTCGGCTCGGACGACTCGAACGCCCCGTCGACCGGAGGCGGCCTGGAGAAGTCGAAGATCAAGGTCTCCATCATGCCGACCACGGACCTGGCGCCGTTCTGGCTGGCCCAGGACGGCGGCTACTTCAAGGCCGAGGGCCTCGAGGTCGAGCAGATCATCGCCAACAGCGGGCAGGCGTCGATGACGAAGGCGATCTCCGGCGAGGCCGACATCGCCCTCTCGACCTACACGCCGTTCTTCATCGCCAAGAGCACCGGTGCCGCGGACATCCAGCTGGTCGCGGACGGCACGTCGGTGAACGCGAAGAGCAACGCGATCGTCACGGTGCCGACCTCGACGGTGAAGACGGTCAACGACCTCGCCGGCAAACGGATCGCGATCACGGCCAAGAACACCGCTTCGGACATCCTCACCAAATCCGTCATGAAGGACCACGGCGTCGACTTCAGCAAGGTCAACTGGGTGCTGGTCCCGCTGCCGAACATGGCGGCGGCTCTGAAGGACAACCAGGTGGACGCGGCCTACATGCCGGAGCCGATGCTCTCGCAGGCGGCGAAGGTCGTCGGCGCGACGCCGGTCATCGACATCAACACCGGTGCGAGCCAGGACTTCCCGCTGACCGGCTACGGCGCGGCGACGAAGTGGGTGCAGGCCAACCCCAAGACCCTCGCGGCCTTCCAGCGCGCGATGAAGAAGGCCACCAGCGACGCGCTCAACGACCGCTCGAAGGTCGAGCCGCTGCTGGTCAAGTACGCGAAGATCGACGAAGACACGGCCAAGCTGCTCACCCTGCCGGGTTACGGCTCCACCTTGGACGCCCGGCGCCTCCAGCGGGTCCCCGACCTGCTGCTGCAGATGGGTGTCATCACCAGCAAGGTCGACGCCGCGCCGATGATCGCCCCGCAGGCGACCAGCTGACGTGACGAAACTGCTCCGCGGCCTGGCCGGCCTGGTCGGCTTCCTCCTGCTCTGGGAGGTCGTCGTCCAGGTCGGCCTGGTCAGTAAGACGTTCACCCCGCCGCCGAGCGTCGTCCTGGTCACCGTCGGGGACCTCCTGGGCGACCCCTCCTTCCTCCGCGACATCGTCGCGACGATGCTGGCCTGGCTGATCGCGCTCGCGATCGCGATCGCCATCGCCGTTCCCGCCGGGCTGCTGCTGGGCAGCATCCCGGTGCTGCGCACCGCCACCGCCGCGATCGTCGAATTCCTCCGGCCGATCCCGGTCACCGCGCTGGTGCCGCTGGTGCTGCTGGTGATCGGCTCCGGCCCCGACGCGAAGATCGCCCTCGCGGTGTACGCCTCGCTGTGGCCCATCATGTTCAACACCATCTACGGCATGGGCGAGATCGACCCGGTACTGATGGAGACCGCGCGCGCGTGCGGGACCAGCCGATTCCGGATCCTGTCATCGGTCGCCCTGCCGCAGACCGCGCCGTTCGTCTTCACGGGCATCCGGCTTTCGGCGATCATCTCGCTGATCGCCGTCGTCAGCGTCGAGTTCTTGGCCGGTTCCGAAGTCGGCCTCGGCAGCTTCATCCTGGTCGCCAGCACCGGTTCGACCCGGTTCGACCTGGTCCTGGCCGGTACGGTGGTGGCGGGACTGCTGGGCTACTTGATCAACGAAGGGCTCGAACACCTGGGCAGGCGGCTGTTCCGCTGGAGCACGGTGGACCGGGAGGCGATCGCATGACCGCGGTGACTCTTTCCGGCCGGGTCGGCAGGCGAGCCGCGCGCGGCGCCGCCTCGGTCGTCCGCAACTGGCTGCTGTTCGCGATCCTCGTGGTCGCCTGGGAGTTCGCCGCCCGCGCGGGCGGCAGCAAGTTCTTCCCCCCGCCGACCGAGATAGCGGCCGCCGCCGCGAAGCTGTGGTTCACCGGACCCGCGTCGCGCCTCTTCCTCACCGACGCGGTGTTCGACAACGTGTTCCCCAGCCTCGGCCGGACGTTCGGCGGCTGGGCGCTGGCCGCGGTCGTCGGCATCGTGCTCGGCGTGCTGCTCGGCCGGTCCGCAAAGGCGATGGACTACGTCGGCCCGCTGTTCGCGTTCTTCCGCTCGATCCCACCGCCCACGCTGATTCCGGTGTTCGCGGTGCTGTTCGGGCTGAGCTCGGGCATGCAGATCGGGTCGATCATCTTCGGCGCCGTATGGCCGGTGCTGCTCAACGCGGTCGACGGTGTCCGGTCGGTCGATCAGGTGAAGGTGGAGACCTCGCGGTCCTTCCGCACGCCGAAGCGGTACTGGATCACGATGGTGGTGCTGCCCGCGGCGGCGCCGAAGATCTTCGCCGGGCTGCGGGTGAGCCTGTCCATCTCACTGCTGCTGATGGTCGTCTCCGAACTCGTCGGCGCCTACAACGGCATCGGGCGGTCGCTGCTGAACGCCCAGCAGGACTTCGACTTCCCGGTCATGTGGTCGTGGCTGGTGCTGCTCGGCATCCTCGGCTACGTCTTCAACACGATCTTCCTGGCCGCGGAACGGCGGGTGCTGGCCTGGCAGCCGACCCGCCTCGGCCGCGACTGAACGCTGGAAAGGCCTCTCCCATGTCCACCATGCTCGAAGTTTCCGGCCTCAGCCACACCTACGGCAGTGGCGCGAAGGCGCACACCGCGGTGAACGACCTGTCGTTCACCGTCGAGGCCGGGCAGCTGGCCAGCATCGTCGGCCCGTCGGGCTGCGGGAAGTCGACGCTGCTGCGCTGCATCGCCGGGCTGACCCCGTCGACCGCGGGCACGGTGAGCCTGCACGGCGACCGCGTCTCGGGCGTCCCGGACGACCTCGCCGTCGTGTTCCAGGACTACAGCCGTTCGCTGTTCCCGTGGCTTTCGGTGCAGAAGAACGTGGAATTCCCGTTGCGGTGGCGGTCGATCTCGAAGGCCGAGCGGCGCGAGCGGGCGGCCGAGGCGCTCGATCAGGTCGGGTTGTCCGGCGTCGGCGGGAAGTTCCCGTGGCAGCTGTCCGGCGGCATGCAGCAGCGGGTGTCGATCGCCCGCGCGCTGGCCAGCCGCCCGGCGCTGCTGCTGATGGACGAGCCGTTCGCGTCGGTCGACGCCCAGACGCGGTTCGAGCTGGAGGACCTGACCCGGCGCGTGCAGCGCGAGCAGGGCAGCACGATCCTGGTCGTCACCCACGACATCGACGAGAGCGTCTACCTGTCCGACCGGGTGCTGGTGCTGTCGAAGTCGCCGGCCTCGATCGTGGCGGACCTGCCGGTCGGCCTGCCCGCCGAGCGCAACCAGATCACCACGCGCGAGTCGGCGGAGTTCGTGACGCTGCGCGGCGAAGTCGCCCGGCTACTGCACGGCGGCACCCCGGCCGAAGCCGCCACAGCGGCTTCCGATGCGGCGGAGTGGGAACTGGCCGAGCGGGCACCGAACCTGACGGAGACCAGGACCAGGAGCTAGCGCCGCGGCTTGTCGTTGGTGAGGCGGGTCGAGACCCGCCTCACCACTCACGACCCGTCAGTACAGCGACCTGCTCGACGCGGCGACCCGGACGTGCACCAGCGTCGGGCGGGGGTCGGCCAGCGCTGCCGTGAGGCCGGGGACCAGGTCCGACGGCTCGGTGATCGTCACGCCGTGGCAGCCCATGCTCTCCGCCAGCGCCGCGAAGCCGATGCCGCCCAGTTCGGTGCCCGGCAGCTTCGCCCCGCCGATCGCGTCGCCGAGGATGCGGACGGCCGCGTACTCGGAGTTGTCCAGGATCACGAACGTGACCGGCAGTTCCTCGCGCGCCGCCGTCCAGAGGGCCTGGATGCCGTACATGCTCGAACCGTCGCCGATCACGCCGACGACCTTGCGGTCCGGACGGGCGAGCGCCGCGCCGACCACGCCGGGGACGCCGTAGCCGAGCGTGCCGCTGGCCATCGTCAGGAACCCGGTGTCGGTCGCCGTGATCGGCAGGTGGTCGTGCAGGATCCCGCGGTGGCTGGGCGCTTCCTCGACCACCAGGGCGTTGTCCGGCAACAGATCCGCGAGCGTCGAGTAGACGAATTCGCCGGTGAGCGTCTCACCGCCCGGCTTCGCGGGACGCTGCCTCGGAGCCGGCGCGGGCCGGGTGCTGCGTTCGACGACGTTGAGCAAGGCGCGGATGCCCAGTTTCGGCGTGGCGCGGATGCCGGTGCCTTCGAAGGCGCGCGCGAGGATCTGCTCGTCGTCGCTGACGATGAACAGCGGTGGCAGCGGAGTTTCCCCGCGCCCGCGGTCGACGTGGTAGGTGAAAGCGGGCGCCCCGAGCACGACGACGAGGTCGTGCCGCGCGAGCGCGTCGGCGACGGCTCCGCGTTCGGGGTCGAGGAACCCTTGGAACAGCGGGTGGTCTTCGGGGAACGAGCAGCGGTAGGACATCGGCGCGACCCACACGGCGGCGTTGAGGCGTTCGGCGAGCGCGACGGTTTCGACGACGGCACCGTCCTGGTCGACGGCTCCCCCGACGACGATGGCCGGCCGTTCGGCGGCTTCGAGCGCGGCGGTGAGCTCGTCGACGGCCTCGGGATCCGGCGCGAAACCCCGGATGCGGGGCCGCGAGACGACGGGCCGCTCGGTGGTGGCGGACCAGTCATCAGCCGGAACGGACACGAACACCGGACCGGACGGCGCCTGCGTCGCCACGTGGTAGGCCCGCGCCAGCGCGGCCGGGACGTCCTCGGCGGAGGCGGGCTCGATCGACCACTTCACGTACGGCTTCGGGAACTCCGGCGCTTCCATGGCCCCGAGGAAGGGTTCGTGCGGGATGAGCGACCGGATCTGCTGCCCGGCGACCACGATCATCGGCGTCCGGTTGCGGTAGGCGGTGAAGAGGCTGCCGAGCCCGTGCCCCACCCCGCCGGCGGAGTGCAGGTTGACCAGCACGGCCCGCCGCGTGGCCTGGGCGTAGGCATCGGCCATCGCCACGACCGCGGATTCCTGCAGGCCCAGGACGTAGTCGAAGTCGTCGGGCCAGTCGGTGAGGAACGGCACCTCGGTGGTGCCGGGGTTGCCGAACACCGTGGTGAGCCCGAGTTCGCGGAGGAGTTCGCGGGTGGCGTCCAGCACCGTGCGCTTGATCATGCGCCCACACTAACGCTTAGTCTTGCGAAGGAAAGTCCCCCAAGCGGCCGCACCGACCGGCACCGGCGGTCCTCGGCGTCACGGAAAGCCGGGGCCGTCGCAGATCCGCGACAGCCCCGGCTCCGCGCACACTCAGCCGATCAGGCCGGACAGCCCGGTGCCCTTGAAGGAACCCCAGCCCGTCACCTGGTCGTAGCCCGTCCCGGCGCTGAACCCGGTCGTGCCGTGGAGGGTGTTGTTGCCCGTCGTCACGTCGTGGAAGCCCGTTCCGTAGGACGACCCGTTGCCGATCGAGTAGAACTTCGGGTTCAGGTTGCCCAGACCGCCGCCGTGCACCTGGTTCTGCAGCGTGGCGAAGGCCGCCCACAGCGGGGCCGCGCCCGACGTGCCGCCGACCGTCTCCCAGCTGCCCGCCGAATAGATGGAGTAGCCCGACGTCGGCGAGGCGTCCGCCGAAACGTCCGGCACCTTGCGGTACGTCGTGCTCTGCGACGACTGCCACGAAGGCGCGGTGAAGACCGTCGAAATCCCGCCGCCGGTCGAGCCGCCGGAGTTCCCGTCGTTCCAGGTCGCTTCGCTGCTGTAGCCGTTCGACGACGTCACGCTCAGCTTCGTCCCACCGACGCCCGTCACGTTCGGGCTCGACGCCGGGAAGTCCACTCCCCGCGCCGTCGAACCCGTCTGGCGGTAGCAGTCGGTCGTGCCGTCGTCGCCCGCGGCGGCGAAGTACGAGATCCCCTCCGCGGTACCGGTCGCGATCGCACTGCTGACGCTCTTCGCCGCGCTCGACCCTTCGGCGGATTCGCAAGCGCCCCAGGAGATCGAGACGACGTCGACCGTGTCGTCCGACGCGATCTTCTGGTACATCGCCAGTTCGCCCGCGCTCGAGTTCGGCGCCTCGTAGACGTAGTCGTTGGCCGCGGCCGCCAGCGCGTGCACGACCTCGATGTCGAGTTCGACCTCGATCTGGCCGTCGCCCGGCGACGAGTCGTAGTTCGCACCGCTGACCCCGACCGTCGTCACCGAGCCCGACGAAAGGCCGTACGTGCTGTCGTACTTGGTGATGTTGGACTTCTGGTACCCGTCGAACTCGACGAAACCGACGTTGACGCCGCTGCCGGTCGCCGACAGACCGCTGGTGCCGTAAGCGGTCTTGAGCACCGGCGGGGTGACGGCCTTGACGACGTTCGGCTGGGCGGCCGCCTTCGACGAATGCGTCCGCACCGCGTGGTTGTCGAGGCCGACGACGTTGCCCACGACGTCCGAGACGCTCGCGGGTACAGCCGGCACGGCGTCGTTGGCGAAGAAGTCCCGGCCGGAGACCCGGTCGTGGTAGGTCCCGATCCGGGTGCGGAACGCCGATTCGAGCTGCGCCGCCGAGCCGGTGAACGTGATGGCCTGCCGGTTCCCGGAAACCTCGATCCCGGTGGCACCCGCTTTCCCGAGAAATGAGACGGCCTTGTCGACGTCGGCCTGGGTCGGGCCGAACCTGGCCGTGAACTGCGCCGGGGTCAGGAAGTGGTGGTATTGCGGCGAAGCGGGGTTTTGCACGTCGGCGAGGAATTTTTCCAGCGCCTGCTGGTTGTGCAGTTTCAGCGAGAGCGCGGCGGTGATCGGCCGGTCGGCCGCGACGTCGCCGGTGCGGGCGCTGTCGACCAGCGGCGCGGCGTTGTCGGCCAGCGTGACCAGGGGCTCCGGCGCGGCGGCGGCCGGGACGGCCACGGCGAGGCCGAGCAACGCAGGCAGCGGCACAGCGGCCGCGACGAGCTTGCGCAAGCGCATGGGGAATTTCCTCTCGGCGGTGGGGACCGGGCCTGCGCGAAATGCTCGCCGCAGGTTGCCGAGAAGCATAAGAAGCCGCGATCACGCCAAGGAACCTACTTTTGGCCGGTCTTCAGCGGATCCCATTTTCATTTTCCGTATTGTTTACCTTTGCATGATCATTCGATTATCGTCGAGGAATGCCTGAGATGGTCGATGCGGTCGACGATCGCCCCCGCGTCCGCGTTTCCGCCGAACCGGCGGGCGGCCGCCGACAGCGACTGCAGCCGCTGCCGCACGCGCGGCGACCGCAGCGCGCCCGCCAGCTCGACCGCCTCCTCGCCGACGGTGACGGCCACGTCGAGATCGCCGTCCAGCGCGTGCACGGTGGCCAGCCAGATCAAGGTCAGCGAGCGGCTGCGCGTCATGCCCCGCCGGTACCCCGCGATCGCCTCGGTGAGGGCGGGGATGCCGTCGCGGCCGTGCCGGACGTCGACCACCTGCGCCAGTTCGCCGTGCACCGTGCCGATCATCGCCGCCAGGTCGGTGCGCCCGAAGAACGCCGCCCACGGCGACGGCTCGCGCCACTCGGCGTCCGCGAACTCCTCGCGGGCGCGGCGCAGGTAGGCCAGCGCGCCGGTGACGTCGCCCTTCTTGGCGTGGGCCCACGCCTGGTTGGCCGACAGGATCGCCTGCGCGAGCTTGGAGCCGGCCAGCAACGCCGCCTCGCGGCCCCGCGCGAATTCCGCCAGCGCCGCGTCGACGGCGCCGTAGTGCAGGTGCAGCCGTCCGACGCGGTACCGGATGTTGGCCTGGAGGTCGTCGTTCCCGGCTTCGACGGCCAGCTCCAGCGCCCGCGCGAACGCCGCCAGTGCGGCAGCCGGGCGGTCCTGGTCGAAATTCGTCCAGCCGGCCAGGTTGTACAGGTCGGCGACGGCGGTGTAGAGCCTGGCCAGGACGAAGGTCTTCGTCACGCCGTCCAGCAACGCCGTGGCGGCGGGCAGCCGCGACTCGACGGCCACCCGGCAGGAGCCGCCGCCGTATCGGTAGTCCAGGGCTCTGAGTTCGGCGACGACGTCCTCCAGCCGCCGTACATCGGCGAGCCCCACGCGTGTGACACTCCGGTCGTCCCGTCCGCCACTGCCGGTCATGGCAGCCCTCCGTCCGTCGGGAGCTGCCGATCGGGCAGCTCCGCTCATTCCCCGCCGGACCGGGCGGGTGCCCGCTCCTTCGAGGGACTGGCACCGGGCAGGACCCCGGTGGCGGTCAGCACCACACCCGTGGCGGTTTCCGCGATCTTGACGGCGGCCAGCAGGCCCGTGAGGACGAGGGAGCCACCGAGCCCCAGTTTCGCGAAATCGTCTTCGAAGGTTCCGGTCTCGCGTTGAGGCGGTATCGTGCCGGTCACGATTCCACCCTCCGGCTTGCCGTGGCCGCACTCGAGCGATATCCGCGAGGAATCAGCCGCGCCAAGGCGACCGAAATCCACCGGCTGGCCAAGCCCTTGACTTCCTGCTGTCCACGCAACGAGTTCTCGAACTGAATACGCGCGCACACGGCGCCGCCTCCCGCACTGCAGATCGATTCCTGGAGATTGCCCGGATTGCAAAATGCGGGACCACCGTAGCCAGCCGATCGCCTGGAAATCAGCCACCAACCAGGTCATACCCTGAACTGCTTGTGCAGGCGCACGCGCAACCGCCACCGCGACACTGCACACGGCGGATGCGATTTCATCGCGTCGGGATCACGATTGAACCGGCGCGCGGGAACATCGGCGGAAATCGTTTTACCCCGCCGATCTTCCGGAATATTCCGAAGTCGATCAGGATTTGACGAGGTCGACCCAGGTGCGCACGGTTCCGGCGTCCACCGCCGCCTGCCAGCCGCCGGGCCGCACCGCACTCCCGACGTGGAACCCGCGCACCCCGCCCGCGCGCAAGAGGTGCACTTGCTGGGCGCGCAGGCCGCCGCCGACGAGCAGTTCCGGACCGCTCTCGCGCTGCGCGAGCCGCTGCAGCACCGAAAGCCCGCTGGCCACGCCGTTCGGGTGGCCGGCGGCGAGCACGGTGTCGCACCCGAGCGAGGCCAGCTGGTCGTACGCGCGCAACGGGTCGCGGGTGCGATCGATGGCGCGGTGGAACGTCCACGGCAGGCCGTCGACCTCCTTGATCAGCGCCTCGCAGGCGTCCAGGTCGATCTCGCTGTCGAAGGTGAGGAAACCGAAGACGAACTCCCGCGCGCCCGCGTCGATCAGCCGGGCGGTGTCCGCGCGCAGCCCTTCGAGGTCGCCGACGGCGAAGGAACCGTTGTCCCGCAGCATGACCCGCACCGGCAGGTCGGTCGCCGAGAGCACGTCACGCAGCGTCTCGACCGACGGCGTCAGGCCGTCCTGCGCCATGTCCGCAACCAGTTCGAGGCGGTCCGCCCCGCCCGCCTGCGCGCCTTCGGCGTCCGCCGCGTCCAGCGCGATCACTTCCAGCAGGGGCGTCTTCGAGCTCATGCCTCATCCGTTTCACTGGTTCCGGGTGTCGTCTCCCCTCGCGTGCCGCCCTCGCCGGAAGCCGCCTTGCAGGCTCGTCATCCGCTCGCGTACCGCTTCCGGGGAAAGAGAGAGTATCGGCCGCTGTTCCGGCACCGCTCCCGGGCTGGCCGCGGAATCCGCGGGCTGCAGGAACGGCCAGGTGTCCTCGGCGCCGTCCTCCTGTTCCAGCTCGGCGGGGGTCGGCCACTGGTACGTGGGCTGGATCGCGGCCGGCGGCGCGACGGGCGGGAACTGCGGATCGGTGTCTTCGTCGTCCGGTCCTGGCTCGGGCGCGACGGCCACCGGCGCCGGCGCCGGCGCCGGCTCAGGCTCGGGCCGGCGGATCGGCGGCCGCGTGGTGAGCGCGTGCCGCGGCTCGGGGCCCGCTTGCCGCGGCTCCTCGGCGACCGGACGCGGCTCCGGCGCCCGCCGCGGCAGTTCGGGCGCGGCGGAGGCGTCGAACCAGCGGGACAGGACGTCCCGGTAGGCGGGCATCCGCTCGGTCGGGGCGTCGAGGTCCAGGTGGGCCTCGTCGTCCATGGTCGGCCACGCCGGCGCGTGGTCGCGGGCCACCACCGGGGCCCGGCGCGGCGGGCCCGCCTCGATCGACGGCGGCGTCAGCTCCTCCGGCTCCGGTTCGGGTTCGGGTTCGGGCTCCGGCGGCGTGAGCGGGGCGAGCGGCGCCAGCAGCTCCGGTTCCGGGGCCGCGGGCGGCTCGGCGGGCGGGGGCGTCACCGGCATCGGCGGCGCCTCGACGATCAGGGCCGCGGGCACCAGCACGGTCGCGACCAGCCCGGATCCGTCACCGGGGCTCAGCCTGACGTCGATGCGGTGCCGCGTGGCCAGCGTCGCGACGACGAACAGGCCCATCCGGCGCGACACCTCGACGTCGACGTCCGGCGGGTGCGCCAGCCGCTCGTTGGTGCGGTCGATCTCGGCCTGCGGCATGCCGGCGCCGTGGTCGATGATCTCGATCTGCCAGTCGCCGTCGTGGGTTTCGGCGCTCGCCACGGTGACCGGCTCGTCGCCGGAGTAACGCGTCGCGTTCTCCAGCAGCTCCGAAACGACGTGCACCAGGTCGTTGACGGCCTCGCCGCGGATCGCGACCTGCGGAGCCGGGCCGAGCTCGATCCGCTGGTAGTGCTCGACCTCCGAAAGCGCGGCGCCGATGATCTCGTCGGCCACCACCGGGCCGGCGTCCTCCCGAGCCGAATCTTGGCCCGACAGCACCAGCAGGTTTTCGCTGTTGCGCCGCATTCGCGTCGCCAGGTGGTCGAGCTCGAACAGCCCCGCGAGGGTGTCCGGGTCCTGCTCGTCGGCCTCCATCCGGTCGAGCACCGACAGCTGCCGTTCGACGAGGTCCTGGCTGCGCTGCGAGAGGTTGACGAACATCGCGTTGACGTTCTCGCGCAGCATCGCCTGTTCGCCGGCGAGCCGGACGGCCTCGCCGTGCACCGCGTCGAACGCGCGCGCCACCTGGCCGAGCTCTTCGCGGGTGAACACCGGCACGGGCGCGACGGCGAGCCGTTTCCGCAGGTTCTCGGGGGCGGGCTCGGGGTCGGTGAGCAGGTTCTGCACGGCCGCGGGCAGCCGGTGCTCGGCGACTTCCAGTGCCGTCCGGCGCAGGATCCGCAAGGGGCGCAACAGGGACCGCGCGATGACCACCGACAGCACGCCCGCGACGAGCAGGACACCGAGCACCGCACCGCCGTCCCACAACGCCGCCGTGCGGGCCTGCGCCGCAAGGGCGTCCGTGCGTTCCTGCAACTGGACCAGCAGCGCCTGCTGCACCTGGTGGGCGAGGTTCACCGTGTGGGTCGCCGAGGTGTCCCACTGGTTCGGGTCGAGGCCGGTGAGGTTCTGGCCGTTCTCATTGCGGGTGAGCGCGGATTCGACCATGTCGTTGCCGATGTCGACGACCAGGCCGATCACCGTGTCGTCGAACATCCGCTGCTGGTCTGGGGTGGCGAAGGTGCGGTAGTCGCTGCGTGCGGCGGCCAGTTCCGCTTCCGCGCCGAGCAGGGCGCGCGTGCGGTCGCGGTTGAGGGTGCCCGCCGCGAGCGCTTCGGCCATCACCGCCCGCTTGACCGACATCTGGTCCTTGATCCGGGCCAGCGCGTTGCCCGCCAGCCGCATCCGCGCCAGCTCCGGGTCGGAGACGTCGGCGGCGGCGGAGTCGCTGATGTCGAGCAAGCCGGAGATCAGCTCGCTGTAGGAGCGCAGCACGGCGTCGGCGGGAAACGCCGAATGCTCCGCGGAGAACCGGAGGCCGCCGAGCACGCGCAGCCGGTCGTCGGTCTGCTGCAGGCTTTCCGATGCCTTCGCGTCGAGCCGCGGCTTGCTGTCGGCGAGGGTCCGCTCGAAGGCGCCGATGGCCTGGTCGACGCGGTTGCGCTGGGCGGTGAGGTCCGCGGTGTCGCCCTGCCGGTTCTGGGCGACGAACCGGACGGTGAGGTCGCGCTCGCGCTGCAGCTCGTGCAAAGCTTCGGCGACCGTGCTGTCGACGCGGCCGCGCGTGGCGAACTCGGCGAGCTGCCGGGCTTCGCGCAGGTCCGAGCTGATCCGAAGGCCGACGAGCGCGATGACCGCGAGCGCCGGGATCAGGAGGACGGCGAAGAGCTTCGTGCCGAGTCGCCAGTTCCGCAACCGCCAGCGGCCGCCCGCCGGACGTGGATCCGCCGCGTCGCCGCCCTTGCGGGGACGCTTGTCGCGACGGGTCACCTGGTTTCCTTTTCCGCCGCGGATGGGAACCCGCGGATCGAACGACACTCGAACCTACTGAACGGTAGCCCGCCCCATGCAGATCCGAAAGCCGTGCTGGCGCGAGACGGCCCTGCCCGCGATCGTATGGGGCGCGGACCATACGATCCAGCACGAGAACCAGATTCTCGCGGTAGGTGAAGGTTCATGATCAGACGCGGACGGACGATTCCGCTGGTAGCGGCGCTGCTGGTGACCGCAGGCTGCGGCATGTTCTCTTCCGGCACCGCCGCGCCACCGCCGCCATTGGAACGGACCACCCTGCGCATCGGTGTGGGCAACGCCATCGACACGGCCCCGCTGCGGATCGCCGTCGCGGCCGGGAAGTTCGGCTCCGCCGGGCTGAACGTGCAGCTCGTCGAACTCGGCGCGGACGACGGGCTCGCGAAGCTGGCCGCCGGCGACCTCGACGTCACCTTCGCCTCCGACATCGCCTTGTTCCGCGCCGCGGCCGGCGGGACGGCGTTGCAGTTGCAGGGCGAGGCCTACACGGCCGGCCCCAACACGATGGCCCTGGTGACGCTGCCCGACTCGGACTACACCGTGCCGACGGCGAAGAGGTCGCCGAAGATCGCGGTGAACATGCTCGACGACGTCGGCGCGCTCGTCGCGCGTTCGGTGCTGGTCACCGCGGGTGTCGACCAGACGAAGATCAAGTTCGCGCAGGTGCCGTTCGACCGGATGCCGCAGGCCCTGCAGGCCGGGGACGCCGACGCGGCGCTCATGATCGAGCCGTACATCACCCGCGCCGAGAAGGACCTCGGCGCGCACATCCTGGCCGACGGCGCCCGCGGCTCGACGCTCGACTTCCCGCTGTCCGGCTACGCGGCGGCCAAGCCGTTCGCGCAGGCCAACCCCCGGACCCTGGCCGCGTTCCGCACCGCGCTGGGTGCGGCCCAGCAGAGCGCGACGGACCCGGCGATCGTGCGCGACGCCCTGCCGAAGTTCTCCGACATCGACGCGACCACGGCCGCGCTGATCTCGCTCGGCTCGTACCCGGCGTCGCTCAACGGCATCCGGCTGCAGCGCGTCGCCGACCTGATGCACAACTCCGGCCTGCTGGCGAACCGCCTCGACGTCCAGGCCCTGCTCCCCGACCGACCCGGTTATTAGCTACCGCCAAACTTGCACTTGGTCTACTTTTGCACTCAGTCTACTTGAGGAGTGCGTGATGACCGACGTCCTGATCGCCGGAGCCGGCCCGACGGGCCTGATGCTCGCCGCCGAACTCGCCTTGGGCGGGGTCGAGGTGACCGTGCTCGAACGCCGCGCGGGGCCGGGGCTGCCGCGGCCGGTCGGGCTCCAGCCCCGCACCGCCGAACTCCTGGACATGCGCGGCCTGAACCCGGCCGCCCATCAGCTCGAGGGCCCGAGCGGGCACTTCGCCGGGTTGCCGGTCCCGCTCGACCACAGCGTCTGGCAGACGCGCCACCCGCGCGTGCTCAACCGGACCCAGGACGACGTCGAGGCGATGTTGGCTTCGCACGCGGTCGAGCACGGCGTGGTCGTCAAGCGCGGCCACGAGGTGACCACGGTCGACGTCGACGCGGACGGCGTCACGGTCGACGGGCTCCGCGCACGCTGGCTGGTGGCCTGCGATGGGGCGCACAGCACCGTCCGGCGACTGCTCGGGGTGCCGTTCCCCGGTCGCACCGAAACCTACGTCGCCACGCTCGCGCACATCCGGCTCGCCGCGGCGTCCGAGCTGGTGCCGGCCCGCGCCGCGCACTTCAGCCAGGTCACCCGGCAGGTGGACGGGTACTGGTCGATGCTCACGCCCCTCGGCGACGGCGGCCACCGGTTCGTGTTCGGCTCCACGACGCAGCAGCCGGGCCGCGACGCGCCGGTGTCGGACACCGAGGTGACCGAAGCGCTGACAGCGCTGTACGGCGCCGAGACCAGGCTGGGCGAGGTGTACGGCGCTTCGCGGTTCAACGACGCGACACGGCAGCTGGAGCAGTACCGGCACGGCCGCGTCCTGTTCGCCGGCGACGCCGCCCACATCCACCCGCCGCTCGGCGGGCAGGGGCTGAACCTGGGCATCCAGGACGCGATGAACCTCGGCTGGAAGCTGGCCGCCACGGTCCGCGGCACGGCGCCGTCGGGGCTCTTGGACACCTACCACGCCGAACGCCACCCGGCCGCCGAGCGCGTCCTGCGGCACACGGCGGCGCAGCGCGTGTTCACGGCCCCGGAGCGCAGCGAGAACGTCGAGGCGCTGCGCGAGATCGTCGTCGACCTCATGCGGCTGCCGGACACCAACCGCTACTTCAGCGGGCTGCTGTCCGGCCTCGGCCTGAGCTACCCCGGCGTCCACCGGGTCCCCGACCTCGACCTGACGACGGCGTCCGGGCCGACGCGGCTGTCGGCGTTGCTGCACGACGGCCGCGGGCTGCTCCTCGACCTCGGCGACCACGCCACGCCAGCCGGCTGCACCGGCCAGGTCGACGTCGTCCGCGCGACCACCGGCGACGCCGGGTACCGCGGCCGGCTGCTGCTCCTGCGGCCGGACGGCTACGCCGCCGACCCGGCCGACCTGACCAGGTGGTTCGGCTAGATGTTCTCCCCCGTCCTGAGCAGGCACACCGTCCGGCGCGGCGGGCCGCCGTACATCAGCACCTTGTCGGCGTCTTGGCAGATGTCTTCGCTGCCGAAGCTGGCGAGGAACACCTCGACGCGCTCCTGCGCCGCCGGGTCGCTGCACCCCACCTTGGCGATCGTGGCCTCGTCGTCGACGTCGCGCAGGCACTCACCGGTGCTGACGTTCAGCGCGAGGCAGAGCGTCTGGCCGGCCCCGGAGCCGAGCCGGAACCGCACGTAGTCACCGGACGCGCACGCGATGGCGCCGCGATAGGTGTTCTCGACCTTGTACGTCGCGTTGTCCGCGCTGCAGGTGACGCGGTGGTAGGCGAGCTTCCCGGCGCCCTCCCGCGTCAGGTACAGGCAGTCGCCCTCCGACGGCGGGCCGCTGTGGTCGAGCCAGTAGATGCTCATCGCGCCCAGCGAGCCCAGGCCCAGCGCGGCGACGACGCACGCGATCAGCGTGATCCGCACCTTCGTGGTGAACCAGTGCGGAATCGGTCGCTGCCCCGGTACCGGCGGCATCGGCTGCTGCCCCGGTGCCGGTGGCATCGGCGCGGGCGGCGGCGCGTAGTCCGGCGACCGGAACGGGTTGTCGTCGAACGGCGGTGTGGTCAACGTGCCCTCCAGTGATCCCCTCGGCACCTCGGCCCACCGGCGGACCCGCGACGGGAGCGGACCGGAGCGAGGCACGTATAACAGTAGTTGTGACTGATGGCCCGCTGATCGTCCAGTCCGACAAGACCGTGCTCCTGGAGGTCGACCACCCCCAGGCAAATGACGCGCGCGTCGCCATTGCGCCGTTCGCCGAGCTCGAACGGGCGCCGGAGCACGTGCACACCTACCGGATCACGCCGCTGGCGTTGTGGAACGCGCGCGCCGCGGGCCACGACGCCGAGCAGGTCGTCGACGCACTGACCACGTACTCGCGCTTCCCGGTGCCGCAGCCGCTGCTGATCGACGTCGTCGACGTCATGGGCCGGTTCGGGCGGCTGCAGATCGCCAACCACCCGGCGCACGGGCTCGTCATGTCGACCACCGACCGCGCGGTGCTGGCCGAGGTCATCCGGAACAAGAAGATCGGCCCGATGCTCGGTGCCCGGATCGACGAGGACACCGTCATCGTGCACCCGTCCGAGCGCGGGCGGCTGAAGCAGGCGCTGCTGAAGGTCGGCTGGCCGGCCGAGGACCTCGCCGGGTACGTCGACGGCGAAGCGCACGCGATCGCCCTGGACGAGCAGGACTGGCACCTGCGCGACTACCAGCGGATGGCCGCGGAGGCGTTCTGGGCGGGCGGCTCCGGCGTCGTCGTGCTGCCCTGTGGCGCGGGGAAGACGCTGGTCGGCGCGGCGGCGATGGCTCGCGCGCAGGCGACGACGCTGATCCTGGTGACCAACACGGTCGCCGGGCGGCAGTGGAAGCGCGAGCTGATCGCGCGGACGTCGCTGACCGAGGAGGAGATCGGCGAGTACTCCGGGGAGAAGAAGGAGATCCGGCCGGTCACCATCGCCACCTACCAGGTGATCACCCGCAAGACCAAGGGCGAGTACCGGCACCTGGAGCTGTTCGACTCGCGGGACTGGGGCCTGGTCATCTACGACGAGGTGCACCTGCTGCCGGCGCCGGTGTTCCGGATGACGGCGGACCTGCAGTCGCGGCGCCGGCTCGGCCTGACCGCGACGCTGGTGCGCGAGGACGGCCGCGAGGGCGACGTCTTCTCGCTGATCGGGCCGAAGCGCTACGACGTGCCGTGGCGCGACATCGAGGCGCAGGGCTGGATCGCGCCGGCGGAGTGCACCGAGGTGCGCGTGACGCTGACCGACGCGGAACGCCTGGACTACGCGACGGCCGAGGCCGACGAGCGGTACAAGCTCGCGGCGACGGCGATGACGAAGACCCCCGTGATCAAGTCCATCGTCGCGAAGCACGCCGGGGAGCCGACGCTGGTCATCGGCGCCTACCTCGACCAGCTGGAGATGCTCGGCGACGAGCTCGACGCGCCGGTGATCCAGGGTTCGACGCGCAACAAGGAGCGCGAGGAGCTGTTCGACAAGTTCCGCCGCGGCGAGATCCGGACGCTCGTGGTGTCGAAGGTCGCCAACTTCTCGATCGACCTGCCCGAGGCGTCGGTGGCGATCCAGATCTCGGGCACGTTCGGCTCGCGGCAGGAGGAGGCGCAGCGGCTGGGACGGCTCCTCCGTCCGAAGGGCGACGGGCGGCAGGCGCACTTCTACTCGATCGTCTCGCGCGACACCGTCGACACGGAGTACGCGGCGCACCGGCAGCGGTTCCTCGCGGAGCAGGGCTACGCGTACCACATCGTGGACGCGGACGACCTGCTCCGGCCGCTCTGAGCCGCTCACGAACCGAGGTACCGCAGGACGGCGAGCACCCGGCGGCTGTACCCGGCCGCCTGGGGCAGGTCGAGCTTGTCGAAGATCGCGTTCGCGTGCTTCTCGACCGAGCTCTGCGAGATGTACAGCAGCTGCGCGATGCTCGCGTTCGTGTGGCCCTGCGCCATCTTCTCCAGGACGTCCCGCTCGCGCTGGGTCAGCCGGCTCAGCGCGTCCTCGTGGGAGGTGCGGGCCACCAGCCGCCGCACCACCTCCGGGTCGAAGGCGGCGCCGCCTTCGGCGACCCGCTCCAGCGCGTCGAGGAACTCGCCGACCTGGGCCACGCGGTCCTTGAGCAGGTAGCCGACGCGGCCGCCGTCCGCGCTGATCAACTTGGCGGCGTACCGCTTCTCGACGTACTGGGAGAGGACGAGCACCCCGGTTTCCGGCCACTTCTCCCGGATCTCGAGGGCGGCGCGCAGGCCTTCGTCGGTGTGGGTCGGCGGCATCCGCACGTCGGTGACGACGACGTCGGGCCGCGCTTGCGCAGTGGCCTCGATGAGTGCTTCGCCGTCACCGACCGCGGCGACCACGTCGTGGCCTTCCTCGGCCAGCAGCCGCACCAGGCCTTCCCGCAACAGCGTCGAATCCTCCGCCAGGATCACGCGCACGGCAGCACCGCCCGCACCACCGTGGGACCACCCGCTGGGCTGTCCACATTGAACTGCCCATCCGCCGCCGCCACGCGCCGCGCCAGCCCGCCGAGCCCGCCGGTGCTGACGGTCCGGGCTCCACCCGAGCCGTCATCGCCGATCTCCACCACGATCTTCCGGCCGACGCGGTGGACGTCGATCGTGATCCGCGTCGCGCCGGAGTGCTTGACCGCGTTGGTGACGGACTCCGACACCACGAAGTAGATGACGGTCGCCAGCGAGAGCCAGGGTGGCTCGGTGAGCGTGTACCGCACGTCGACCGGGATCGTCGCTCGTTCGGCGAGGGACTCGAGCGCGGCGTCGAGACCGCTTTCGTCCAGCGCGATGGGGTACACGTGCCAGGCGACCTCGCGCAGCTCGCGCAGGGTTTCCTGCACTTCCTCGTGTGCCTGCCGGACCAGCTCGGTGTTCCCCGTGCGCCGGGCCCGGCCGAGCAGCACGCCCAAGGCGACCAGCCGTTGCTGCACGCCGTCGTGCAGGTCGCGCTCGATGCGGCGGCGTTCGTCGTTCACCGCCTCGACGACTTCCGCGCGTGTGTTGAAGAGGAAGGAAATCCGGCGCTCCACCAGCGTCCGGTAGCTCGGGCTGAGGAACCGCTTGGCGAGCCGCCGGTCCAGCTCGGCGACGCCGACGATCCCCTGCCAGCAGAGGAACACCGCGATCGCCGCCGGCACGGCGATCAGCAGCCAGTCGGCGACGGTCCCGGCGCCCTGCCCACCGGGTGCGCGTCCGGTGACCAGTTGCCGGCCGTAGACCACGGCCGTCACCACCCCGGCACCGAGGCACGCCCAGATCCCCAGCCCGAGCAGGCCGGCGAGGACGCGCAGGAAGAGGTACTGCAGCGCCCGGTGGTCGTCGTAATCGTCGCTGATGTAGTTGTCAAAGAACCGAAACAGCCGAGCGCGCTCGACATCGGCGAACTTCCGGGCGCCGCGCAGGACGACCCGGCGCGTCGCGGGAACGACGAGCAGGGGCGCACTCAGCACGACGTACAGCACCTCGGCGAGCGCGGTGAGCGCGCCGAGGCCGACGCCCGCTGTCGTGCGTGCCGCCCGGATGATCACAACTCGAGGCTAGCCAGGTTGGCCCGGGCGCGTATTGCGGTTTTCCGCAATTTTCCCGGTGGCGTTCTGCAATGCCCTGACCAGCGCGGATTCGTAAGTTCGAAGGCATGGACCTCCTGCTGACCACCACCGCCCCCGCCGAACCGATGACCGGACTGGCCGGCTGGGCGGTCGGGCTCATCGACGCACTCGGCGGCCCCGGCGCCGCGATCATCGTCGGCCTCGACAACCTGTTCCCGCCGATCCCGAGCGAGCTCGTGCTGCCCCTCGCCGGGTTCTCCGCCAGCCGGGGCGCGTTCACCCTGGCCGGCGCGCTGTTCTGGACGACGCTGGGCTCGCTGGCCGGCGCGGTGATCGTCTACTGGCTCGGCGCGCTGCTCGGCCGCCACCGCACCCGCGCGCTGGTGAGCCGCATCCCGCTGATGACGGTGTCGGACTTCGACCGGACGGAGGCGTGGTTCGCCCGCCACGGCGGAAAGGCGGTGTTCCTCGGCCGGATGGTGCCGATCTTCCGCAGCCTGATTTCCCTGCCCGCCGGCGTCGAGCGGATGCCGTTCGGCCGGTTCCTGGCGCTGACCACGGCCGGCAGCCTGCTGTGGAACACGGCGTTCGTCGTCGCCGGCTACCTGCTCGGCGAGAGTTGGTCACTGGTCGATCGCTACGCGTCGGTGTTCCAGTACGTCGTACTGGCCGCGGTGGCGGCGGCGATCGGGCTGTTCGCTGTGGTCCGCCTGCGCAGCCGCCGTCCGGCGGCACGGTGACCGGCGCACGGGTGGGGGCCACGCCCCCTCGGCGTGGCTCCCACCTTCACCCCCGTCGATCAGTAATCGCCGACCGCGCCGGTCTGCTCGACTCAGGCGCCGTACGGGTCGCCTTCCTTGACCGTGAGCGAGCCGTCCCGCAGCACGCCGACCCGGCCGGTCGGGGCGTCGACCTCGATCTTGGCCGCGCCGGAGAGCTGGTTGATCCACCCCGCGTACAGGTTGCCCGGCTTGACCGACGTCTGCTCGACCCAGGTGCCGTAGAGGCCGCCTTCCTTGACCGTCAGCGAGCCGTCGGTGCGCACCACCGCGACCCGGGCGGTGCTCGCGTCCAGCTCGACGTCGGCCGCGCCGGACAGCTCGTCGACCGAGCCCGCGTACAGGTTGCCCTGCTTGGCGAAGACCTTGCCGCCGTTGTCGACGACGGCGCGTCGCGGTCGCACCACTCCTTCGGCGCAGCGGCGAGTCTCAGCAACATCTTGCGTCACATGCGTACCAGCACGGCTCTGACCTGCAGATTTGGAGATTCACTCGAACGGATGAGCGAGCGAAACGCTGGAAATTGTCGGACCCCCGAACTACTGTTCGAAGGGCAGTAGCCGAACACAAGTTCGAGGGGACGTCCATGACGATCGCACCGCTCCGCCCCGGTACGCCCGCGCCGCCGGTCCAGACCCTGCCACCTGGGTCGTGGCACGGCCGGCTGTGGGTGTCCGACCTGCCGCTGACCCGGCCCGAGCGCTACCTCGGCTGCGTGGCCGAGTTCGAGCGGTCCGGGCTGTGGCCGGTGCTGATCCCGCACGACCAGCGTTTCGCGGCGAACGGCGAGGACTGGATCGACGACCGCGGCAGGCTGGCCCCGGCAGGCCACCGCGTCCCCACGGCCGACGCGGCGGGCGCACTCGCCCGCTGGTGGGACGGTTCCTGCTGCGACGGCGCCTGCCTGCGGCCGTTCGGCGCACGGTTCCCCGGGCTGGCCAAGCGCAGCCCGCGCAAGTCCGACCCGCTGGCGGAGGCGGGCAACACGGGCTCGATCCTGGCCACGCGCGCCCCGCACCGGCTCGGCCTGGTGCAGACCGAGCGGCCGGCCGACATCCCGGCCATCCTGGGCTGGACGGGCATGATCAAGTGCACCGACCAGGTGGCGGAGCTGTCGGCGGTGCTGCGCAGCTGGGAGGACCGCTTCGGAGCCACGCTGGTGGTGCTGGGCTTCGACGCGATCGAACTGTCGGTGGCGGCACCGCCACGCAACCAGGCGAGGGCGTTGACGGTGGCGGCGGAGCACCGGGCGTTCAGCCTGCCGACGTTCGCGGGACAGCCGGGGAACCTGCGGGAGTACGCGTCAGGGCTGGTGCAGTCGCGGCATTGGCGGTTTTCCTGGGCGTGAGGGGTCACCGGGGGCCGGGGGCCGGGGGCCGGGGGCCGGGGGCCGGGGGCCGGGGGCCGGGGGCCGGGGGCCGGGGGCCGGGGGCCGGGGGCCGGGGGCCGGGGAAGCATGGTTGCGCTCCTGGTGCTGCCGCGGAAGTGCTCGCCCGCGCCGAAATACGCCTGTACCCACGGCGCATCCGCGCGTACCTGCTGACTGCGGCTTCGCCCCCCAACCGCGCCGAAACTCCGCAAGCCCGCTCGCACCGCCGGCCGGCGCCCAGAACCACCACGCCAGGCCCGCGCCACCAGCCACGCCCCCACCTCTGTCGCACCACCCCTCGGGGAGGCCACCACTTGAGCCGTCACTTCAAGGGTCCGATGAGACGAGCGTCCACCAAATTGGGTCGACTGTCCCGATCTGCGGTCCGCCCGTCCGGCCCCGGCCGCGTTTGGCGATGCGGGCGAGCGGGAATCACCCAGCGCGGAAAGGCGGTGAGGACGATCGCCGAGATCCGGATCGGTACTTCGGGGTGGCGCTATCCGCCGTGGCGCGGGGTGTTCTACCCACCGGGACTCGCGCAGCGGCGGGAGCTCGAATACCTGTCGCGGCGGATGAACGCGGTCGAAATCAACGGCTCGTTCTACTCGCTGCAGCGCCCGGAGCGGTACCGCGCGTGGTTCGACGAGACCCCGGCCGACTTCCTCTTCGCCGTCAAGGGCGGCCGCTTCATCACCCACATGAAGCAGCTTCGCGACGTCGAGACGGCGCTGGCCAACTTCTACGCCTCCGGCGTCCTCGCGCTCGGTGCGAAACTGGGGCCGTTCCTCTGGCAACTGCCGCCGAGGCTGGCCTTCGATCCCGACCGGCTCGTCGACTTCTTCGCCCTGCTGCCGCGCACGACAACGGATGCCGCACAGCTGGCGACGAAGCACGACGACAAGCTGAAGGGCACGCCGTACCTCGAAGCCGGGCCGCGGCAGCCGCTGCGGCACGCGCTGGAGGTCCGGCACCCGAGCTTCGCCGAGCCCGCCGCGAAGGACCTGCTGCGGGAACACGGGATCGCCCTGGTGGTCGCCGATACCGCCGGCAAGTGGCCGTTCCTCGAAGACCAGACCGCCGACTTCGCCTACGTCCGGCTGCACGGCGACGAGGAACTGTACGTCAGCGGCTACTCGGAGCAGGCGCTGCGCACGTGGGCCGAAAAGATCCGGGCGTGGCACGACGGCGGGCGGCGTGACGTGCACGTTTACTTCGACAACGACGTCAAGGTGGAGGCACCCCGCAACGCCGAATGCCTCGCCGACCTGCTCGGGGTGGCTCCGCCCACCAGACAGTGAGACGGGACATCGGGCCGGTGGCATGATCGGCCTCGATGAAGGTCTACGCCATCCCCCTGCGCACCCGGTTCCGCGGCATCACCGTCCGTGAGGGCGTGCTGCTGCACGGCCCGGCGGGCTGGGGCGAATTCTGCCCGTTCGCCGACTACTCCGACGCCGAGAGCGTGCCGTGGCTGCGGGCGGCACTGGAAGCCACCGAAGCCGGCTGGCCCGCGCCGGTCCGCGACCGCGTCGAGGTGAACACAACGGTGCCGGTGGTGGGACCGGAGAAGGCGCACGAGCTGGTCCGCGCGTCCGGCTGCCGCACGGCCAAGGTGAAGGTCGCCGACCCGCGGGTCTCCCTGGCGGACGACTGCGCGCGGGTGGAGGCGGTCCGCGACGCGCTCGGCCCGGACGGCGCGATCCGCGTCGACGCGAACATGGCCTGGGACGTCGACACGGCGGTGCGCGCGATCACGGACCTCGACAAGGCGGCGGGTGGCCTGGAGTACGCGGAGCAGCCGTGCCCGTCGATCGAGGACCTGGCCGCGGTGCGGCGCCGGGTGCGCGTCCGGATCGCCGCCGACGAGTCGATCCGCCGGGCGGAGGATCCGCTGAAGGTGGCGGTCGCCGGAGCGGCGGACATCGCGGTCCTGAAGGTCTCCCCGCTGGGCGGTGTGCGGCGGGCGCTGGAGGTCGCCGAGGCGTGCGGGCTGCCGTGCGTGGTGTCGTCGGCGGTGGAGACGAGCGTCGGCCTGGCGGCGGGACTGGCTCTGGCCGGCGCGCTGCCCGAGCTGGAATTCGCTTGTGGACTGGGCACGATTTCGCTGCTGAAAGGGGATGTCTGCCCGGAACCGCTGTCCCCTGTGGACGGTTACCTCCCCGTCCTGCGCCGGGCCCCGGAACCCACGACGGCTTACCCGGCGCCGCCCGAGACCGCGGCGGCCTGGGAAGACCGGCTGAGCCGGGTCCGCGCCCTGTTCTGAGCGCGGACCCGGCTCAAGCCCGCCAGGCCGATTCGTAGGCGTGCACCAGCCACCGGCTCGCCCAGTCCCGGTCCGGCTGTTCCGGCAGCGGCGAATCGCCGTTCACCAGCCGCTGGAGCCGATCCTCCAGCTCGGCCGCGGCGGCGACGGCTTCGTCCTGGGTGTGCTTCCCACGACGCAGGTCACGCAGCCAGGTCAGCCACGGCTCGGCGATCGGGAGCGTCATCCGGCCCGTCTCCAGCAGCTCGACGCCCTGGACCCCCAGCCGGACCATGTGCATCGCGTACTTGGTGTCGAAGCCGTACTTCTCGATCAGTTCGGGCCGGTTGACCTTCAACGCACCTTCGAGCATCCGACGGCGTTGCGTGCTCAGGTAGCCCGCGAACCGCAGCCCCGCCTGCCGCGAGACGATCCGGTCCGCGTTGGCGCGCAGCTCGTGGCCGAGGCCGGTGATCCGCACGATTTCCGCGTCCGGCACGAACAACGGCAGCAGGATCGTGGGATTTCCGGTCAGCGCCAAGCGCATCCACTTGCGCAGCGAGTAGACGATGAGGTCGAGGTCGCCCGGCCCGGACCGCACGCCTTCCGGCTGGGTGCGGAAGATGTACTGCTCGAACCGCCGCAGCCCGGTGACGTACTCGGCCGGCTCCACGCACAGCCCCATTTCGTCGCGGTCGTCCTGACCGTCGACGGCGGTGCCGTGCAGGCCGGACCCGACCTGGCAGCGCAGGATCGTGCCCTGCTCGGCGATCGCGGCGAACTCGGGGCTGTCGTGCTTCATGGGGAAAGTTGTACCGGCCCACCAGGCCGGCCGGCACGTGGTTTTCCCCGAGGCCGAATTCAGGGTCGGGGTCCGGGCCGTTCCCGATGTGGGCGGTGGGCGCCCGGAGCCACCATTGAGCCATGACGAACAGCGTGTACGCCCCGGAAACCAAGAAGCTCCGCCGCAGCCGGAGCAACAAGATGCTCACCGGTGTCTGCGGTGGCTGGGCCACCTACCTCGGCATCGATGCCAACGTCCTGCGCATCGGGTTGGTCGCCGCTGTCTTCCTCTCGGTCGGGATCGCCATTCCGGTCTACGTCGCCGCCGCCATCCTGACGCCCGAAGAGGACTCCTGAGCCGGGGCGGGCTCCGGTTCGCAGGGGGAGCCGGGGCCCGCCGGATACCGGGGGTGCACCAAACGAACGGCCCGGACGCCAGGGGACGTCCGGGCCGTTCGGCCGACGCCGCTGGGCCGAGCGGCCCAAAACCACATCGCGAATCCCGTTCGAGGGGTTAGGGTTCGCGCTCGTGGATCACGGAAACACCGCCGCGAAGGTCGTCGTCGGGATCTTGGGTGGGCTGTACCTGATTGCCGGGCTGGGACTGACCGCCTTCGCCGCCTTCGCCGCACTGGCCTCCGACGCCGGCAGCATGAGCGCCACCAAGACCGTGCTCTACGCCGCCGCCGGACTGGCGATCTGGGTGCTGCTCACCGGGATCGGCGCGATCGTCCTCGGGCTGGAAGCGGAAGAAGCGAGCACCGCCTGGCTCGGGGGCCTCGGCGTGCTCGCACTCGGCGTCGTCATCGTCGGCGCCTTCGCCGTCTGGTTCTTCACCAAGCCATAGACCGCGCCCAAAAAGAAAGCCCGGCCCGCCGAAGCGGACCGGGCTTTCCCGGTCAAACAGCCGGACTCAGAAGTCCATGCCACCCATGCCACCGGACGGGTCGGCGGGAGCGGCCGAAGCCTTCTCCGGCTTGTCCGCCACGACGGCCTCGGTGGTCAGGAACAGCGCCGCGATGGACGCGGCGTTCTGCAGCGCGGAGCGGGTGACCTTCGTCGGGTCCGGCACGCCGGCGGCGAGCAGGTCCTCGTAGATACCCGTGGCGGCGTTGAGGCCGTGACCCAGCGGCAGGCCCTTGACCTTCTCCACCACGACGCCGCCTTCGAGGCCGGCGTTGATCGCGATCTGCTTGAGCGGGGCCTCGACGGCCACCTTGACGATGTTGGCACCAGTGGCCTCGTCGCCCTCGAGCTTCAGGCCCGCGAACGCGGCCTCGGCGGCCTGGATCAGGGCCACGCCACCACCGGCGACGATGCCCTCTTCCACGGCGGCCTTCGCGTTGCGCACCGCGTCCTCGATGCGGTGCTTGCGCTCCTTGAGCTCGACCTCGGTCGCGGCGCCGGCCTTGATGACGGCCACGCCGCCGGCCAGCTTGGCGAGCCGCTCCTGCAGCTTCTCGCGGTCGTAGTCCGAGTCCGAGTTCTCGATCTCGGCGCGGATCTGGTTGACGCGACCCTGGATCTGGTCGGCGTCGCCCGCACCCTCGACGATGGTCGTCTCGTCCTTGGTGATGACGGCCTTGCGGGCCTTGCCCAGCAGGGACAGGTCCGCGTTCTCCAGCTTGAGGCCGACGTCCTCGGAGATGACCTGGCCACCGGTCAGGATCGCGATGTCCTGCAGGATCGCCTTGCGGCGGTCACCGAAGCCCGGGGCCTTGACGGCGACGGACTTGAAGGTGCCGCGCATCTTGTTGACGATCAGGGTGGCCAGGGCCTCGCCCTCGACGTCCTCGGCGATGATCAGCAGCGGCTTGCCGGACTGGATGACCTTCTCCAGCAGCGGCAGCACGTCCTTGACGGTGGAGATCTTCGAGCCGAAGAGCAGGACGTAGGGGTCCTCCAGCTCGGCTTCCTGACGCTCCGGGTCGGTGACGAAGTAACCCGAGATGTAGCCCTTGTCGAAGCGCATGCCCTCGGTGAGCTCGAGCTCGAGACCGAAGGTGTTGCTCTCCTCGACGGTGACGACGCCTTCCTTGCCGACCTTGTCCAGCGCCTCGGCGATCAGCTCGCCGATGGTGCGGTCGCCGGCCGAAATCGAGGCGGTAGCAGCGATCTGCTCCTTGGTCTCGATCTGGACGGCGGCCTTGTGCAGCTGCTCGGTGATGGCCTCGACGGCCGCCTCGATGCCGCGCTTCAGGCTGATGGGGTCGGCGCCGGCCGCGACGTTGCGCAGGCCTTCCTTGACCAGGGCCTGGGCGAGCACGGTGGCGGTGGTGGTGCCGTCACCCGCGACGTCGTCGGTCTTCTTGGCAACTTCCTTGACGAGCTCGGCCCCGATCTTCTCCCACGGGTCTTCGAGCTCGATCTCCTTGGCGATGGAGACGCCGTCGTTGGTGATGGTCGGCGCGCCCCACTTCTTTTCGAGCACGACGTTCCGGCCCCGCGGGCCGAGGGTCACCTTGACGGCATCGGCGAGGATGTTCAAGCCACGCTCGAGACCGCGGCGGGCGTCCTCGTCGAACGCGATCAGTTTGGCCATTGCGGTGTGGTCCTCCGGTATTGGGCGCAGCCGCCGCGCTGCTGTTGAGTGTCTCAGCCTGCAGCGGCGGCAGCAGGACTCTTTCCTCGGCCAGGCTCGGTGCCCGCGACGGACGACTGGACCCGGGTGGGGGCCAGCCTCACCGTCCCGACCTTTGGCACTCGACGGCGTCGAGTGCCAGGTTCGTGTTTAGCACTCTCGGGGGGAGAGTGCAAGAAGACCTGGTCAGCGTCGCACGAAATCAGGAACTCGGCTTGAGGCTGATCGACGTCGGAGGGGCGTTGAGCGACGACGAAGGCGCGTTGCTCTGCGAGCCGCCGTCCGGCCCGACCGGGATGTTCGGGGCCGTCGTCTGGCTGCCGCCGCCTCCGCCGCCGTCGCTCCCGAACAGGAAGATCGCGCCCACGATCAGGCCCGCCACGACCACCAGGCCGAGGACGAGGAAGATCCACTTCTTGCCGCCGCCGCTCTTCGGCTGGTGGAACGCACCCGCGCCGCCCGCGGGCATGGGCGGGCGCAGTCGCATCGGGTCGCCGGGTGGGCCGTAGCCGGGCGGCGGACCCTGCGGGGGCATGCCGTGCTGCTGGGGGTAGCCGTAACCGGGCGGCGGCCCTTGCGGCGGCATGCCCTGCTGCTGGGGGTAGCCGTAACCGGGCGGCGGCCCCTGCGGCGGCGGGCCTTGCGGCGGCCCTTGGGGACCCTGCGGTCCGGGCCCCTGACCGTAGCCGGGCTGCTGCTGTCCTCCGTACGGATGCACGGGGGCCCCCTCTCCCTGCGGTGCGCTGTTCTGGTGCGGCCCCTGTTGTACCTGACCAGGACGCTGCGGCGCGGGGATTCCGCCCGAATGGGACCCGGGCGGGCCGGGCGGGGTGTCCGACGTCGCCAGGGGACCGAGCGCGCGGCGCGCGGCCGCGACCATCTCGACGCAGCTGGGGTAGCGGTCCGCCGGGTTCTTCGCCATCCCCTTGCGGACGACCTCGTCGATCGCCGGCGGCAGCGCGACGGCGCGCGAGATCGCGGGCGGCTCGCCGTTGAGGTGCCCCTTGATCACCGTCGGCACGTCGCCCTTGAACGGCGGGCTGCCGGTGAGGCAGGCGTAGAGGACGCACGTCAGCGCGTACTGGTCGGTGCGCCCGTCCAGCGGCTCCCCGCGCAGGTGCTCGGGTGCCGCGTACGTGGGCGAGCCGAGGAAGTCGCCGCCACGCGTCCGGTGCCCGGTCGCGCCGCGCCGGGTCAGCCCGAAGTCGGCGACGTACACGTGCTCGCGCGAAGTCTCCTTCTTGGTCACGAGCACGTTCGCCGGCTTGACGTCGAGGTGGACCAGACCACGGTTGTGCAGGGTGTCGAGGGCGTCCGCGACCTGGTCGAGCATCGTCAGGGCGCGCGCGGGCCCGATGGGACCGCCGGCGATCAAGCCGGCGAGGTCACCGCCGTCGACCATGCGCATGGCGATGTAGAGCATGCCGTCGAGCTCACCGAAGTCGTACAGCGGCACGACATTGGCGTGGTCGATCGCGGACGTGTTGCGCGCCTCGTCGACGAACCGTTCGCGGAACTCGGCGTCGGCCCCGAGGTGGTCACCGATGACCTTCAGGGCCACCTTGCGGCCGAGCCGCACATCCGTGGCCTTGTAGGTCACGCTCATGCCGCCCTTGCCGAGCACCCCGTCGATGCGGTAGTTGCCCAGCCGGCGACCGGTGAGGTCCCCCGACACATCGCCTGTCACGCCCGCAGCCTAACGCCCCTGGTTCGGCGCCTGCCGGGGGTTCGCCGATCAGGAGGGGGCCAAGCTACGAAACCTTCCGTACGTCGGCTGCCTGGCTACGACCATCGCGGCCGGACTGCACTTCGAACTCGACGCGGTCCCCTTCGTCCAAGGTGCGGAATCCTTCGGACTGGATGGCCGAATAGTGGACGAACACGTCCGGCCCCTCCGTGGATTCGATGAACCCGTAGCCCTTTTCCGAGTTGAACCATTTGACGGTGCCGACAGCCACGGCGCCCTCCCTCAGCACAAAGGATCCGCTGGCCCGAGCGGATGCCAGCGGCGGAAGTGTCAATCACGCTACCGGAATTATTCCCCTCGGCAATGGGCAATTCGTCTGAAGATCACGAACCCGAAAGGCGTCTGTTCCGCGCGTGCACGAGCACCGTCCCGGGACCCGCGAAGTCGACGGCGAGCCCTTCGCCGGTGCGCAGCGACTGCGGCCCGCCCGGATCGAGGGCCCGCAACCGGCACTGCACGGTGTCCGGATAGGCCAGCAGGTAGTCCGGCCGGACCGTGACCAGCTCGCCTTTGCCGAGTTCGAAGGCGTCGACCGGGCCGGGCGCGGCCAGCACGAGCGGCCCGGTTCCGCTGTAGTGCTCGAGGAATCCCGAATCGGCGCCGAAGAGCTGCTGCAGCGGCACCCAGCCGGTGTCGTGCCGGACCGACGACGGCCGCACCAGCACCGCGTCGCGGTGCACCGACCAGCCCGTGCCGCCGCCGAGTTCGAGGGGGTAGACGTCGCCGGGGCGCAGCGGCGCGAAGTCGATCCAGCCGCCGTCGGACGGCGCGGTGTAGACGGCCATCGTGCTCTTGCCCGTGCGGACGCCGCCGCGGCCCGCCGGCGCCTCGGTGACGCCGAACCGGCTGGCGAGCAAGGTTTCCGGCGCGGCCCGCACGGCCTCGCCCGGGTCGAGCAGGACGCGGGCGACGCCGAAGCCGGGGGTGTGCCGGGTCTGGACGCGCATCAGCGTGACGGGACGTGGGAGATGATCCAGCTGATCAGCGCGGACGGGTTGCGCGTCTGCGTCATGATCTGGCCGGGGCCGACGAAGTCGAACACGAGGCCTTCGCCGCTCTTCATCGACTGGATGATGCCCTGCGCGACCTTCCGGATCTGGTACTGCACGGTGTCGGCGTACGCGACGACGTGCCCGGTGTCGATGGTGACCATCTCGCCCTGCTGGAGCGTGATGGTCTCGACCGCGCCGTAGCAGCTGACGAGCAGCTGGCCCTGGCCGGTGGCGTGGGTGAGGAAGCCACCTTCGCCGCCCATCAGGTTCTTCACGCCGCCCCATTTGGTTTCGGTCTGCACGCCGTGCGACGACGCGAGCCAGCAGCCGCGGGTGACGGCCCAGCCGGTGCGGCCGTCGAGGGGGATCACCTGGATGTCGCCGGGCAGGTTGGCGGCGACGTCGACCCAGCCACCGTTCGGCGGTGCGGTGAAGGTGGAGATGAAGAAGGACTCGCCCGAGAGGAACGCACGGCCGAGGCCCTTCATGATCCCGCCCTGCGCCTGCGACTGGACTCCCACGCCGTAGCTGGTGGCCATCATCGCGCCGGACTCGACCTGGCACGGTTCGCCGGGCGCCAGCATCAGCCGGGCGACGGCGAACGAAGGCTGTTGACGGACCTGGACCTGCATGCGTACTCCCCTGTGGCGTGCTCTCGAACGACGCAGAGTCTTGCACGAGCCCCACGGGGGTGGAGGATGGTCCGGTGATCTCCGTCGACGACTACCGCGACCGGGTTGCCGCGCTACTGGGCACCTCCCCCGTGACCGCTCTGCCCCTCGCCGCTGCAGCCGGTCTCGTCCTGGCCGAGGACGTGCGGGCCGGCGTTTCCCTCCCGCCCTTCGACAACTCCGCGATGGACGGTTACGCGGTCCGCGCGGCCGATGTCACCGTGCCCCCGGTGACCCTGCCGGTCGCCGACGACATCCCGGCGGGCCGGGTCGACGTCCGGCCCCTCGAACCGGGCACCGCGCACCGGATCATGACCGGGGCGCCGCTGCCGCCGGGCGCCGACGCCGTCGTGATGGTGGAGGACACCGACGGCGGCACGGCGGAGGTGACGATCTCGGCGGCCGCGCGCGAAGGAGCGCACATCCGGCGGACCGGTGAGGACGTCGTCGCCGACAGCATCGCCCTGCACGCGGGCGCGGTGCTGGGCCACTCCCAGCTGGGCTTGGCGGCCGCGGTCGGGCTCGCCGAGGTGCGGGTGCACCGGCCGCTGCGGGTGCTGGTGGCCTCGACCGGCACCGAGCTGATCGACGCGCCGGCCCCGCTGCGCCACGGCCAGATCTACGAGTCCAACAGCGTGATGCTCGCGGCGGCGATCCGCGGCCTCGGCTGCGAGGTCGAGGTGGTCCGCAGCGTCGTCGACGACGTCGAGGAGTTCCGGAAGGTCATCGAGCCCAAGCTGGCGGGCGCCGACCTGCTGGTCACCTCCGGCGGTGTCAGCGCGGGCGCGTACGAAGTGGTGAAGGACGCACTGACCGGGCAGGGCGTCGAGTTCGCGAAGATCGCGATGCAGCCGGGCGGGCCGCAGGGCAGCGGGCGCTGGCAGGGTGTGCCCGTGGTGGCGCTGCCCGGCAACCCGGTCAGCGTGCTGGTGTCGTTCGAGGCGTTCCTGCGCCCGGCGATCCTGACGGCGCTGGGCCACACCGACGTCTCCCGCCGCCGCGTGCGCGCCCGGCTGACCGAGGCGATGGCCTCGCCCGCCGGGCGCCGCCAGTACCGCCGGGGCGTGTTCACCGCTGCCGATGGGGAGGTCACCGGGATCGTCGGACCGCGCGGCGGGCCGGGCTCGCACCTGCTGGCCGCGTTCACGCAGGCCAACTGCCTGATCGTGCTGGCGGAAGATGTCACATCGGCTGCGGAAGGCGACGAGGTGGACGTCCTGCTGCTGTGACCGGGAAGTCGCGCAGCTTCCGGAAGGGCGCCAGGATCGGCAGGGCCGCGATCAGCACGACCGCCGCCACCCAGAGCGTCTGGCGGACGCCGATCGCCTCGCCGAGCACGCCGCCGAGGACACCGGCCAGCGGGATCGTGCCGTAGTTGACCATCGACGCGCTCGAGCTGATCCGGCCGTACAGCTCGGGCGGGCAGTACTGCTGCCGGAACGTCGTGGTCAGCACGTTCGAGCAGACGACACCGGCGCAGAGCCCGAACACCGCGAGGACCGAAAGGACCAACCCCCAGCGCGGGCTGCTCAGCGGCCCCAGCAGCAACATCGGGGCGGCGAACACCTCGCAGAGGAGGAAGGCGCGTGCGGTGCCGAAGCGCGCGCCCATCCGCCCGGCCAGCGCCGCGCCGAGCACCCCACCGGACGCGGCCAGTGACAGGACCAGCCCGACCAGCCCGGGGCTCGCGCCGAGCGTGCGCGAGAGGAACACGATCTGGATCGAGCTGTAGCCGGTGAGCGCGAGGTTCGACACCGCGCCGAACATGACCAGCGTCCGCAGGTAGCGGTCGCCCAGCACGAACCGCAGGCCTTCGGCGATCTGGCTGCGCAACGGCGTGCGCGGCGCCGGAACGACGGTCTCCCGCACCCGGATCGCCCGCACGCACAGCACCGAGATCCCGAAGCTCACCGCGTCCGCCAGGACGCCGCTGACCGGGCCGAACGCCTGAGCCAGCAACCCGGCCAGACCGGGCCCCGCCACCTGCGTGGCCGACTCGCTGCCGTCCAGCTTCGTGTTCGCCGCCAGCAGGTCGTCCGTGCCGACCAGCGATGGGAGGTACGCGCGATAGGCGAGGGTGAAGAACACCTTCGCCACCCCGCCGAGCAGGGCCGCGACCAGCAGGTACGGCATGGTCAGCGCCCCGAAGGCGGCCGCGACCGGAACGCTGGCGAACACCGCCATCGACACCGTGTTGCAGGTCAGCATGACCGGGCGCTTCGGCAACCGGTCGACCCAGGCGCCGGCGGGCAATCCCACGAGCAGCCAGGGCAGCCACGCGACGGCGGTCAGCAGCGCGACTCCGAGGGTGCTCGCCTGCAGGGTGACCACAGCGACCAGCGGCAACGCCGTGCTCGCGACCATGCTGCCGAGCATGCTCGTGGTCTCACCGGTCCAGAGCAGCCGGAAGTCCCTGTTCCCCCAGAGCCCCTTCACGGCTGACCCACCGAGGCCCGCGCGACGAGGAAGACGGGGCGCCGCTCCTGGCCGTCGTCCGGGATCTCCCGATGCGAGTACTCGGTGAACAGCGCGAGGATCCGCTCGTCCAGCTCCCGGATCTCGGCGACGGACATCCGCGCCCAGTCATCCGTGGCGAACGCGCCCGACGAGCGCCAGGGCTCCGGCTGCGAGTCGCGCTGGTTCAACCAGTCCCGGTACCTGGCGGCCTGGTGCTCGAGGTTCAGCTGCTCGGCCGCTTCGGCGACCGGGTCGTCGCGGAAGTCGGACGCCGCCCACCGGATGCCGTCGGACGTGCGGCGCCACCACCGTTCCCGCTGGTCCCGTGCCAGTTCCGGCGCCTCCTCGACGAGCTCGACCGCGGCCAGCACCTTGACGTGGTGACTGATGTTCCCCACCGCCTGGCCGGTCTTCCCGGCGAGCATCGACGCGGTCGCCGGGCCGTCGAGGCGCAACAGGTCGAGCAGGCGCCGGCGCAACGGGTGCGACATCGCGGCGAGCACCTTGGAGTCCCGGATGTCCCGGATGTCTTTCTCGGTCATAACGCACAAGAGTAGTTGTACAAGACTTCTTGTGCAATGTCTCTTGTACGTCTCCTCGCGTAAGCTCCGGCCATGGGTTTCGTGGCATGGGTGATCTTCGGCGCGATCGTCGGCTGGGCCGGGAACCTGGTCGTCGGCGGGCGGGAACGGCGGCGGCAGGGCTGCCTGGTCAGCGTGCTCGTCGGCGTGGTCGGCGCGGCACTGGGCGGGCTGGTCTACCGGCTCGCGACCGGGCAGCCGATGACGTTCGAGTTCGACTTCCCCAGCTTCGGCGTGGCCATCCTCGGCGCCGTCGTGCTGCTGGCGATCCTGCGGCTGGTGAGCGGCCTCGCCCGGCGTCCGAGTGACCGTTGGTAACTTTTGCCGGACAAGCCGTGGTCAGCGGGCCGTCAGCCGCTAGACTGCTTCCTCACGCGCATCTCCCGGTGGCCGGGTGCGTGCGCCGTCGGGGGGCGGATGCACCCGGCCCCCATTTTCCGCCTTCTTCGCCTTCTTCGCCTCGATGACGACGTCGACCGCGTGCAGCGGATCGACGAGCGACGGCACGGGCACCTCGTCGATCTCCCGGCGCCACGCGTCCAGGAGCGCGCGAAGCCGGGCTCCGGGAAGATCGCGGTGGCAGCTCATCGGTCCTCACAGGTCAGGCGGGCAGCGCCCCGAACGGCGGCAACTACTTAGAGTCGTCGGCGAAATCGACCTTGCGTTACGACAAAGCGATCATTCCCACCCTCCGCGGTGACCCCCTCGCGGAGGAGCCGGCAGGGGCGCGCGGACACCCTCACCTGGGGCAGCGGTAGCGTGGGGGCGCCCGTACGCGGCCGCCGGACCCCGGCGCCCACCCGTTCTTCCGACACGAAACCAGGGGACCCGACCATGAGCGGCACCCGGCCGGAGCCCGCCGGCAACCCAGTCGCCCACGCCCTCCAGCTCGCCCGTGAAACGCTGCCGCCGATGCACCCCGCCGGCCGCCCGTTCGTGGCAGGCGGCGTCGCCGCGACGCTGCTCGCGCGCCGGTTCTCCAAGCGCCTCGGGCTCGTCGGCGCGCTGGCGACCGTGGCGACCGCCGCGTTCTTCCGCGAGCCGAAGCGGGTCCCGCCGCCGCGTGACGGCGTCGCGCTCGCCTCGGCCGACGGCATCGTGTCACTGATCGAGGAAGCCGTGCCGCCCGCCGAGCTCGGCCTGCCCGCCGAGCCGCGGATGCGCGTTTCGGTGTTCCTCTCGGTGTTCGACGTGCACGTCCAGCGCGTGCCGGCGAACGGCGTGATCGAGCAGGTCGCCTACCGGCCGGGCAAGTTCCTCTCCGCCGACCTGGACAAGGCCAGCGACGACAACGAACGCAACTCCGTGCTGATGCGCACCGAAGACGGCCACGAGCTCGTCGTCGTGCAGATCGCCGGGCTGGTCGCGCGCCGCATCCTCTGCGAGATCCGCGAGGGCGACAAGGTCGGCGCCGGCGCGACCTACGGCATCATCCGCTTCGGCTCGCGGGTCGACCTCTACCTCCCGCCGGGTTCCCGCGTGCTGGTCGCCAAGGGCCAGCGCACGGTCGGCGGCGAGACGGTGATCGCCGAGCTCCCGGCCGCGCCGCTTTCGGAAGGCTGATCGATGGTCCGTGTGACCACCCCGGGTGTCCGGCTGCTGCCGAACGCCATCACCGTGCTGGCGCTGTGCGCGGGCCTGTCGGCCGTGCAGTTCGCGCTGACCAAGAACTACGCGATGGCGATCGCCTCGATCGGCATCGCGGCGGTGCTCGACAGCCTGGACGGCCGGATCGCCCGCCTGCTCGACGCGACGTCGAAGATGGGCGCGGAGCTGGACTCGCTGTCCGACGGCATCTCGTTCGGCGTCGCGCCGGCGCTGGTGATCTACGTGTGGCAGACGGGCGCCGACCGGATCGGCTGGGTGGCGTCGCTGATCTTCGCCGTCTGCATGATCCTGCGGCTGGCCCGGTTCAACACGCTGCTCGACGACGCCGAGCAGCCGCCGTACGCGAGCGAGTTCTTCGTCGGCGTCCCGGCGCCGGCGGGTGGTCTGCTGGCGATGCTGCCGCTGGTGGCTTCGCTGCAGTGGGGCGAGGGGTGGTGGTCGTCGCAGTACGTCGTGTGGGCGTGGACGGTCGCCATCGCGGCGCTGCTGATCAGCCGGATCCCGACGCTGTCGCTGAAGACGGTCCGGGCACCGGCGAGGGCGATCGCCCCGCTGCTGATCGGCGTCGCCCTGCTGGCCGCGGCGATCATCCAGTTCCCGCTGGTCGCGCTGGTCGCGGCGATGATCCTGTACCTGACGCACATCCCGTTCGCGGTCAAGCGGCACCGCTGGCTGGCCCGGCACCCGGAGGCCTGGACGGTCCCGGCACGCGAGCGCCGCGCGATCCGCCGGGCCCGCTCGGCCCGCCGCCTGGGCCTGCGTCCCCCGCTGCGCCGCCGGGTGGCGGGCGCGGCGATGCGCGCGGTCCGCCTCCCCCGCACCGGCGAGACGGTCCGCACCCCCCGCGGCAGCCAAAACGGCCAGGGCCCGCGGCGCCGCTCCTGGCGCCAGATCGGCCTCCGCCGCAAGTAAGCCGTGTCGTCCCTCCAGACACGCGTGTCGTCCCTCCAGACACGCGTGTCGTCCTTTCAAGCACGCGTGTCGCCCCTCCGAGTTCCGGCTCAGGCGTGATCCAGGGGGCATCAGCCGTGCTCCGGCGGACATCTCGCGTGCTTGAGGGGACGACACGCGTAATTGGGTGGACGACACGCGTGCTTGAGGGGACGACACGGTTCGGTCGGGACATCGGCTCCTGCGGGACGGCCGGATCGCTAGGGTGAACGCGTGAGCCACCCGCAGATCACGCTGACCGTCCGGCACACGCCGTCCGCGCTGGACACGCGCCGCGGCGTTGTCCGGCTGCATCCCGAAGTCCTCGACGCGCTGGGCCTGCGGGCCTGGGACGCCGTCCACCTCACCGGGGCCCGGGTGAGCGCCGCGCTCGCCGCGCCCGCCGACGAGACCGGGATGCCCGGGGTGGTGCTCACCGACGATGTCACGATGTCGAACCTGGGCGTCACCGAGGGCTCGGAGATCGTCGTCGCGCCGGCCGACGTCGCGGCGGCCAAGACGGTGACCGTCGCGGGGTCGCGGCTGGCCAGCGTCTCGCTGAGCCCGCACATGCTGCGGCTCGCCCTGATCGGCAAGGTGCTCACCGTCGGCGACGCCGTTTCGCTGCTGCCGCAGGACCTCGCGCCGCAGCCGGGGTCGGACCCCGCCGGTCTGCGCGGCCAGCTTTCGCGGGCGATCGGCGCGACCTGGACGAACGAACTGCTCACCGTCACCGCGACCGAGCCGGCGGGCACCGTGGCGGTCGGACCGTCCACAGTGGTCACCTGGCGGGACGGCGCGCGGCCGGGCACCCCTGAACCGGCGACGCCGCGGACGGCGACCGCGCTGGTGCGCACCTCCGCCGTGACCGCGGCCGAGGAGTGGATCGACGCCGAGATCGTCGAAGACGAGGTCGCGGCCGAAGAGGTCGCCGAACCGGCCGTGCCGCTGGCCGACCTGATCGGCACCGAGGCGGCCGCGCGCAAGCTCGCCGAGTGGTTCGACCTGGCCTTCCACCGGCCCGAGCTGCTGGCGCGGCTGGGCGCGCCCGCCCACCTGGGCGTCCTGCTGTCCGGCCCGGAGGGCGTCGGCAAGGCGACGCTGGTGCGGTCCGTTGCGCACGAGGCCGGCATCCGCGTGCTGCCGGTGGCCGCGCCGAACCTCGCGGTGCTGGACCCGAACGTCGCCGTGGCGCGCCTGCGGGAGGCCATCCGCGCGCCGGAGGGCCCCGCGGTCCTGCTGCTCACCGACGTCGACGCGCTGCTGCCCGCGACGACTCCGCCGCCGGTGGCGACGGTCGTGCTGGAGGAACTGCGGGCGGCGTTGCGGCGCGAGCGCTTCGCCGTCGTCGCGACGACGGCCCGTGCGGAGTCGGCCGACCCGCGGCTGCGCGCCGCCGACCTGCTGGACCGCGAACTCGGCCTGGCCCTGCCGGACGCGAAGACCCGGCGGGAGCTGCTCAACGTCCTGCTCCGCGACGTCCCGCTCGACACGGGCATCGACTGCGGCGTCCTCGCCGAGCGGACGCCGGGCTTCGTCGCGGCGGACCTGATCGCGCTGCGCCGGGACGCGGCGCTGCGGGCGGCGCTGCGCCAGCGCGACACCGACGAGCCGCGCATCTCGCAGCAGGACCTGCTGGACGCGCTGGCGACCGTCCGGCCGGTGTCGATGTCCACTTCGGACAACCTGGCCACCGGCGGGCTGACCCTGGACGACGTCGGCAACATGACCGACGTCAAGCAGTCCCTCACCGAGGCCGTGCTGTGGCCGCTGCGGTACCCGGATTCGTTCGCCCGGCTCGGCGTCGAACCGCCGCGCGGGGTGCTGCTGTACGGGCCGCCCGGCGGCGGCAAGACGTTCCTCGTGCGGGCGCTGGCCGGCACCGGCGCGCTGAACGTCTTCGCGGTCAAGGGCGCCGAGCTGATGGACAAGTGGGTCGGCGAGTCCGAACGCGCGGTGCGGGAGCTGTTCCGCCGGGCCGCGGAAGCCTCGCCCGCGCTGATCTTCCTGGACGAGATCGACGCGCTGGCCCCGCGCCGCGGCCAGTCGTCCGACTCCGGTGTCGCCGACCGCGTGGTCGCGGCGCTGCTCACCGAGCTCGACGGGGTCGAGCCGATGCGCGAAGTCGTCGTCCTCGGTGCGACGAACCGGCCGGAGCTGGTCGACCCGGCGCTGCTGCGGCCGGGACGGCTCGAGCGCCGCGTCTACGTGCCGCCGCCGGACGCCGGGTCCCGCGCGGCGATCCTCGCGGCGACCTCGAAGAACACCCCGCTGGCCGACGACGTCGACCTCGCCGCGGTGGCGTCCACTCTGGACGGTTACTCGGCGGCCGACTGCGCGGCGCTGATCCGCGAAGCGGCGTTGACGGCGATGCGCGAGTCGCTGGAGGCTCGCGAAGTGACGGCGGCGCACCTGGAGGCGGCCCGGAAGGCGGTCCGGCCGAGCCTCGACCCGGCCCAGCTGGCCGCCCTCGAGGCCTACGCGAAGAACCAGGCCGGGGAATGAAGAAGCGGCCGTCACCTCGCGAGGACGCCGATCCTACGTCACCACGCCGCTGCAGACCGAGGTCGTCCTCTGGGTGCCCGACCTGCGCATCCGC